>CP032507.1:1415000-1726666 GCA_008375315.1 Ectothiorhodospiraceae bacterium BW-2 | reverse complement strand
CTATATTGGCGTCAGCCCAGACGGCCCCTATAAACCGAACCACTATCGCTACTAATTTTTAATCGCCTCTCCCCGCTATCAAGCTACCTATTTTGATAGCGGGGAGCTCTGTTACGGAGTGAGCCATGACTCAACCCCAATTTAGTTTTGAATTTTTCCCCCCAAAGAGCGCTGAAGCCAAACAGACACTACAGCAGACTCGCCAGCAGCTACAGCAGCTTAAGCCAGCCTATGTATCGGTCACCTTCGGAGCCGGTGGCAGTACCCAACACGGTACGATAGAGACGGTTAGCGAGATGCTCGCAGCCGGTCTCGATACCGCCCCCCACCTCTCCTGTATCGGTGCCAGCCGTGACGATATCGCCAAACTACTACAGCGCTATGTTGAGATGGGCGTGACCCGCATCGTCGCCCTTCGTGGCGATATGCCCTCAGGCATGCGCGACACTGGCGAGCTAAACCATGCGAACGAACTGGTAGAGTTTATTCGCCAACGGCATGGTCAACACTTTACGATTGAGGTCGCCGCCTACCCCGAGTTTCACCCGCAGGCGGTTAGTGCCGAGGCCGATTTAGACTATTTTGCCCAAAAGGTCGCAGCCGGTGCCGACTCAGCGATTACCCAGTACTTCTACAATGTCGATGCCTATCGCCACTTTCTCGATAGCTGCCACCAACGCGGCATTACCGTTCCGATCTATCCTGGCATCATGCCGGTCACCAATATTAAGCAGCTAGCCCGATTTTCGGCTATATGTGGGGCTGAAATTCCGCGCTGGCTGCGACTGAAACTGGAGAGTTACGGCGATGATCTTAGCTCACTACGCCAGTTTGGGCTCGATTTCACCCTCCAGCTCTGTCAGCAGCTACTGGAGCTAGGAGCGCCGGGACTCCATTTTTATACGATGAATCAGGTTGGCCCGACGGAATATATCCACCGTCACCTTCAGAGTTAGCTCCAATCGCCTATCTACCTCTAACAGCGCTGGCGCAGCAGCAGTTAGCGCCGCTGCTATCGCCCGACGCCACTGTCATTGATGCGACAGTAGGTAATGGCCACGATACCCTCTTTCTAGCACAACAGTGCGGTACTCAAGGGCAGGTAGTTGGTTTCGATGTTGATAACAGCGCCATTACAGCGCTACAACAGCAGTTAGCTCGGCAGCCGCTCCATCGGGTGACGCTCTTTTGCCACACTCATGCCGATATGGTTGCCGTACTAAGCGCAGAGATGCTCGGTCGAGTTGCGCTGATTATGTTTAATCTCGGCTACCGTCCTAGATCAGAGAGGCGCTATACCACTGAGGCGAACACGACCCTAGCGGCATTAGAGCAGAGTCTGCAACTTTTAAAACCGGAAGGATATCTATCCATTATGCTCTATCGCGGTCATAGAGAGGGGGAACTAGAGGCGCGAGCGGTAGTTAACTGGCTACAGTGCACAGCGTCACTCACACAGCGATACTCACTTAAACCCGAAGCGACCCGACGCCCTCCTCCCCACTGGCTGCTGCTACAAAAACAGGGGTAGCCACGACGACCCCCACTACATGCGTTATGATCAGTCTCTGCTAACCATTTAATACATTTAATACATTTAATACAAGGAGAGCCACCGATGTGTCAAATTTTGGTCATCTACTTCAGTCGCGGCGGTACCACCGCAGAACTAGCACGGCTCATTGCCAGAGGGGTAGAGTCGGTCGATGGCTGCCAAGCGCAGTTACGCTCAGTGCCCCCCATCTCTGCCACTTGCGAAGCGACTGCCCCTGCTATTCCCGATAGGGGTGCCCCCTATGCCACAATAGAGGAGCTACGCCAGTGTGACGGATTACTCCTTGGCTCCCCAACCCGTTTTGGCAACATGGCCGCAGCGATGAAATATTTTATCGATTCGACCAGCGCTCTCTGGCTATCGGGCGATCTCATCGGCAAACCGGCCGGCTGCTTTACCAGCAGCTCCAGCCTCCACGGAGGGCAGGAGAGCACCCTATTAACCATGGCGCTGCCGCTGCTTCACCACGGAATGATCTACTGCGGCCTACCCTATCGTGAACATGGACTGCTCAATACCAGCGGTGGTGGCACCCCTTACGGCGTCAGCCACTTCAATGGCCCGCGCAACGACCGCCCCCTCGATACTATCGAACATGAGCTAGCGCTCGCCCAAGGACGCCATCTAGCCACCATCGCTTTACAACTACAAACGGGAAAAAAAGTGTTATCATAGCCGCTCAGCCACCTTAGCTCAGTCGGTAGAGCGTCTGCTTCGTAAGCAGCGGGTCGCCAGTTCGAATCTGGCAGGTGGCTCAATTACCCCCATCCTAAAGCGTTGCAAACCGAGCAAGTAACCAGTGTGTATCGGTTTACCCCTGTTAGAGAAGCCGACCACTAGGCAACTCTCTCCGCGACCGGTATCAGCATAGTGCTCGATTATGTTGCCATTTGTAGGCAAAACGCTACAGCTCATCGATCCTTTGGTATTAAAAAATTTTTCCATTAGTTTGCTCGATCAGCCATCGCCCCGGTTATGGTTGTTGAATTCCGTATAGCCAGCTCTTGCGCTTACCGGCCTTGTTCATCTCTTCGTCAGCTCCCCTCCACCCCCTTCCCACTGGGAGAGGCGGAGAGGGAAGGCGAGGAAATCATGCCTCATGAGGGTGACGAGACGATGAACAATGCCCGGGTTTCGTAGGGGCGGGTTTGAAACCCGCCCCTACACGCCGTGGGCTTGCTATCCCGTTCCGCTGAGGGCGAATAAAACCTCACCGTTAAGAGGATAGGCGGTGTACGCTTAAGGAACAGATGATGTTAAACGGCCTAACAGCGCAGCCATAATCTGATTCATCTGCTGATAGTGGCTCGCCGGAGCAGCTAAAATGGCGGTTTCAGATTGAATGGTATCGCTTTCGTTTAATTCATCACGACAGTTTTCAATTAGCGCCGTGGCCGATTCGGGGGTGGTTTCGAGATGAAACTGCAGCCCGATAACGCGATCACCGAGGCTAAAGCCCTGATTCAGGCAGTGGCTGGAGCGGGCGATATGTTGACTTCCCGGTGGCAGGTCAAATGTCTCACCATGCCAGTGAAACGCGTTAAATTGCGGTGGTAGTGGCAGTGTGGAGGCGACGGCGTTAACCTTAAACCAACCGATCTCTTTCACCGGGTTAAGGTAGACCGCTGCGCCGAGGGCATTGGCAATGAGTTGAGCTCCCAAACATATCCCGAGTGTCGGAACTGCCATCTGAATTGCCGTGGCGATAAAGAGCTTTTCATCAGCAAGCCAAGGGTAGTCCGCTTCATCGTTAACGCTCATCGGCCCGCCCATGATGATGAGCAGGTCAATAGTGTCAGGATCGGGCAGGGGATCGCCGTTGTAGAGTTGACAGTAGTGCACGCTGTAGTGGTGTGTATTGAGCCATGACTCAATTGAGCCGGCGCCTTCAAACGGAACATGTTGTAGTATCAGTGCTTGGGGCATGGTATTAATTGTGTTGCTGTTGGATTATTTCTTGCAGAGTATCGGTCAGCCATTGATTGATACTCTTTTGCTCGACATTAGCGCGTGTGGCAATCTCTTGGTGGAGTTTGGGGGGGATAGTTAAGTTAAAGCGTCCGGAGTACTCTTTATAGGGGGGGATGCCTCTCTCTTGGCACTCCTGTAGAAATATCTGTAGCGATTTTTTGAATTCCCGCTTCAGTTCTTCCGGATTAGTGCCATAAAAATCGGCACCTCCGTTTAAGCCTAATATCTCGCCTCTGAACATATCGATATCGGGGTCATACGCTATTTTTGCTCTATGAGCATCAACTTCCATTATATTCATGGTTTAACCTCATGAGAATCTAACCATTTTCGGATTGAAGCTATCGCTCATTTATCCAGACCACCAAATCCGACAAGCACCCTCATCCGAGACCATGCAGGGGCCGACCGGGGTACGAGGAGTACACGCTTTCGCGTAGAGGCGGCACTGATTTGGCCGCTTCTGCCCTAAAACCACGGCAGCACAGTCGCAGCCGGGGGGCATTTCACCGGCGCGGCGGCGCTGTTGCGGTGGGGTGGGATAGTGGTGACGCGCGTCATGGTGGCGTAGCGCTGGTTTTAAGGCGTAGCCGGAAGCGGCAATGGTGCCGATGCCGCGCCAGTTTGCATCGACGATATCAAATACCTGATTTAACCACTGCTGTGCCCGGCGATTGCCATCGGGATTAACCAGTTCGCCATAGCAGTTATCGACAAATAGTCGCTGTTGCTGGCGTTGACGAATTACCGAATAGAAACCCGCTAACAGCGACTCCGGGGTAAAGCCGCTCACTGCGGTCGGGATCTGGTGCGCTGTGACGACAAACTGCCACTCATCGGCTCCCATAACGGTGGCGACATGACCTGGGGCGATCAGGGCATCAAACTGCACCGGCGGGGAGTTTAATAGTAGATCAACCGCCGGCCAGGTGCGTCGTCCGGCTAGAAGGAGTAGCAGATTATCGGGGATCCCTTCTGCCACCATCGCGGCTACCGGGGCTAAGGTGGTCTCAAAACCGGCGACAAAGAAGATAACCGGCCGCTGTGGCTCTGCTTTGGCTAGTTGAACCGCCTCCTGCGGTGTGGCAATCGGCCGGATATCGCCGCCGGCAGCGCGAGCCTGCTCTAATGAGTTGACTTCACCCTTTTTGCCATTTACCGGCACCCGTAACATATCCCCGAAGGCGACTAGTGTTATTGGCTGGTTGAGTGCCAGATCAATCGCTTCAACAATCGCCTCCTCCGGACAGATGCAGACGGGGCAGCCGGGGCCGGGGATTAGTTCAATGGTATCGGGCAGGATTGAACGCAAACCCGCTTGGGTGATGGCGCGCTCATGGCCGCCACAGACATTCATAATCTTAACCGGTTCAGGTTGTAGCTGGCCGATACGGCGCAACCACTCTTTTGGCGTTGCCATTTTGGGTTAGCTGTGGCTGTGGTGAGGGTGAGAATGGGGGTGAGTGTGGTCGTGTGGCGGAAGGGCTGTTTCTGGCTGGCGCTGTTGTCGCTGCTGCTGTAACCATTCAAACCAGTGATCCAGCCCGGCACCACTTTTAGCCGAGAGTTCAATCACCGGGGCGGGATTGGCGAGCTGTCGTAGCTGATTGGTGGCTGCTTCGGGCGAAAAGTCATCTAATAGCGGTAACAGGTCGCTTTTAGTGATTAGTATTAGATCGGCACTGCGAAACATCACCGGATATTTGGCCGGTTTATCATCCCCCTCGGTAGTCGAAAGCAGAGTAACATTGTGGTGGTGACCCAGATCGAAGCTGGCGGGACAGACTAAGTTACCAACATTTTCGATAAACAGTAGCTCAATTTGGCTTAAATCGAGCTGGTGCAGTGCCTGATGCACCATGTGGGCATCGAGGTGGCAGGCGCTGCCGGTTGAGATTTGAATCGCTTCAATCCCGTGGCGTCGCAGCCGGGCGGCATCATTTTCGGTCTCCAGATCGCCGACAATCACCGCCATTTTCAGCTCTTTACCGAGTCGTGCGGCGGTCTGTTCCAGCAGTGCGGTCTTACCGGAGCCGGGGGAGGACATAAGGTTAATCGCTACCACGCCGTGCTGTTGCAGATGGTGGCGGTTATGTGCTGCCTGATGGTCGTTCTCACTTAGCAGGTTTTGCAGCACTTCAACCGACTCTCTGCCGCTACCGGTGTAGGCGTGTCTGCCTCCGGCTTCGACCAGATGGCGGTTGGCCGGGGTAATGTTACAGCCGCAGGTATCGCACATGGTTAATCCTCCAGTTCTACGCGTTGTAAAATCAGCTCATCGCCCGCTTTTAGTTGGGTCTGCCAGTTACCACAGTGGGGGCAGAGCAGCCGGTTAGGGGCAACGATTGTCGTTTGGTCACACTCAGGGCAGTAGATTGTGACCGCTGCGGTGGTTATGGTCAAGCAGGCTGTGGCGGCACAGCTACCGGCAGCAGCGATAGGGAAGGCGTGTTGCAGTAGCTCCAGTTCCACGCCGGAGAGGGGGCCGATTGAGAGCTCCACCTGAGTGCTATGTTGCTGGCAGAGATAACCGATGGGGTTTTGAACAGACATCTGCATCACCTGCCAGAAGGAACTAAGTATTCGCATAGGGCGGTAGAGATTATTATCACCCATGCTGTTGGGCCATTCGGCAGATAAGGCCTCTTCATAGCCGGAGAGATTTAAATCGCCAGGCAGAAGATACAGCTCGGTTGCAATATTCTGAAGAATCGGCTCGACAATGTCGCCAACACCAGTCAATGGTTTTATACACTGATAAATAGTCGATCCTGATTCCTGCTGATTCCAAATGGCTTCAATTTGTGTGCATGTTTTATTCTATCTATACCGAAAAGTATTGCGAATACCCTGCTTCACCTGCTGCATTAAATATCTGAATATCATCAAGCCCCCGCACAAGCCACACCTCTATTGCCCCTGCTTCGAGATAGAGCTGAATCTTCTCTCGCATCTCTTCCATCGAATTGGATGGGGATATAATTTCAACGCACAACTCGGGTGCCTTAGGGTAGGGTGTTGTAAAGCCGTACTTCGACACAAAGGCTTCAGATAGCCATGCAACATCCGCCACTTTAATCCCGTTGGTCGTTTGAATTGAACATTCGGTAATGACTTCACCTCCCGGTTTACGCAAAAATTTTGCGCTTAAACGACTTTGAATTCGCCCATGCTCGTTCGAAGCCGGACTCATCAGTAACTGCCCAAACCGAGTTAGCTCAATCTTAAACGGTAAGTTAGCAAGCATCGGGTTATCAATAACTTCTGACCACTCCATTATCTTAGGCTCCTATAAAAATACCTCTTCCAGCGTTCGGGTATCTAAAACATATCGTAACCGTTCACTCTCCCTCCTTAATCTCCCTCTCCCAGCGGGAGAGGGTTGGGGTGAGGGGTAAAATTAGCAGGGAGCGTGAACGGTTACCCGTCAGGCTTGCGGTTTCTATGATGCCCCTCCAACCAAGTGTGATTCAAACCGTGCTTTTTAAACGACCATCTCTTCCGGTAATCCACGGCGTGTAGGGGCGGGTTTCAAACCCGCCCCTACGAAACCCGGGTCTTGTTCATCGTCTCGTCACCTTCATGAGGCATGATTACCTCGCCTTCCCTCTCCGCCTCTCCCAGCGGGAAAGGGGTGGAGGGGAGCTGACGAAGAGATGAACAAGGCCCTTCAACATAACCATTACTATGGTCATTAAATTCAAAAAAATCATTGCAAAACAACACCTATCGCTGGTTTTGCGTCTATTTTAATCCATAAAAGGCCATCACTAGCGCAGAAAATTGATGGCCTTTTTGGGGGCCATTATCTCAGCGGCCTGCGGCTCCTCAGTGACGGAAATGGCGCATACCGGTAAAGAGCATCGCTATATCGTGCTCATCAGCAGCGGCGATCACCTCCTCATCGCGCATCGAACCCCCTGGCTGAATCACCGCTCGAATTCCGGCAGCAGCGGCGTTATCGATACCGTCACGAAACGGAAAGAAGGCATCTGACGCCATCACGCTCCCCGCCACCTCTAAACCAGCCTGTTCGGCCTTAATCGCGGCGATTCGAGCTGAGTTTACCCGACTCATCTGGCCTGCACCGACGCCAATCGTCTGCCCATGATGGCCATAAACAATCGCATTCGATTTGACAAATTTAGCCACTCGCCAAGTGAAGAGCAGATCGGCCAGCTCGCCCTCGTCGGGTTGACGCCGAGTAACCAGCTTTAAATCAGCCGCCGCTACCATACCACTATCGCGCTGCTGTAGCAGCAGACCACCATTGACCCGTTTAAAGTCAAATCCGTCCGAGACGCCACGACTCCACTGCCCACACTGTAGCAGACGAATATTTTTTTTGCCCGCTACCGCCTCGATCGCCGCCGGCGACACTGTTGGAGCGATAATCACCTCCACAAACTGTCGCGCTACAATCGCTGCCGCTGTCTCACCATCAAGCTCGCCATTAAAGGCGATAATACCGCCAAAGGCCGACTCCGGATCGGTAGCGTAGGCACGATGATATGCCTCTAGCAGTGTCGCACCCGTCGCGACCCCGCAAGGGTTAGCGTGTTTAACAATCACACAGGTCGGGGCGCTATCAAACTGTTTCACGCACTCTAGCGCCGCATCGGTATCGGCAATATTGTTATACGATAGCTCTTTACCCTGTCGCTGTTCGGCGGTGGCAATGGTACCGATAGCGGGGTGGGCTTCACGATAGAAGGCCCCGAGCTGGTGCGGATTTTCACCATAGCGCATCGCCTGAACTTTGTGAAACTGCATCGTAAAGGTCGAACCAAAAGTCTCAGCCTCGCCGCTAGAGTGATGAGCACCGAGATAGTTAGCAATCGCCCCATCATAAGCTGCGGTGTGCTCAAAGGTTTTAACCGCTAGCCGATAGCGGCTCTCACGACTCACACCGCCTAGCTCAGCTAACTCCTGCAGCAGCGGCTCATAGTCACCACTATCGACCACTACGGTGACATCGGCATGGTTTTTCGCTGCCGCTCTGAGCATAGTCGGACCGCCAATATCGATATTCTCAATCGCATCGGCCAGAGTGCAGTCAGGATTAGCGACCGTCTGTTCAAACGGATAGAGGTTGACCACCACTAGATCGATAAAACCGATACCGTGCTCGGCGGCAATCGCCTCATCGACTCCTCGTCGAGCTAAAATACCCCCATGAATTTTCGGGTGTAGTGTCTTGACTCGTCCTGCCATCATCTCTGGAAAGGCGGTATAGTCTGAGACCTCGACCACTTTAACGCCACTCTCTGCTAGCAGTTTAGCTGTTCCTCCGGTAGAGAGGATCTCCACCTGCTGCTGCTGTAACTGACGGCAAAATTCGACAATACCACTCTTATCAGAGACGCTAACAAGGGCTCGTTTGATGGTTCGCATAGATTCGGTTTACTCCTGATTATTTATATTACCAAAATAGATCGCAACACTAGTTAGTACCGTTGAGATTGCCACTGGAACTAGGGTTAAAATCGCTCGCTCAAAGTGGCCGGCTGAGAACATATAAAGATAGATGATTGCGCTCATCGCGATAGCCAGTGTCATCAGCCGATCGGTTTTATCGTTACGCACTTTGGGGAGGTTAAATACCGTAAAGAGATAGAGCGGAGATAAGATAAAGAGCAGGCTAGCCGCACTAAAAGCAAATAGCAGCAGATCGCTAATGGTGAGGGTCACTAAACTCATGGCGACAAGCGTGAGAAGCATCACCTTTTGTGAAAAGTTAACATAGCTATCGCGTGTTGCAGTTAGGTGTGCTGGAGTGTGGTTTTTAGCGATGGTGGCTGCGGTGAGATAACACATTGTATCGAGTGTTGACATACAGATAGCCATCACAACCACCGCAATATAGGCCTGTAGGAGGGGAGAGAGATAGTCGCCTTTAAAGATCTCATAAAAGACTGTATTGGTATCGATCACCTCACCTAAATGGGGTCTAGCGAGCATGCCAAGAAAGATAAGCCCTAAAGTGATAATCAGCAGCGCGACGCCCGATAGCGGAAAAGAGAAGTAGATCACGCGGGTATTTCGAGCCGAGAAGATCCGCTGCCAAGTATCAGCAGAGCTTAAAACATAGAAAAAGCCGATTAAATTAAAGGCGATAATCGTCTCTGTCTCTAATGCCCAAATAGTATCGAAATGGAACATCGCCTCTGTCGGCTCTAAAAAGAGCGGCATAAATAGCAGCGATAAGATAATAAAAAATTGTACCGCATCGGTCTTGACGACGGTGCTATAGCCACCCCAAAAGAGGTAGAAGCCGACGACAATGGCAACGGAGAAGACCCCGATCCAAGGAGCGATCCCCAATACCATTGAGAAGAGGTTGCCGGCAACATGGAGCTGGATGGCAATCACCATTAAGGCGAAGCAGACAATAATTGCCGCACTAAAGCGTTCGGTAAGGCTGCCGGAGCGGGCGCGAATCATCTCACCGATAGTAATATAGTCCTGTTGTGCGGCTAACTGTCGTGCCCTCGGCCCGATAAAGGCATAGACTAACAGAGCTGCGACAACACCGATAAAGACCCATATCCCACCATAACCGACTGAGGCACCAAAACCGACCCAAAAGATAACTCCCATGCCATCACGAAACGAAGAGGAGAGTGAACCGATAGTTGGAATATAGCCCACATCACGAGAGCCGATAACAAAGCCACTATGACTCTGATGGCGGCTTGCCATAATACCGATAATAATCATGGCGACAAAATAGCTGACAATAGCCGCCAAAATAGTTAACTGAGTAGCACTCATCGCTAAAAGCTCCGTTAATATACTAATGGATGTTACAGAATACCAGAGACAGGATCGGTGGCTCTTTCGTGTAAAAAGGCATGTTTAGTTTTGGCGATATTATCGATTAAAAGCCTATCACCGGAACGATGACAGATCTGCTGTGTAATCTCAAAAACATCGGTTAACTCCATCTGCCACAAGAAGGGGAGTTTGGCTACCATCGCCAAAATATCTCTGTAGTTATGGCGAGTCATTAGTGCCGCTAGCGCTAAGTAGTGCTCCTTGAGTTCGGCAGGAAGAGGCTCACGCTCGATAAAGCGGATCGGCTCTGCCGCAGCTAGCTTATCGGGATGGTTAAAATAGTCTTTTTCGTTATCTATGGGCTCTAAATCGATAATTAGCGACACTCTATCTTCATCAGAGAAGTTAGCGGCGCTATGGGGATGGGTCGCATCTAAATCCCAAATTTCTCCCGAACGCATACTATAGGCGGTCTGCTCCTCAATACTAATACATCTGTCATTAGAGATAAGGGCGATATTATACCGTTTACACGGTTTGGAGAAGGTGACGAAATCGATATGGGGCAGAATAAGACCATACTTTTTAATGGTCGCAATACGGGCTAACTTAATTGTCGCCATATTAAAAGTCTCGCTAAGCACCTGCATAATATGGGGTAATTTTTTAGCCAGAGGTGTCGCTTGAGCGGAGCCAGCATACTCTATTACTTCACCGCTACTCGAATCACCCTCTTGATTCATTAAAATAGCGGTACGCCATGAACCGATAGTATATTCTGAATAGGCAGGAATATAGTCTGATTCATGTAGCTGGGCTAAATCGGCATAGAGGTTGTCTATATCGAGTGGAAATTTTCCAAGGCATTTTGAAAACATAAAATAGTTTCTCTAAAAGTTGTGGCATAAAAAAGGCTTTAATCAAGCTGGGGTAGTGTTCTATTTTTAGGTGGAGTTAGCTGTTTAGGTAACGGCAGCAGTACATAGCCAATAGAGGCTATCATGCCGAGACTACAGAGGTAGAGCACAGCGGTAACACCAGTACCTAAAAAGAGGACACTAGAGGCACCCATAAGTGATGGCGTTAACATTATTTTAAAGAGACGATCCATCTTTTTATTTAGGTGATCGGCAAGTTCAAAGAGTGAGGTTAGGTGCTCAATCCCCCTATCGAGTAGTACAACTTGGGCAGTGTCGGTCGCGATTTTAGAGGCTCCTGCTAGCGATACCGAAACTTGCGCCCGTTTCAGTGCAATGGCATCGTTAATGCCGTCACCGACAAAGCAGACACTGCGCCCCTGCTGCTGTAGCTGTTGAATAATGGCGGCCTTGTTTTGGGGCAATATTTCGGCGAAATAGCCATCAACCCCTAATGTTTTAGCCAGCTCGCGGGTGGCAGTCTCGCCATCGCCGGAGATAATATAGATCTGAGCCACAGTTTTACGGCGTTTTAGCTCGGTTATAACGCGCTTTGCTTCAGGACGCAGCGAAGGGCGTAGCTCAATCGCCGCCACTAGCTGGTCGGCCACCGCGACTAGAACCAGACTGGTACCTGCCGTATGGCTCTGCTCCTCTAGCGGGGCTAACTCTGGCGGTATGGCGACTCTCTCTGCAACCATAAAGCGGCGGCTGCCTAGTCGTACGGTGACACCGTCAACGACAACAATGAGACCGTAACCGAGGCGATATTCGCACTCATTTGGGGCAGGCCAAGTCAGCTCACGCTGCCGTGCCGCAGCTAAAATCGCCTTAGCTAAAGGGTGGGTCTGCTTAAATTCGGCCGCTGCAGCTAGTCGTAGTACCTCGTTTTGCGATAGCTCAGTAAAGCAGTGGATCTGCCCGACATAGGGCTGCTCATCGGTTAGGGTGCCGGTTTTATCAAACACCACCGTATCGACACTTTTTAGTAGCTCTAGAGTACGGCCATCCTTAATCAATATCCCCTGTTTCGAAGCGGCAGAGATATGTTTAAGGGTGGTAATCGGGGCGATACCGATCAGTGAGTTCCCCGGATGGCAGGCCAAAATACCTAAAGCACCACCGAAGCCGACCAGCGGCATAGCGACAAGGCTAGTGCCGATAACGGGGTTAACCAGTTTACCCGATAGTGTTTCAGCCTGGAGTTGTACCCCCGATTTAAAGTCGGCGGTCTGATTAAGTAGCTGGGTAATTTTAGCCGCATTACTCTCAGAGGTACGGCAGTTGACTTTGATATGTAGCTTGCCAGAGAGGATGAGTGTCATGGCAAAGACCTCATCACCGACTGTTTTTTCTACCGGAATCGACTCACCGGTGAGAATATGTTGGTCGATAGTGGCCATACCCGACTCAATGAGGCCATCAACCGGTACCGTATCGCCAGCGTGAACGACTACGATATGGCCGATCTCAATATCGTTAAAAGGGAGACTAACTTCAGCGCCATCGACTAAAATCCAGACCGACTCGGGGGTCTGAAGCAGGGTTTCGGTTAGCTGCTGTTTGGACTGATGAATAATCTTGGAGGTGAGCTTAAGTGAGAGCTTATAGAGTAGCGTGGCAAAGCTAGCGATAAAGAGTTGGCCAAGCAGCAGCGTGCCGATAATAATGGTACTAATAATGGTCTCGACACGGAACTGCCCCTTTTTGGCTAGATCAAAACTCTCTTTAATGACCCGCCTGCTAGCATAGAGAATAAAGGGGAGAGAGGCGATAGCGAAGAGGGGAGAGAGTGGCGTAGCCGCCGCTAGCGCTAAGGCAATAGCTGCGCTCTTTATCTCACGATTATTGACAGCATCGAAGTTATCTTGCGCTATTTTAGTTGAGATATTGCCATCACTATCGTTTTTAGCACTATCGTACATCTGTAGCATCTGCTTATCATAAAATCCCTTCTCATTGTCTGCTATCTGCTCTTTTAGGCTATCACTACTCAGAAGGGAGCCCTCCTTACTTCCCCTCTTTTTCTCTATAGCGCGATAGCCGGAGAGGCAGAGATAACCAAATAGGGCAAGGTGAACTATCATCGTCAGATTAACTTATATCAAATTACATTCAATTATCTTAACTAGCTTGCGTCTCAATAAGACGAGTCGCAGCTTGGCTAGCACAGAGTACGGCACCACAAGCGTGCTCACCCGGTGGATAGAGGCTATTGCCGATATAGTAAATCGCCCTCTCAGAATCGTAGCTATCGGGTTTAGTCATATTGTGTTCAACAATATAGGGAGTGACGAGACTCTTTAGATGGTGCTGTTGGTAGAAATCGGCAGGGGTGATAAATGTTTTGTAGAGAATCGCATCGTTAACCCCCGGTAGTAGCCGTTCGATATGGTTAAGGATAAACGACTCCATCTGTTGCTGTGCTGCCGGTGCCATATCCTCCATGTGACGCGGTGCGGTGCAGTAGAGGTTGACACTATAGTACTCATCCTTAGGTGGCAGATCGCTACAAAAGAGGTGAAAACCGAAGGCATCGGGGAGCTGCCCCTGATCCATTTGACTCATCCAGCCGGTGATATCGGGTGGAAAATAGGCGAGGGTGTGCATCCCTTGTGGGTAAGGGAAGCTCTTTTTGAGTGCTAGATGGAGCGTGTTGAGTGACAGTCCCTCTACCGCCCCGTCAGGGAAGCGATCTTGCCTCGCTTCGCTAGAGATAAGCTGTTTAGCACGATAGTTACCGTTACTAGTAGCCACATTATGGATCCCCTCGGCATACTCTACCGCCTCGACCCGCCTCTCTAACCATAGCTGACCACCGATCGCGGTAAAACGGGCGGCGATCTGATCGGCTAAATGTTGTGGCCCACCGATAGGAATACGGGAGTTTTGGTAGTCGTAATTGAGCTCTTTAGAGAACATCTCTAAAAATTTGGCTACGCTGAGTCGAGCAGGGGTAATCGCCGAGGGGTAAGCAAAAGAGAGAATGAGTTGGGCTAAGGTGCGATTTTTGACCGTTTGGCTGACAATCTCATCTAAGGATCGGGCGCTATTTTCGGGCTGTTTGCACGCTTTTAAAAAGCGTTGGATATCAAAAGTATGTTTTAGCATACCGGCTAGCGCAAGGGGTTTCAGCGGAAATTGGTAGCTTTTCGACTCGAAAGTAAAGCGGGTGTTGGGGGCTTTAAATTTAATATCGACCCCTAGCGCGACCATTTCGCGCTCTAAACTGGAACCAAACTCATTACAGCCGATAACAAACTCATACCCCTCGCGCTGGTAGGTGCCACATAGACCGCCTACACGATTCAACTGCTCTAGCAGTCCGACTTTTAGCCCCGCTTGCTGGCAGCGCGTTGCGGCTGTTAGCCCCGCAAGACCAGCACCGATAACGATAACATCAAATAGTTCTGATTCCATGATAGCTTCTACCCGTTTTAGCTGTGACAGAGGGATATTAGTCGATATCCCCTGAGGCGAGGAGTTGACTCACTTCCCCAACAGCATGCATGACGCCGGCTGTTTTAATAATGCGTCCCCCTTTGAGGGTAATTAACTCCATCATTGGACAGATCGAGTGGTTGCCAGGGCTCTGTATCAGCTCTAGATCCCAGTTCGATAGGATAACGTAGGTACTGGTCGCCTCATTAAGACAGCTAACTTCGGCGATTTCCACTTGAATCGACTGCATCTTTTTACAAAAAGCGTCGATAAAATCTAAAGTCTGCTGGCGGTTATGCGTCCAGTTATTAAAGGTGATTTCAGCCGCTTCATCAATGGTGTCAGAGAAGTCGGGAATATTCCCTCCTGCTTTGACTTGATTGTAGGGTAGATAGAGGGATTTAATAAATTCAAGTTCGCTCATCATCGGGTTATCTCCGGTCGTTGTCGCTTTGAAATAGTGTAAGATATAAACAATTGGCTTAGGCGGATATTAACGCGCTAACGCCTCTTTTTTAACGGTAATATCATCTATTAAGAAGCGATTTAAGCCGCCACCCATATTAATGACTTCTCTAGCTTGAATGATCTTGTTATCTTTAATAGAGATAATCGCCAACATCGGGCAATCGACTTTGCCACTTCCCGATAGCGACTCAATGGCCCAACTAGAGAGAGCCACATAAGTGCGCTCTGCTTCATTGATGCACTCAATTGGCTTGACAACTGTCACCTCCATTGATTGGGTGGCTGCACAGAAATCATTCATTAGGCTAACACACTCATCACAGTCATAAGTTTCATTATTGAACTTAATCTCTGCGTCAGGATGAATCACCTGGTAGAAATCAGGAATGTTTTTACCGCCTACTATGTCATGAAATGATTTATAGAGGTTGGTAATAAATTCAATATCGCTATCAATAAAGCTTGGCATAGAACAGCTCTCCAAAAGGTAAATAGAGGGTTAAAACTATCGGTTACTTGGGATTAGCAAGGCGATAGTGGTATTCAAAGTGGTGCACGATATCGGCAACATGAGGAGGGGTGAGCATGGAAAGATGATCGCCGGGTATATCGTACACAGCGAGTTCAGGTTCGATGCTGTCGCGCCAAGTCTCATCAAGGGCGAACTGTTCGTAACCTGCAAAGCGCTGCTGGGCATTAAAAAAGAGCACTTTTCCGCGATAGGGCGCGGTTTGATAGGCGGCAATCGCCTCGCTGTAGTGTCTCATTTGGTTATAAATCGCTACTTTTCGGTCATGATTTAACCCCTCAAGCCCAATCGTTTCGACGATAAGGGCGGCCCGCTCATTAGCGGATAGGGGGGCAAATTGCTCAAAGGAGATCGCCTTGCGGCTCAAGAGCTGCACAATATCTAATAAGATCGCATCACAGCTCTGGGTATTGGCAAAGGGGTGGTCGGGTCTGATAACATCAATTAGAGTCAAGAGCGCGACACTTTTTCCGCTTCGAGTCAACTGCTGCGCTATCTCATAGGCGATAAGGCCACCTAAAGAGAAACCGATGAGATGATACTTTCCGTCAGGGGCGACCCTCTCTATCGCCTCACGGTAGGCGGTGGCAATCGTTTCGATACAGTTAAGGGGGGCGAGTTTAGGGTTGGTCTGCTCCAGATAGGGGTTCTGTAGGCCATAGAGGGTATAGCTAGCACCAAGCGCCTCAATCAAGGGGCGATAACTCAACAGGTAGCCATCTGCGGCGTGAATTAAAAAGAGCGTTTTATCGCTATCTGCTGCCTGCTGTAGCTGCACTAGGGGGGATGAGTCGTTGCTTATCGCTCTCTGGCTAGCCCACTGCGGTTCAATGTGTTGCGCTAGGGCACGAAGCGTCGGTTTATCGAAGAGATCGGCTAGCGCCAGCTCACACGCTAGTCTGCTCTTAATACGGCTAACAATTCGTATCGCTAGTAGTGAATCGCCCCCTAGATCGAAAAAGTTATCATCATCGCCAATCGTGGCATGGCCAAGATAGTCGCGCCAAATCGATCGAAGCTGCTCTTTGAGGGGGGAGCTAGCAGAGGCCTCCGGCGCTGGTGGTGCGGTCGGGGCGCTCGGTTCCGAATCGGGTATCGTGGACGCTGACACCTGTTTGGTAATCCAAAACGGTTTGCTCTCAAAGGGGTAGCTAGGTAGGGGTAGATAAGCGGCACCGTCGGGATAGTAGGCCTCCCAGTTAAGTTTAACCCCCCCAGCCTGTAGCTGTAGTAGCGTCTCTAGTAGGGGGTGTAGCCGGTTGTTATCGCTGCCGAGGGTTGCTAGCAGGGTGGCGTTGGGGTGTGTTCGCCTCCCCGAACGGGTGAGTACCTCTCCTGCGCCGACCTCTAAAAAGAGGCTCTCGCTCTCCCCTAGCATCGTTAATAGGTGGGTGAGACCGTCGGCAAACTTAACCGTGTGGCGCAGATGATCGATCCAGTAGTGGCGTGAGCTAAGTGTCTGTGGCGTATGGAGTGTGCCGCTTAGGTTGGAGATAAAGGGAAGGGTCGCTGTCGCTAGATCGATTTGGCTTAAAACCTGTTCAAAGTCAGGCAGGATCGCCTCTACCATTCGCGAGTGAAACGCACGGGTGACCGGTAGTCGTTTATAGCTAATATCGTTTTCGTTGAGGTAGCCGATGGCGCTGTCGATTTGAGCTAGGGAGCCTGAGAGCACCAGACTTTGGCGGTCATTGATGGCTGCGATGTCGAGATCGAGTCGTTGAGCCAACGCTAGCGCATCACGGGGGAGATCGTCACTAGGGAGCAGGATCGACAACATCGCTCCCTGGGGCAGGCGCTGTAGTAGCCTTGCGCGTTGGGTGACTAAATAGAGGGCATCTTTTAGGGTAAAGAGGCCGCTAAGGGTGGCGGCGACATATTCGCCAATACTGTGCCCAATCATCGCATTAGGTTTAACGCCAATATGGATAAGATATCGGGCAAGGGCATACGAAATGATAAAGAGCGCCGGCTGGGTATAGGCGGTTTGGTGGAGCCTTTCGGCGTTAGTAAAGATATCCTCTAAGGTAAAATCGGTAGTGTGAGCCGGTATTAATTCAAAACAGTGATCAACTTGTTGACGAAAATAGGGCTGTTGCCGATAGAGCGCCGCCCCCATGGCGACATATTGCGATCCCTGTCCTGGGAACATAAAGACAATGGCGCGAGGGGGGCTCGTGCGGCACTCAATTGGCGGGCGTGAGTCGGTCGCTTTAAGCGCTGTGATGGCGCTATCCACTGTTTGGGCGACAACATAGCTGGCAAACTTAAAGTGGCGCCGTTTTAGCTGTAGGGTGTAGCTAAAATCGCGTATGACAGTGTCGGGATGCTCGGTTAAATAAGCCAGCAGCTGCCGCTGTCGCGCCGCGAGTGCGCTGGGAGTGTGGGCCGAGAACCAGATTGGATAGTCTCGTTCTAGCGGCGGTGGCGGCGGTGGATTGAGGGGGGACGGGCTCTCTTCTAGTACGACATGGGCATTGGTTCCCCCTAGGCCAAAGGCGCTGACTCCGGCTCTTCTGGGGGTAGCCCCCTCGGGCCATGGGCGATAGTCGGTTGAGACATAGAAGGGGGTGGTGGAGAAGTCGATCTTCTCATTACTCTGCTGGTAGTGGATCGTGGGGGCTAGCGCCTTGTGGTGTAGCGAGAGGGTCGCTTTAATCAAGCCTGCCACCCCCGATGCGGCATCGAGATGGCCGATATTGGGTTTCAGAGAGCCGATGGCGCAGAACTGCCCTTGGCTTGGATCGGCGGCAAAGGCGGTTTTTAGTGCCTCGATTTCGATAGGATCGCCCAATTTGGTGCCGGTACCGTGCGCTTCGATATAGGAGAGGGTTTCGGGGGCAATGCCGGCTCGGGCGATGGCGCTGCGAATAACCTCGGCCTGTCCCTGAATGCTAGGTGCGGTAAAGCCGATTTTGGTACTGCCGTCATTATTGATGGCGTGCCCTTTAATGACGGCTAAGATAGGATCGCTATCGGCTAACGCCTGAGAGAGCCGCTTTAATACCACAACCGCTACCCCTTGACCACCAAGGGTGCCGTCCGCCGCCGCGTCAAAGGCGCGACAGTGGCCATCTGAGCTGCCAATCATATCGGCTTCATAGAGATAGCCCTGTTTATCGACCGCCTGTAGCGAGACCCCTCCTGCCATGGCAAGATCACAATCGCCCGCTTTGAGCGCAAGGCAGGCCTGATGTACCGCCACCAAGGAGCTAGAGCAGGCGGTTTGGACGGTGATCGCCGGGCCAGTTAAGTTGAGTTTGTAGGCGACACGAGTCGCTAGAAAGTCGGCACCGTTGCCTAATAGTAGCTGGTATTGACCGACTGGATCGTCAGCCCCCGGCTCACTCAAATGGTCGGCTAGATAGCGATTGCGCCCCACAGCCGCATAGAGGGCGATAGGGCCACGCTGTTGATCGGGATTGTCGTAACCGGCCGCTTCGAGGGCGTGGTAGGCGCAGGCTAGAAAGAGCCGCTGTTGTGGATCGATAAGAGTCGCTTCACGCGGTGAATAGCCGAAAAAATCGGCATCAAAGTGTTGAATATCGCTCAATACCCCTTGGGCTGCGACATAGTTAGGGTGGTTGATGAGTGTTGCGTCAACGCCCGCCGCGAGTAGCTCCTCTTTGGTATAGAAGGTGATCGACTCTCTGCCGGCGATTAAATTTTGCCATAGCTCTTCAATCGAGTCAGCGCCAGGAAAGCGCCCCGCCATGCCGATAATGGCAATATCATCCCGTTGATGCGTTTGTGTCGTGGCGCTAGGAGGGGGGGGGGTTGGCTTCGGCTCGGTTAGAAATTGGCTAATGGCGGCAATAGTCGGATATTTGAATAGATCGATAATCTTTATTTTTGCTCTTATCTCATCGGGTAGCGCAGCGTGCATCTGCGCGAGTAGGATGGAGTTACCACCGAGATCAAAAAAATTATCGCTGATGCTAATCTGTGGCTGCGATAGGATGCGTTGCCAGAGGCTAGAGAGGAGCGTCTCGTAGTGGCTCTTTGGTGCGATGAAGGTTTTGGGGCGGGTGAGCGGTTCGGTCGCTAGATCCAAGAGCCGTTTTTTATCGATTTTACCATTGGTGTTCACCGGAATCTTATCGACCACGGCAAACTGGCGTGGCACCATATATTCGGCCAGTCGCTGTTGGGCAAAGGCGAGCAGCTCTGCTCCATCAAGGGGCGGTTCGGTTGGCCGAGTCTGGTTGAGTTGCAGGTAGGCAACTAGCTGTTTGGCACCAGAGCTGCCTTTAGCGAGCACCACCACCTGCTCTACGCCGGGATAGCTGTTTAATACCTGCTCAATCTCCTCTAATTCGATGCGATAGCCTCGAATTTTGACTTGGGAGTCGTTGCGGGCAATATATTGAATATCACCATTGGGCAGATAGCGGACTAGATCGCCAGTTTTATAGAGGGTGGCATATAGCCCCTGCGCGGCCTCTTCAGCCGTTTGAAACGGATTAGGAATAAATTTATCTTGGGTAAAACTGGCCTGATTCAGGTAGCCCTGCGCTAGACTGAGCCCAGAGATATAGAGTTCACCAACGGCACCTGCGGGTAGAGGCTGCAACTGTTCGTTGAGGAGATAGAGTTTTTTATCAGCGAGCGGTTTACCGATAGGTAGCGCCGCGACATTATCGAGAGTTAACGGGGCAAAGGTGGCAAAGACAATCGTTTCGGTTGGGCCATAGACATGAATGAGGTTGGTGTGGCGACTATAGTTAAGAAAGTCGCTAATTTTGTCGGGACTGACCTTCTCCCCCCCAAAGAGGATATTTTTAATGGCCAGCAGTGGGTTGCGCTGTTTGAGTTCAGCATAGTTGACAAAGAGTGCCGAGGTGATAAATAGGGTATCGATGTGGTGTTGCGAGATCACCTCGGTTAGCGCGGCGGCGTCGAGCAGGGTATCGCTATGAATGGCAACCAGTTTTGCACCCCGGGTGAGGGTGACAAAAATATCGAACACGCTGCCATCAAAGGCGTGGCTAGAGTAACCTAACACGCTGTTGTGTTGATCAATTTGGCAGTAGTTATCCGCTTGACAGAAGGCAACAACGCTTCGATGGGGAACCATCACCCCTTTAGGTTGGCCGGTGGTGCCGGAGGTGTAGATAATATAGGCTAGGCTATCGGGGGAGTGGTGTGGCGTCGGCGTGCTAGAGGGGGCTTGGCGATAGGCCTGTTCTACCTCAGGCGCATCAAGGGTAAGTCGGGTTATGCCATCATCAATAGAGTCGAGCTGCTCGCGCGAGCGCTGATCGACCAGCACTAAAGTGGCACCAGTATCGGCTAAAATATAGGCGATACGATCTTCAGGATAGCGTAAATCGATAGGGACATAGGCGGCACCTGCCTTTAAGATCGCCCAAATGGCGATGTAAAGCGCTTGACTAGGGTGGAGAAATAGCGCCACCCGATCATTCGCGCCGATGTGATGCTGCTGTTGTAGGTAGTTAGCTAACTGATTGGCATAGCTATCGAGCTGTTGGTAGGTGAGCGTGTGGTGTTGATAGCAGAGGGCGATGCGATCGCCCTGCTGTTTGACCTGTTCGGTGAAGAGGTGGTCAACCGTTTGCCGAAAGGGGGTAACACGCGCACCACGGTTCCAATCGACCGTTATCTGCTGAAGCTGCTCTGGGGTAATATAGTCTAAGGTGGCAAGAGTGCAACAGACAGGCGCTGCGAAACGGGTTAACAGCTGTTCAAAAGAGTCCATATAGCTGTTAATGGTCGCCGGTGTAAACAGCGCGGTGGCGTAATTAAAGATTACCGAAAGGTTAGCACCGCTATCGTTAACAAAAACAGTTAAATCAAACTTGGCGCTATCGTAGAGTGGAACGGAGCCTCTGTACGGTACTAGAGGGGGATCTTTGTCGTCGCTCTTAGGCTCAGAGGAGAGACCGAATAGGTTATCGGCAAAGTTTTGCAAGCCAAACATCACTTGAAATAGCGGGTGGCGACTCGAATCTTTGGCGATATTGAGCGATTTAATCAGATACTCAAACGGAATATCTTGATGCAGTTGCAGGGCTAATAGCTCTCGGTGAACAGTTTGAATATAGTCAGTGCTGCTGCTGTTATCGTCGATAACTAGCCGTAACGGCAGGCTATTAACGAAGAAGCCGATTAAATTCTCTATTTCGTGATAGTGGCGGTTCGAGATCGGCAGACCGATGACGATATCTTTTTGGTGGCTAAAAAGCCTTAGCATTAATAGAAAAGCGGCCATTAGTAGGCTGTAGAGGCTCACCTCTAGCGCCTTGGCGCGATCTCTTAAGGCATCACTACGAGCCTGGTCGAGCTCAAAACCGAGCGCTGCGCCACGGTAATCGACCCGTTCGGGACGGGGGGCGTCGGTAATGAGGTTAAGCGTCTCAAAATCGTTGAGTCGTTGACGCCAAAAGTCGAGCTGCTTCTCTAACAGTGGCCCGCTTAGGTAGTGGCGTTGCCATAAGGCAAAATCGCTATACTGCAGCGGCAGAGCGGGTAGGTTGGGCTCATCGGTTGGAGAAGAGGGATCGCTATAGTGGCGGTAGGCGATGAGCAGCTCCTGCATAAAGAGCTCAATCGACCAGCCGTCGGTCGCAATGTGGTGAAACAGCAGCAGCAGATAGTGCTCTTTAGTCTCGGTTACGGCATAAAATTTAAGCCGTATGGGTAGCTCCCGCTGTAGATTAAAGAGATAGTGCGCGTCGTGTTTTAGTGCTTGGTTTAAGTCGGTAAGAGAGTCGAGCTGCACCTTTTCGATCGTGAGTAGATCACCAGTAACCACCTGTTGATAGCTCTCACCGGCCCGATCCTGCCGAATAAGTGTTCTTAAACTCTCATGGCGTGAGATAATCTTTTTAATCGCCTGTTCTAGGGGCGCGAGCCCGACATCTGCCCTTAGGGTGTAGATAATCGGAATGTTATAGAGTGCGGTACCCTCTTCATACTTCTCAATAAACCATAGCCGCTCTTGGGCAAAAGAGAGGCGCGGTCTATCACCCTTTTCGTGCCTATCGATAGCGGCAATGGGGGGCGGTGCCTCCGAGATAGCGTCAATCGCTGTTGCTAAAGCAGCAATGCTGTTGTGTTCATAGATGAGCGCAATAGGAATACGGGTCTGGAAAGTGGCTGCAAGTTCATTAGCTAACCGCATCGTTAGCAGACTGTTGCCGCCAAAGTGGAAGAAGCTGCTGTGGCTATCGAGCTTTTCAAGAGGTAGATTAAGTAGCCGACTCCAAATCGCGGCAATGGTACGATGTTGCGGATCGGTGATGGCAGTCGAGGTTGCGCCCGGTTGCGAGGGTTCGTTCTCATCGATCGCAAGTAGCTTTTTTCGATCAACTTTAAGATTATGGGTTAGGGGGATTTGATCAACCTGAACTAAAAAATTAGGCACCATATAGTCGGGCAGCTTGCTTTGCAGTAAGGCGAATAGATCGTCTTTATTGAGCTTCGTATCGGCCACAAAGTAGCCGACAAGATAGAGAGTGATTGATGAGTGGTTGAGCTGATCGAGGTCGTGATTGCGATCTTTAACCAACACCACCGCCTGCTTAACGCCGTCATAAGCGTCAATAACGCTCTCTATCTCCTGTAACTCAATTCTAAAGCCGCGAATTTTGACCTGAAAGTCACGCCGACCCATGTGTTGTAGATAGCCGTCACTACGCCACTGGACTAAATCACCGGTCTGATAGAGGCGCTCATAACCCGGTGCGCTGTTGAAGGGGTTGGGGCCAAATTTTTCGGCAGTCAGTTCAGGGCGATTGATATAGCCGGCGCTTAAGCCGATGCCGCTAATGTAGAGTTCGCCGATCTCATTGACCGAGAGTGGTTTTCGCTCGTCGTTGAGAACATAGGTCTCAAAATGGGGGATAGCGCAGCCTAAAGGGGGGTAATCTTCCCAACTCTCCGCCCCCTTTGGCAGGGTATAACTCAGCATGACATGAGACTCAGAGGGGCCATACTGATTGATAAGGGTGATATCGGGGTAGCGTAAAAAGAGGCGGCGAATGGTGGGGGTAATTTTAAGGGTCTCACCAGAGACAAATATTTCGCTTAAGGCGAGCGCCTCTGGCTGTATAGCCAACATCGCCTCTGCTAGTAGCTCCAGCATACTGGTGGTAATAAACAGCGAGGTGATACGGTGGCCGATGAGATAGTGGGCATACTCCATCGTAGAGCGTCTTACCGCTAACGGAACAACATAGAGCGTATAGCCGTTAGTCAGGGTGTAGCAGAGCTCTTGGAGGGAGACATCAAAACTGAAACTGGCAAACTGGCTCACTCGAAGGTCGGGTTTAGAGCCTCTATCGCGCGTTTGAAAGGCGATGAGATTTACCAAAGTTTGCTGAGTCAGGCGGATACCCTTAGGTTGACCGGTAGTGCCGGAGGTATAGATGATGTAGGAGAAGTCTGTGGCTCCGACAGGACGGCTCGGGTTGCTCTCTGGATACGATAGAAGCGCCGGCGCAAGGGTCTCATAGTCGATTACACGGGTTTTAGCTGCCGCTAGCGCTGCCTCTTTTTGTTTATTTATCAATAAGATGGGCGCTGATGTATCATCAAGAATATAGTTAATTCGGTCAATCGGGTAGTCAGGATCTAAGGGCAGATAGGTCGCACCGGCCTTCAGCACCGCCATAAAGGCGACTACCGCATGATGTGACTTTTCAAGACTGACCGCAATAGGGGTACCTGGGGGAAGACCGGTTGCGATGAGATAGTGAGCTAAACGGTTCGCTTGGCGATTGAGCCCATCGTAGCTAAGGGGTTGGTTATCGTGAAAAACCGCCGTCTGCTGGGGTAATCTCTGCGCAATATACTCAAAAATGCGGGGCACGGAGCTCTCATGGCTGGAGAGGCTCCACCTCGTATCGCTTATCTCTTGACGCAATGTCACTGCTCCTAAAAACCTAAATCAAAATGGCTCATAGCGGTTTCCAGGCAATTCGCTCATCTCAACACGACCGTACCCTTAAT
Source organism: Ectothiorhodospiraceae bacterium BW-2 (assembly GCA_008375315.1). Taxonomy (NCBI): domain Bacteria; kingdom Pseudomonadati; phylum Pseudomonadota; class Gammaproteobacteria; order Chromatiales; family Ectothiorhodospiraceae; species Ectothiorhodospiraceae bacterium BW-2. Next base: position 1,702,035 of record CP032507.1, on the reverse strand, counting down.
GGCGCGGCATTGTGCCATAACCTAGAGTGAGAAACAAGGGAGAAGCGGAGCTAGAGCAGTTGATAGAGTTTCAATTTTTTACGCAAGGTGGCGCGATTTAGGCCGAGAATCGCTGCTGCATGGCTCTGGTTACCTCTGGTGTGCGCCATCACAAACTCTAGCAGCGGCCTCTCTACCTCGCCTAAAAACATGTTGTAGAGGTTGATTGGATCCTGCCCCTCCAGTGAATCGAAGTAACGCAGTAGCGCCTGTTTAACATCGCCGTTGAGGGTTGAATCGGGGGAGGCACTGCACTCGCTCATGCCGCCTGCTCCTGCTGCTGTAGCTGCGCAAAGAAGCGAGCCACCATCTCTAGCTGCGCCTCACGACTCTCGACCCGATTGACCGCCTGTCGAAAAGCGGCGCCATGACGCTGCCCTTTGGTGTACCAGCTAATATGTTTGCGAGCCATACGCACGCCGGTATAGTCGCCATAAAAGGCGTATAAATTGCGTAGATGGTCGGTAAGCAGGCTCTCTATCTCGTTTAAATCGGGCTCAGGCAGCCTCTCGCCAGTGCGAAGGTAGTGATCTATTTCGCGAAATATCCATGGCCGCCCCTGCGCTGCCCGCCCCACCATAATCGCATCGGCGGCAGTATAGTCGAGTACCTGCCGCGCCCTCTCTGGGGTTGTGATATCTCCATTAGCGATAATTGGCATGGCAACAGCCGCCTTCACCTTGGCGATGGTCTCATATTCGGCCTCACCCCGATAGCCATCCGCACGGGTACGACCATGAATCGCCAGCGCCTGAATGCCGCACTGTTCGGCCATTTTGCCAATAGTCACCGCATTACGGCTCTCTCTATCCCAACCGGTACGAATCTTCAAGGTGACCGGTAGTTCAGGCACCGCTTTAACCACGGCGGTCAAAATCGACTCAACCAGCCGTTCATCTCTCAATAGTGCCGATCCTGCCGCCACCTGGCAGACCTTTTTCGCCGGACAGCCCATATTGATATCGATAATTTGCGCCCCGTTATCGCCATTATAACGCGCAGCTTCGGCCATCATGGCCGGATCGGCACCCATAATCTGCACCGAGCGAGGATCCTCCTCACCACGATGGTCGGCTCTGCGCAGAGTCTTATCGCTACCCCATAACAGCGAGTTAGAGGAGACCATCTCCGAGACCGCCATGCCGGCACCGAGGCGACGACAGAGCTGACGAAACGGGCGATCTGTCACACCAGCCATCGGAGCTAACAGCAGTTGATTTGAGAGGCTATAGGAACCTATTTTCACCATTTTATCAGTACGCCATGCTTAAAAAGGCGTATTAGCATAGTGGCAATCGCTCCCTAAAGAAAGCCCTCCCCCCTCAGTTAGCGCTATCCGCGCCCATATCCTCCTGCACCGCCCCATAACTCCTAACCCATGGGCGACTCCTCTGTAGCTCATCGGCCATCAAACCTATCGCCACTAACGCCTCGCTACGGCTGGTATAGGTGCCATAAAAGAGCTGGTACCACGCTCTCTGCTCCCGTTTTGTGGCAATAATCACCGCCTCTGTAGCCAAATCGTATTGTCGGGCAAACTGCTCCAACCTCTCTCGTTCACTGCTACTAATGAGCTGAATCGTAAATAGATCTGGCTGCTGACTCCATAGCCAAGCCACATCGCGGCTCTGAATGGGATCAGCGGCCTGCCTCTCTGTTGTCGTTTGCCCCCCCTCCTCTCTCTCACCCGCCACTCGCTTCGGTGCGACAGGGCTAGTTAGGTGACGGCTCTGCGACGCCTGGCTCTGTAGGCTCTCCAGAGTTCTCACCCAGGTAGATATTCCCTGTGGCAGCTTGGTAACGGCCGCCATCGCCGCAGCGCGATCTCGATAGCTACCCTCAATCAGGGTATAGAGTGGGCGACTATTTTTTGTTGTCGTCACCTCAACCAACTCCCCTTGGAGCCCTCGCTCCTGCACAAAACGAGTTATCGCACTCGCATCGCTTAACGCAATAAGTTGAATTGTGTAGTTTTGTGGCGGCTGAGAGGCTAACCAGTCTGCGTTATTCTCGCTCTCGCCCCCTACCTCACCCACCTCCTCAGTCGCCACTAAAGGCTCTGGTTCTGGTTCTGGTTCTGGGTCGGTCACTGTTACCACAGGCTCAGGTGACACAGCAGAGGGTTCTAAGCTATCTATCTCGCTATTTTCTACCTGCAACGGCTCCTGCGCTACTGCGACCGAAGTATCGGGACGGCGCTCTTGTGCTGGGGTAACGCGATCCTCTTCAGCCATCAATGGCTGTTCGGCCGCTGGTGGTAGTAGCGGCCTCGGTTCAACCAGCGCCCTGACTGGCTCCTCTGCTAGCTGCTGCTGCGCCAATTGACGAGCTAACTCATTAGGATAGAAGGGCTCATCGGGACGAGTTTCGCTCTCTGGTTTTAGCTCCACCCGACCCTCAGAGGGCGCTGTTTTTGGTGCTGTATCGGTCGCTAGCTGGCCAAAATCGACCCATAAAAGCGCCGAGAGGGTCACAATCACCACCGCTACTCCCCCAATCCAAGGCCACCCTATCCCCACTCCCGCTGCCGAGGCGATCTGCGGTAACTGTAACTGCAACAGAATCTGCTGCGGGTTACCGCGACTACGGCGAATAATTTGGCGCAACAGTTTTGCATCGGGGAGCTGCTCTATCCTCCCCTGCTGCTGTAGAAACTGAATAAAGGGCTCTATCTGGTTAGATGCGATAGGATCGATGCTCAGCAGACGACTCTTTTTTGATAAAGGGGCCAACTCAGGCTGCATTAGCCGTAATTTGAGATCGGGCAGCGCTATCAGCACCACCCGAATCAGAGCGGTGCCATCGTGTTGCAGCGAAGCGAGATAGAGTAGCGCCTGTAGCGCATCCCCCTCTAACTGTTCGGCGCTATCGACCATAACTAGCAAGCTGTCCTGCTCAAAAGTGTGGCTTAAGTGGTGCTGAAAATCGGCAATCAAATGCTCCGGATCAGAGGTGCTATCATCGAAACGAGCCGCCGAGGCGATATGGGGAAATAGCTGCGATAGGAGCGGTTCGGCTAAAGCATCGTGACAGCAGATCGACCAGCGCGTCTGGAGCCGCTGCTCAATTCTAGCCATAAGGGTCGTTTTACCGCTACCCTCCTCACCTGTCACAATCAACACCTCATCCCCGAATTGAATCAGATGGGTTAACAGATCAAGCTGCTGTTCCTGCGCCTCTGTCACAAAAAAGGCGTCACTACTCATCGATCAGCTTCCCATGTCGCGCAGTTCTGGCAGATCGCCATTGACAAACATTAAATAGTAACCGCGTTTAAGTTGGGTACTACGCAGCTTCATCATCGCGGCGAGTGCTTTATCAAACTCATCGAAGTGGGTTCGCTTAACCGTACCTGAGCTACCCTGTACGCCCCACTCACGAATCATACTCCAGCCGCCAAACATATCTCGCTGTAGCTGTAGCTGGTAGAAGCGGAGCTGGTTACCCTCATCGGGACGGGTCTGCATATAGATGCGCATATAAATTCACACACTCCGAAGTAGTTGCCTGACAAAGGTGCCTGCCTACCAATTAAACTAACACCCTCCAATAACCTGCCGAATTAGGGTCGTATCGATATCGGTGACAATTTTTGCCTGACCCAGTTGGGCCATTAAAACTAGCCGTAATTGACCATCCTGAACCTTCTTATCCACCGCCATGTGTTGCAAAAACTGTCCGGCGGTGAGCTCTGGTGGGGGTCGAGTCGGCACCCCTGCCGCAGTGAGTAGCCGCTCTACCCGCCCAACCGCCTCGGCGTCAATCCAGCCTAGGGTGTGCGACAATTTAGCTGCTAATACCATTCCAGCACCAATTGCCTCACCATGTAGCCACTCGCCATACCCCATACCGGTCTCTATGGCATGACCAAAAGTGTGGCCGAGATTGAGGAGTGCCCGCTGATCACTCTCGCGCTCATCGGCACTAACAATGGCTGCCTTATCCCGACAAGAGCGCTCAATCGCATAGGAGAGTGCCGCCGAATCACGCTGCCGTAGCGATACCATAGCCTGCTCTAACCACTCAAAAAAGGGCCAGTCGTTAATCAGACCATACTTAATCACTTCGGCTAGACCGGCACTAAGCTGCCGATCGTCTAGCGTATTGAGCGTCTCGGTATCGGCCACCACACACTGCGGCTGGTAGAAGGCTCCAATCATATTCTTGCCGAGTGGGTGGTTAACCCCAGTCTTGCCCCCGACCGAAGAGTCAACTTGGGAGAGTAGTGTGGTCGGTACCTGAATAAAATTAACTCCACGCTGATAGGTCGCTGCGGCAAACCCCGCCATATCACCAATCACCCCCCCTCCGAGAGCAACTAAGGTACAACGCCTATCAAAGCGTAACTGGAGCAGAGCATCGTAAATTTGGTTTAATACCTCAAGATTTTTATACGGCTCCCCATCAGGTAGCACCACACTAGCGACACTCAACCCCTGTAGCGTATTGAGTAGTCGTTGCAAGTAGAGTGGGGCGACTGTCTCATTACTGACAACCAACACTTGGCGTCCATGAATGTGAGGGGTAAATAGCTCACTCTGGTCAATTAACCCGGCACCAATATGGATGGGGTAGCTACGACTCCCCAAATCGACCGTTAATCTCTCCATTCTCTGTTAATAGCTCCTTGATAATCCCAATGATCTACCTATCGCTGCCACTTCAGTCGATAATCTGTAACTCCCGCCTTAGACGGGCCACTACCTCTTTTACCACACTTCTTACCGAACGCTCTTCCGTATGAACAATAAGATCCGCCACCTGACGATAGAGTGGATCACGCTGCTCTAGCAGTTCAGCAATTTTTTGACGCGGGTTGTCGGTCTGTAACAGTGGCCGATTTCTATCACGACAAGTCCGCTGATAGAGCTGCTCCTGCGAGGCGTAGAGATAGATAACCACCCCGCGTGATCGCAATAGTTGTCGATTCTGCTCTTTAAGTACTGCCCCCCCTCCCGTGGCCATCACCACCTCTGAGAGTTGTGTCAACTCATCAAGCATCTCACTCTCGCGCCGACGAAACCCCTCCTCACCCTCTAACTCAAAGATGAGCGGAATGGAGGCACCGGTACGATTGATAATTTCATGATCACAGTCCCTAAACGGCACATTAAGCGTATAGGCTAGCTGGCGCCCGATGGTACTCTTGCCCGCCCCCATTGGCCCGACCAAAAAGATATTTTGTTGCATCATTGGCAAAATTCAGCCCCTTTCGCTAAAACGAGGACATCATAAATGAGTTTTCGCTGCAAAACAAAGGCTTGGATAAATTAATCCGATTTTTTTTATAGCGGCAGAGTTATCTGGCTTTTATTCGGACGATAAAAAAGACGCCAAGGGGCGTCCGTAAGGGAAAAAAGAGTCAATCTGGTGCCTAGGGTCGGAGTCGAACCGACACGGTGTTACCACCGGCAGATTTTGAGTCTGCTGCGTCTACCAATTTCGCCACCCAGGCGGCACTCAACAGTTCGGTATGTTAGCACACCCGCGTAAAAGCGCAACTGGCGAAAGCGAATTCATGCCGCTAGCTGTGTCGCCATCGCATTGAGATAGGGTAGCTCCTGCTCTATTGTCGCTAATATCTGCTCTATCGCTTCATGACTAATCTGTAGTGACTCCCAGCGCTCACTCTCAATTTGCAACATCGCGCCATCTCCCAGCTGATAGTGGTAGCGCAGTAGATCCGTCGCTAAGGTAACCAGTCGGGTGTAGAGGCTAGCAGTTCGATAGCCGACATCGTGGTGGTGTGTAATAACTTCAATTAGATCCCCCTCTAGCTGCCAAGCGGTTAATAGAGCATTGCCAATCAGGGTATGATCGACACCGAACAGTGCATTTTCGATATCGGTTAGTGCTAGCTGCGACTGCCCACCCCAAACCTGCATCAACCGCTCATAGGCTTTAGGCTGATGGTGACCCATATAGAGCAGACCGATATTGTGTAAAAGTCCGGCAAGATAGCCGGTATCTGCCGCTGGCCGTTCGCTATAGGGCATCGCCTGTATGAGTAGTCGGGTCAGTGTTGCTGTCGCTAGCGCGTGCTCCCAAAACGCCTCTGCTCCTAGTCTGCCACTGCGCGGCATCGCCATCGACTGTCCCATCGCCAACCCCAGCGCTAAATTGAGTACAAACTCATACCCTAAGGCGACAATCGCCCGTTCGATTGAGGTCACCTCATCGGCGCTCGCGAAGAGGGGGTTATTGGCATAGCGGATAATTTGAATCGCCATTGCCGGATCTTGCTCCACTACGGCAGCTAATTCGGATGCCGAGGCGTACGGATTGTTTCGTAGCTGCAAAATATCTCGGGCTAGCTTAGGGAAGGGCGGTAACGCTTCACAGTCGCGAATCGCATCGATCATATTGACCCCAAGTCCGGTCTCGCTCTCACCATAGCGAACTAGAGTGGCCACCTTAATTCGGTTTTGTAACAGCCGTTTAAAATCGGCCAAGGTAGTACGAATCGCATGTTGACCATCACCGGCATCAAAACTGAGCCGACCAAGCGATAGCACCTCCGGATCGATAATCCCTTGCAGATTGAGCAGATGGGGCAGCGGCGGAATATGCTCCAAATGGTCGATGGTATCGGGCAGAGCCTCACCACTCTCTACTTTGTCAACCCGCCGCTTTAGCAGCTCAGAGAGCCGCGCCATATCGGGCTGATGACCTAAACGGGTCAGCAGCAGAAGATAGTTGCGCCCTGCTCTCGCTAAGTGGACTTGAATGTGGGCCTCAGGATCGATCTGTTCACGACTGATGGCGCGAAAAGTCCCCGGCTGCTGTAGTAAATATTCACGAATTTTTGCTGGAACGGACATAGCTTCTACTCCATAACGGTAACGGTCACTCTATACGCTATAGCATAGCGACATTAGCGCTAAAAAAACGGCACCTAAGTCACACTCGTTGGGGAATTGGATCACATATTCTCTAAATTGCGAGAGAATAGGCTATAATCACCTCTCAGTTATCAATACCATTGAACTCACAATATCCACTGATAAGAGGGTAAGCCACTTGTTCCGCCCAACAGACCACCGCTATTACGTTCTGCTACTGACACTACTCGTCCTGATGCCGTGTCAACTCCAGGCTGTTAATATGCCAGAGCTCTATCAGAGCGCCATCTATGTCGCCACCCAGAGTGAGCAGGAGCGGCAAGCGGCTCTAAAACAGGCCCTGCAACAGGTACTGCAACGAATGACCGGCCTGCGTACCCTACCGAACAGTGATCTGCTCAATAGTGAGCTCTTGCGTGCCTCAACCTATGTCCAACAGTATAGCTATCGCAGCCGCTTAGGGGGCGGAACCGAGTTGTGGGTAGAGTTCGATCCAATCACCATTGAGCGGCTGATTCGCACCACAGGCCTCCCCTACTGGGGAGTCACTCGACCGCTGATTATGATCTGGCTAGTGGTCGGTGAGTCGGGGCAGCTCACTTTAGTGGATCGCTTCGATACCGGTCTAGCGAAGGAGCTGCTAACCGACACAGCTACCGAACGGGGTCTGCCCGTGGTGCTACCTAATCTGACCGACAGCAACACCCGCGCTATCTCGGTAGCCACAATTCAACGCACTATCGATAGTCGGATGGAGCAGATTGCCGCTAACGAGGGGGCGCAGCTTATTTTGCAAGGCTATCTTCGTCCGGTCGGTGAACAGTGGCAGATTAACTTGCAGCTACAGCAGGAGGGGCACAATAGCGAGAGATGGCAGAGTCGTGCTAGCTCTCCTAGTGCGTTAATCGGTCACACTATTCATCAACTTGCCGATCGCCTCGGCCGCCAGCTCGCCTTTCGGCTCGGCGGAGAGAGTGAGTCCCTACGGCTACAGGTGAGTGGGGTGGCGCAGTTTGAGCACTATGTGCGCATCTTCAACTATCTACAGCAGCTCAATGCCGTTAAGCAGCTCTCTTTAGAGCAGATTAGTGGCGATACTCTACAGTTTATGCTGACTCCTAAAGGGGATCGACGCAACATCGAACAGCTAATCGATTTAGGTGAACTGTTAACCGTCGATAGTAACTATCCCCCTCCCCTCTATGGTGACGAGCGCTCTGTCGAGCTGCCGAGTGCCGATCTAAACTATCGTCTGCGCTAATTCGGTTCTGCGTTATGCTTCGACTCAAAATATCGCTACTGCTGCTACTTACACTCACGCTGTTATGGCTCATTGGCTCGCTATTGATGCCGATTCTGCCCCCCTTTTTAATCGGTATGTTATTGGCCTATATCGGCGATCCGCTAGTTGACAAGCTAGAGAGGCGTCCACTCTCCCGCACCCGTTCAGTGACTATCGTCTTTGCCGCCATTTCGGTGATTAGCCTAGGGATTCTGCTCGTTATTGTGCCACTGCTACAGCAGCAGCTAGCGATTCTGCTAGCACGCATTCCAGAGTATATCAGCTACTTTCAAAACCACTGGATACCGGTATTAACCCAATGGATTCCGGTCGATGAGGAGCTATTTTCGCTCAATAGCCTGCTCAATCAGTTAAAACCAAATATAGAGCAGACTGGGCAGGCCTTTAGCTCGATCTTTGCTCTCATCTCCGGCTCAGGTATGGCGCTCATCTATTGGGTTACCAATCTGCTGCTACTGCCGCTGGTCACCTTCTATATGTTACGCGATTGGGATATTTGGATCGCCTTTCTCGCTCGCTGGATCCCCCGCCCTATCCATCCTACAGTGGTCAAACTGATGCAGGAGTCGGATAGTATGCTCGGTGCCTTCTTTCGCGGCCAATTGTTGGTCGCCATGCTGCTCGGCACCATCTACTCTATCGGTCTGTGGTGGGTGGGGCTAGAGTTCTCACTCCTTATCGGCATGGTTGCCGGTCTGGTGAGTATCGCCCCCTATCTTGGTTTTATCGTCGGTATTGCGCTAGCGAGTATCGCGGCGCTACTCCAGTTCCACGACTGGACACCACTGCTCTCAATTGTCGCCGTTTTCAGCATCGCGCAGCTAATTGAGGGCTTCTTCCTCACTCCTTGGTTATTGGGGGATAAACTCGGTCTCCATCCGGTACTGGTACTGTTTGCCATTATGGCTGGCGGTGAGCTGTTCGGTTTTTGGGGAATTCTGCTTGCCCTGCCGGTCACAGCTGTGCTGGCCGTCTGGTTACGCCACGGTAGTCGAGCCTATCTTAATAGTAGCTGGTATCTGGCCCCATGACGACTCAGCGCTACCCTCAACCACCGCTCAATGTGCAGCTACGCCCTAGCTTTACCCTGCATAATTTTGTGATAGGCGCTAATCACGAACTGTTTAATCAGCTCTATCGCAAGCAGTCGGCTAAGTCGCTCTTTATCTGGGGAGAGGCGGGCTGTGGCAAGAGCCATCTGTTACAGGCGATGTGTCAACAGGCGAGTCAGCAGGGCGTCCGCTCTATCTATCTGCCACTAGAACAGATTATGGCACTGGGGGTGGAGATTCTGCGCGGTTGTGATCAGATCGATCTGGTCGCTATCGACTCGGTCTCGTTCGCCGCGACCACCTTGTGGGAGGAGAGCCTGTTCCACCTCTTTAACCAGCTACGCCACAACCACCACCGTCTGCTAGTCGCCGATCGCCACCCCCCTGAAGAGAGCCAGTGGCAGTTAAACGATCTCCTCTCCCGCTGGCGCTGGGGACCTGTCTATCAACTGCAACCGATGGATGAGGCGGCCTTAATCGAAGCGTTACAGCTACGGGCTCAGGATCAGGGGCTCTCAATGAGCCCGCAGGTCGGCCACTATCTGCTCAAACATATCTCTCGCGATACCACAAAGCTGTTTCGGCTGATGGATGATCTCGACTACGCTTCGCTAGCAACACAGCGACGGCTGACTATCCCCTTTATCAAACAGCATCTGCTCCAGACTTAAAGTTACCAAACCACATCGCCAGCCTGTTCAAGGTATAATAGCGTCACTCTTTTTTCTTTAACCAACACAGAAGGTGACTCTGTTGTCTGCAACTGCTACTACACCATTTGATATCTCAACCTTTCAGGGATTAATTCTTGCCCTACAGGACTACTGGGCCAAACAGGGGTGCGTTATTCTACAACCGCTCGATCTGGAGGTCGGTGCCGGTACTTTTCATCCGGCAACCTTTCTGCGCTCCATCGGGCCAGAGCCATGGGCATCGGCCTATGTTCAGCCCTCTCGCCGACCGACCGATGGCCGCTATGGCGACAATCCTAACCGCCTACAGCACTACTATCAGTTTCAGGTGGTGATTAAACCTTCGCCACTCGATATTCAGCAGCTCTATCTTGACTCGCTGCGGCTGCTCGGTATCGATCCGCTCGATCACGATATTCGCTTTGTCGAGGATAACTGGGAATCCCCCACTCTCGGTGCCTGGGGACTAGGTTGGGAGGTCTGGCTTAACGGCATGGAGGTGACCCAATTTACCTATTTTCAACAGGTCGGTGGCCTCGACTGCCGTCCGGTAACCGGTGAGATCACCTACGGCTTAGAGCGTATTGCAATGTATCTACAAGGGGTCGAATCGGTTTACGATCTCACCTGGACCCACCATGGCCCTGCCGGTGCGGTGAGCTACGGCAATATCTACCACCAAAACGAGGTAGAGCAGTCACACTATAACTTCGATCACGCCAATGTCACTGAACTGCTGCGCCTGTTTGATCTCTATGAAGCTGAGTCGAACAGCCTCATCGCTGCCGAACTACCGCTACCCGCCTATGAGATGGTACTTAAAGCCTCTCATACCTTTAACCTACTCGACGCCCGCCACGCCATCTCGGTTACTGAGCGACAGCGCTATATTCTTAGAGTGCGCACCCTCTCTCGTCAGGTCGCTGAGAGCTACTACGCCGCCCGAGAGAGGCTCGGTTTCCCGATGTTATCCAAGATGGCCACTGCTAATACGAATGAGGTAAACCGCTAATATGAGCACGACAATGCCCCCCTCCCCACCCGATCTATTAATTGAGATCGGTACCGAAGAGCTACCCCCCAAAGCGCTAAACAGATTGAGTCGCGCCTTTAGCGACGCTATCGGCACCCAGTTAGAGCAGCTTCGACTCCCCTTTAAAGCGATTCATAGCTATGCCACTCCGCGCCGATTAGCTGTTATTGTCACTGCCGTTAGCGGCCAACAGCCAGATCAGAGCGTTGAGCGGCGCGGCCCCGCCCTAAAAGCGGCCTACGATAGTCAAGGTAAACCGACCAAAGCGCTACTCGGCTTTGCCCACTCCTGCGGCGTTCCTCCAGAGCAGTTAGAGCAGATTCAGACCCCCAAAGGGAGCTGGTTACTCTATCGCACTCAACAGCCAGGCCAATCGCTCGCACAACGACTCCCCCAAGTTATCGAACAGGCAGTTAACCTGCTACCGATCCCGAAACGGATGCGCTGGGGCGACTTAAAGGCCGAATTTGTCCGGCCGGTACACTGGCTAACCGTGCTCTATGGTGAAAAGATCATTCCGATAGAGCTACTAGCGCAACACTCTAATAGAGTTACCTTTGGCCACCGCTTTATGGCTCCTGCCGCCATTGAGCTAAACTCCAGCGCTGACTACCTCCCCTCGCTACAACACGCCTTTGTCGTTGCCGATTTTGAACAGCGCCGTGAACAGATCCGCCACCAGATTGAACAGGCCGCAACGACCGCTGGGGGCAGAGCAGTCATTGACCCCGATCTACTCGATGAAGTGACCGCCATGGTCGAGTGGCCTACCGCTGTTGTCGGTAGCTTTGATCCTGAGTTTCTGCGTATCCCCGCTGAGTGCCTTATCTCCGCGATGAAAGGGCACCAAAAATATTTTCATCTTATTGATGATAGGGGCAAGCTACTGGCGAAATTTATTACCATTAGCAATATTAGCAGCCGCCAACCACACCTAGTACAGCAGGGCAATGAGCGAGTGATTCGTCCTCGCCTCGCCGATGCCGCCTTCTTCTGGCAGCAAGATCAAAAGAGCACGCTCGATAGTCGCTATGAGGCACTCGACAGCATTATTTTTCAACAGCAGCTAGGCACTCTCAAAGCCAAATCAGAGCGACTACAACAACTAATGGCTCGACTCGCGACCGAACTCAAACTTCCTGTTAAAGAGGCGCAACAGGCGGCACGACTCTGTCAATGTGATCTACTTACCGATATGGTCGGCGAATTTCCTGAACTACAGGGAGTGATGGGTCGCCACTATGCCGTAGCCGAGGGAATCCCTACAACCGTTGCCGCAGCGATGAATGAGATCTATCTCCCGCGCCATGCCGGCGATACCCTACCGCAGGGGGAGTTAGGCACCGCCCTAGCGATAGCAGATCGCATCGATACTCTAGTAGGTATCTTCGCTATTGGTCAAAAACCGAGCGGGACTAAAGATCCCTTCGCCCTGCGGCGAGCCGCCTTAGCCCTGCTACGACTAACCATTGAACGACAACTACCGCTCAATATCTATACTCTGTTACAGCACGCCGCCACGCTCTACCAGCAACAGCTAGATGAACCAGTCATCGTTAGCCGCCTAGCCTCTAGCGAAGTCGTCACCGAGTGCTTTCACTATATTTTAGAGCGCTGTAACGGCTACTTTAGCGAACAGGGTATCGATAGCGCTATTACCGAGGCGGTCATTGCCCTCTCCCCACCTGAACCGCTCGATATTGCCCATCGTATTGAAGCGGTAAAGAGATTTCAGCAGCAACCCCAAGCCGCAGCCCTAGCCGCAGCCAATAAGCGCATTAGTAATATTCTGCGTAAAAACGGCCACGACCTTACCCATGAGAGCGCCCCCATTCATGCCGATCTGTTTCAGCACCCCGAAGAGCAACAGCTATGGCAACAGCTACAACAACTCGGACCAGTAGCAGAGCAACTGTTCCAACAGCGAGCCTATAGCGAGGGGTTAACACTGCTAGCAACTCTAAAAGAGGTCATCGATCCCTTCTTTGATCAAGTCATGGTGATGGCAGAGGATAGCGCTGTGCGCCAAAACCGCCTCACCCTACTCTCCTATATACAGCGACTCTTTAGTCAAGTCGCCGATATTGCAGCCCTACCCGCGGAGGTAAATTAAATGAATCAAGACTCATACCAAGCTATGCTCGCTACAGTGCAGGCGTTTCACGATAAACACGACTTTAAAGGCACTGGCGGTGAAGATCTCCCCTATCGCATGGCACTAATGGCAGAGGAGTTAGGCGAAATTGCCGCCTGTGTTACCAAAGGCAAGCCGATTGAGGAGCTAGCAGAAGAGAGTGCTGATCTACTGATTCTATTAATGGGTACCGCTATTTCCGCCGGTTTTGATCTAAACCAAGCCTTTTGGGAGAAGATGGAGAAGATTAATCAGCGCCAATCGCGTATGATTAATGGCCGAATTCGCGTCTCCGAATTTAAATAGCCCTCCCCCACCCGCTATACCGTAACCAATGTTTCATGTGGAACATTGGTTGCCGGTTAACCTCCCCCTCCCCCTAGCTCAAAGGAATCTCTGGTTTCACGTGAAACATCTCATTATTCTTGACCGCGACGGAGTGATTAATCTCGACTCCGATCACTACATCCGCAGCGTAGAGGAGTTTATCCCTCTCCCCGGCTCGCTAGAGGCAATCGCCAAACTGTACCAAGCCGGATATCAAATCGCTATCGCCACCAATCAATCAGGCATTGGCCGAGGCTACTATAGTATTGAGACTTTAGAAGCCATGCATCACAAACTAGCCCAACTGCTGCAACCACTAGGTGCCCAAATAGACTATATCGCCTACTGCCCCCACGCTCCCGAAGCTAAATGCCACTGCCGTAAACCAGAGATAGGTCTATTTGAACAGATAGCGGCCCACTTTCAACGCCAAAACTTAATTGGTATTCCAACGGTAGGAGATTCTCTGCGCGATATCGAAACCGGACGCAACATGGGCTGCCAAACCGCCTTGGTGCGTAGCGGTAAAGGAGAGCGTACAATAGCGAACTATAGCTTTCGCCTACAACAGTGGCAGATCCCTCTGTTTAGTGATCTGGCGGAGTATGTTAACCATCTTCTAAAAAATAGAGGTTTCACCTAAACTATGCTTGTCATTCGTTCACTGCTGTTCTATCTCGGCTTAGCTCTGTTTACCATCCCTTTTACCCTCTTAACCACCACACTCGGTTGGCTACTCCCCTTTTCACTACGACGACGGGTGTTAGGATGGTGGAGTATTTTTGCCCTCTTTTGGTTAAAGGTCACCTGTCAACTCAACTATAGAGTTATCGGTAGAGAGAATATCCCTACAGTGCAAAGCGCGATTATTTTAGCTAAACACCAATCGGCATGGGAGACCATTGCCATGCAGCAGATTCTCCCAACTCAGACTTGGGTCTTAAAACGCGAACTACTGTGGCTACCCTTCTTCGGATGGGGACTGGCCATGACCCGACCGGTTGCTATCAACCGAACTGAGGGCAAAAAGGCGTTAAAACAGGTGTTAGAACAGGGAGCGCAGCGATTGCAACAGGGGATTTGGCTGGTCGTTTTTCCAGAGGGGACTCGAACTGCCTACGGCAGTCGAGAGAGTCGCTATGCCATTGGGGGAGCGATGTTAGCCGCCAAAACCGGCACCACTGTCGTGCCGGTAGCCCACAATGCAGGCCAATTTTGGCCTAAAGATAGCTTTATTAAAAAACCCGGCACCATTACCCTCTCTATCGGCCCGCCGATTGTAGCTGACCAAAAAGCGGCTGCCATTAATCAACAGGCTCAAGAGTGGATTGAGGCGGAGTGCCTCAGGATAGGATAGCCTTATGACGCTCGCGAAATTATTGGGGGAGATCAAACAGCAACAGCTCGGCTCTCTCCCCTCCTCCCTGTAGCTGTAACCTCTCGCCGGCTGATAGCCTCGCCCCATCGCCTGCCGATAACGCCTCACCATTCACGATTAGCTCCCCCGAAGCGAGCTGAAGATAACCGACCCTATCGCTAGCGAATGAGTAGTCAAGCACCCGCTTAGGATCGAGTAGCGCCGCATAGAGCAGGGTGTCGCTATAGATAGTCACTGCTCCCTCCTCTCCCGTTGGAGAGGCCAGTAGCTGCCAACGATGGTTACGCCCCTCGTCCTCAAACCGTTTCTGCTCATATCCTGGCTCAATATTGCGCTGGTTTGGCAGTAGCCAAATCTGCAAGAGATGGGTCTCATCGGTGGTTGAAGGGTTATATTCGGAGTGGGTCACCCCCCTCCCCGCCGACATTCGTTGCACCTCACCCGGGTAGATGGTACTCCCATTACCCATACTATCTTTATGCTCTAAGCTACCGGAGAGCAGGTAGGTAACAATCTCCATATTCTGATGGCCATGAGTCGGAAACCCGCTCGCCGGCGCAATCACATCCTCATTCATGACCCGTAACAGAGAGTATCCCATCTGCATCTCATCGTAGTAATCACCAAAAGAGAAGCTGTGATAACTCTGTAACCAGCTATTTTCAAAATAACCCCGCTTAGCTGCTGCTCGTACTGTCACCATTTCACTCGACTCCAAAGTTAATTGATACAGGTAATATGGGCATCTTGATAGGATAGAGCAACCGCAGCGTAGCCCCTCCTATCACCCTCCCTATGCCCCCATACCCAATAGTGACTCCAATGTCTATTTTAGGGTAGAATGAGGTTGTATCGTGTTACAACGAAAGATACTGTTCCTGCCGTAGCCGCAATGAAATTAAGCAGGCAGAATTTGGTCAGTCAAACCTCAAACTTTATGTTTGTTAAAGGGTCTAAAATGAATGTAAAATCACACCTTTCCACTCTTCTTGCTACGGCAATGGAACAGTTTTCCATCTCTATTGATGATGCAACCTCATTTAAAGAGGCGACTAATCCGCGCTTCGGTGATTACCAAACAAACATTGCCCTAGTTCAAGCCAACAGACGAGGAGAGCCCCCACGCATCTTCGCCGAAGCAATTATCGATACTCTCAAGCCACTTGCCCCCGATATTTGTTTTGAAATAGCGGGCGCTGGCTTCATTAACGCTAAATTAACGGCTGCTTTCATTACCTCAACCCTCTCTTCTCTGTTGCACTCCCCCTCCTTAGGGGTTTCCCACCCTAGTAGTTCTGCGCCAATTGTTGTCGATTACTCCCATCCCAATCTCGCTAAGGAGATGCATGTTGGCCACCTACGCAGCACAATTATAGGTGATACGATTGTCAAAGTGCTCGAATTTACCGGCCACTCTGTCATCCGTCACAACCACATGGGTGACTGGGGCACGCAATTTGGGATGTTAATAGCCTATCTGGATGAGTGCGAGCAGTTCTCTGGTGAACGATCACTCGCTGATCTTGAAGGCTTCTATCGAGCCGCTAAGCGTCGCTTCGATGAAGACCCCGATTTTAAAACAAAAGCACGCGAATTTACCGTACGCCTGCAACAAGGGGATGGGAAGTGTCGTGATCTATGGCAGCGCTTTATCTCCACCTCTATTGAACACTGTGCAGAGATATACGATAAGCTTGATGTCTCGCTTCGTCGTGAAGATGTCGTTCCCGAGAGTTTCTATAATGACGATTTACCGCGTGTCATTGATGATCTACGGCATAAAGATCTGATCACAGAATCCGAAGGTGCCCTGTGTGTTTTCCTAGATGAGTTTAAGAACGACAACGATGAGGTGGTTCCCGTCATCGTGCAGAAATCGGATGGGGGCTTCCTCTACTCAACAACCGATCTTGCAGCTATTCGCTATAGAGCCAATGTTCTCAAGGCGCAACGAATAATATATGTGGTGGATTCTCGGCAGACACTACACCTACAGCAGGTCTTTGCAGTTGCCCGACATGCCGATTTTCTACCGCCCCAAACCTCCCTCGAACACATGCCCTTTGGCACCATGATGGGAAAAGATGGTAAACCGTTCAAGACTCGTCAAGGAGATACGGTAAAACTACTAGATCTACTCAACGAGGCCGAGCATCAGGCACTTAGTATTATCGAGGATAAAAATCCTGACTTAGAAGAGAGCGAGAAGAGAGCGCTTGCTCATACCATCGGTATTGGAGCCGTGAAGTATGCTGATCTCTCCAAAGCTCGAACCAATGACTATATTTTTGACCTTCAATCGATGCTCTCACTCGAAGGCAATACCGCTCCCTACCTACAGTATGCCTATACCCGTATAGTAAGCATCTTTCGCAAAATAGATTACAACCCGTCTGATGCCGATTTGAGTGCCGATTACTCTTTTCAACATCCTAATGAGCGCACCCTTGCCGTCTCCCTGACTCGCTTCTCCGAAACGGTTGAAGCCGTAGCGCATACAGGTATGCCCCATCTGCTCTGTAACTACCTCTACTCCCTTGCAAAACATTTTATGTCTTTTTACGAAAGTTGTCCTATCAGTACAGAGGCGGATCAGTCTGTGCGCGAGGCTAGATTGGCACTATGCCACGGCTCTTCTCAAACGCTTAAAGTTGGCCTCTCACTTCTTGGGATCGCAGTCGTTGAACGAATGTAGCAGCTAGACTTGGTACTAAATATCGAGATTACTCACATAGAGCGCATTTGATTCAATAAATTCTCGCCGTGGCTCGACATCATCCCCCATCAGAGTGGTAAATATCTCATCAGCGGCAACAGCATCCTCAATGCGAACTTGCAACATCCGGCGACTATTTGGATCCATCGTCGTCTCCCATAACTGGTCAGGATTCATCTCACCTAACCCTTTATAGCGTTGTACATGCTGTCCCCGCTTCGCCTCCTGCAACAGAAACTCTATGACCTCATTAAAGTGTGTTACCGACCAACTCTTGTCACCACGACGAAGAGTTGCCCCCTCTTCGAGCAAGTTGTCAATTTTCTCACCAAACTCGGCAACCTGGTCATACTCTGTGGTGGCAAAAAATTCACCACTAAACTGATAGCGATTCAAGCGACCATGATAATCTTCGCTCACTGTGACCCGCTCAACTCTCCCCTCCTCTCCCTGCTCAACATCGAGTCTCATATAGTGGCGACAGAGATCGAGCTGACGGTTCTGTAACAGCTCGGTAAACCATAGCTTAGCCTCCGTTGCAAAGCGCTCGCGGGTTAAGCGCGGTTGATCGACCATTGCCGCGACTAGCAGCGGATGGTAGCGCCGAGCAATGCGGCGTATGACACTCTGTAGCTGCTGGTGCTCTAGTGCCAGCGTCTCTAGGGCACTGCTCTTTATCGGCGGCACCTCAGCACCGGTCTGTAGCTCTGCTCCCTCTAGGGCGCTCTGTAGCAGATGGCGCGATAGCTCCATATCGTCTTTAACATAGCGCTCCTGTTTGCCCTTTTTCACTTTATAGAGCGGGGGTTGAGCGATATAGACATAGCCATTCTCAATTAACTGCGGTAGCTGACGATAGAAGAAGGTCAGCAGCAGGGTGCGAATATGGGAGCCATCGACATCGGCATCGGTCATAATGATAATTCGATGGTAGCGCAGCTTGGCAATATCAAACTCCTCCCGGCCGATCCCACAACCGAGGGCAGTAATGAGAGTGCCGACCTCTTGCGAGGAGAGCATTTTGTCAAAACGCGCCTTCTCCACATTTAAAATTTTACCTCTAAGGGGCAAAATGGCCTGATTTTTACGATCACGCCCCTGCTTAGCCGATCCACCCGCCGAATCACCCTCCACTAGATAGAGTTCAGAGTAAGCCGGATCACGCTCCTGACAGTCGGCTAATTTACCCGGCAGCCCCGCGATATCGAGCGCTCCCTTGCGCCGAGTCATATCACGCGCCTTACGAGCCGCCTCTCTCGCCCGAGCAGCATCGACAATTTTATGACTAATAATTTTCGCTACCGGCGGATTTTCGAGCAGATACTCCTGTAGCCGCTCAGCAACTAGCGACTCCACGACCCCCTTGACCTCAGAGGAGACCAGTTTATCTTTAGTTTGGGAGGAGAATTTAGGATCGGGCACCTTAACCGATAGCACGGCGGTTAACCCCTCGCGGGCATCATCGCCGGTAGTATTTACTTTCGATTTTTTCGCTACCCCCTCACTCTCAATATAGTGGTTCAGCGTTCGGGTTAGCGCCGTTCTTAGACCAGCTAGATGGGTTCCCCCATCTCGTTGGGGAATGTTATTGGTAAAACAGAAGATATTTTCATGGTAGATATCACTCCACTGCATCGCCACCTCAACGCTCATCCCATCCCGCTCCCCGATAAAATAGATGACATCCTCATGCAGCGGCGTCTTTTTACGATTGAGGTGTTGCACAAAGGCACTTATTCCCCCTTTATACTCAAAGATATCGTGTTTCCCCTCCACCCGCTCATCAACTAACTCAATCCGTACCCCAGAGTTGAGAAATGAGAGCTCCCGAATCCGTTTCGCGAGCAGATCGTAGTGAAATTCAGTCTGGGTAAAGATCGTCCTGCTCGGCAAAAAACGAATCATCGTACCACTCTCAGTCGTCGTACCGGTGACCGATAGCGGCGCTTGCGGCACCCCCATCCTATAGTGCTGCTGATACACTTCTCCGTTACGATAGATAGTTAAATCAAGCTCTTCTGATAGCGCATTCACTACCGACACCCCGACACCATGCAGCCCACCGGAGACCTTATAGGAGTTGTCGTCAAATTTGCCTCCGGCGTGGAGTACTGTCAAAATCACCTCTGCTGCTGAGACCCCCTCCTCAGCATGGATATCGACCGGAATGCCGCGACCATTATCCGATACGCTAACCGAACCATCGGCATGAATAGTCACCTTAATCGCACTACAGTAACCGGCTAGCGCCTCGTCAATCGAGTTATCGACCACCTCAAACACCATGTGGTGCAGACCGGTACCATCATCGGTATCGCCAATATACATCCCAGGGCGCTTACGCACCGCATCTAATCCTTTGAGCACTTTAATACTAGAGGAGTTGTAACTGGAGGGGGTAATATCGGTCATCATTCTGCTTCCGGATTGTTTTAAGGTTAAAAAAAGCGTTAACTAGTTAGCCAATTATACCACTTCCACCTCACTAACAGTGCCCTGTTGCACATGAAAGAGTTTCTCGCCTCGCTGAGGCTGTAGTAGCTGCCGCGCTAGCTCGCTATCGGTCATCGTCATAAATATCTGCAAACCACTTAGCCGTAGCTGTTGCAGCAGCCACTCCCCATTATCGCGATCTAACTCGGCAAAGAGATCATCCACCAGCACGATCGGTTGAGCCCCAATCCTCTCTATCATTAAGCCGAGCTGAGCTAATAGCAGCAGAATATTGAGCCGTTTCTTCTCTCCCCTAGAGCAGTACTCACTTACCGAACGCCACTCTTGTCGTGCGGGGGTCGCTGCTGCTGCTGTTGCTAGCACCGTTCGCAACTTAAAATCGGCACGATGGGGGCCATGAGAGCTAAAGCCTCGCAACAGATCGTGCTGCTGCTGCTGCTGCATTATCTCCAGTAACTCTCTCCCTGCTGGCCAACCACGCTGATACTCCAACTCTACCCCCTCCCCCCTCAGAGTTGCCACAGCTGCGGGTAACTCAAGCTCGATATGATTAACTATCTTACGACACTGTTGCAAAACCTGCTCAAGGACTTGCTGCTGCAACAGAGCAATCTGCTCCCCCTTTTCGGCTAAAAGAGTCTCCCAAACAGCATCATGAAACCGAAGTTGGTGAGTATCTCTCTGCTTCAAAAGCTGATTTCGTTGGCGCAGAGCCCGGCGGTAATCGCTATAGAGCTGCTGATATCCAGAATGGAGATAAAACAGTAACCAATCCATAAACCGGCGCCGCAACTCCGGTGGCCCATCGATCAACTGCAGCGTTTCAGGGGCAATCAGCAGATGAGGAAAATGTTGAGCTAAAGTCGAGCTACGATAGATAAACTGCTGATTTAGCTTGATTTGTAATCGATAGTGCTGTACCGGATCGACCCTCACCGCCAGCCGCTGCTGCCGCCCCTGCCTAGACTCCTTCAACTCAGCTCGGCTAATTAATGGCTGTTGTTGCGGCTGCTGTACTAGATGGCGTAACTGTCGCGTAAGATGGCTACGACCACTGGTTAACAGTTC
Source organism: Ectothiorhodospiraceae bacterium BW-2 (assembly GCA_008375315.1). Taxonomy (NCBI): domain Bacteria; kingdom Pseudomonadati; phylum Pseudomonadota; class Gammaproteobacteria; order Chromatiales; family Ectothiorhodospiraceae; species Ectothiorhodospiraceae bacterium BW-2. The sequence continues at coordinate 1,680,997 of CP032507.1, read as the reverse complement.
GATACTCTCTAATAGCGTCGATTTACCACTACCGTTCGCGCCGACAATCAGATTGAGTGTCGCTGCCGGAGTGAGGCTAAACTCCTTCAGCGAACGAAAGTGGCAGCCATAGAGAGAGGAGATCTGCGCCACCGACTCTCAATGCCCAACGCTATATCTGCATCGGCATAATGGCATATTTAAGCTGGGTATTATCTTTAGGAGTAATTAACGAAGTACTCTCACTATCAGGAAACATAAACAGCACATCGCCACTTCCAATCACATTCAAAATCTCAATTAGATAGGAGATATTAAAACCGATCTCAAACGGCTGTTCAGAATTAAACTCAACACCCATATCCTCCTGCGCCTCCTCCTGCTCCATATTATTAATCGTGAGCGAGAGCTGGTTATCACTAAGGGTAAAACGGATACCGCGATACTTCTCATTAGAGAGTACCGAGGCACGAATGAGTGAATTACGCAGCTTTTCAGAGTTCACCACCATATAGAGGGAGCTATCACTCTCCTTAGGGATGACATCAGCGTAGTCAGGATAGCGACTATCGATCAATCCTGATGTAAAGATACTTGCACCGAAGTAGAGCGAAAACGATTTATCACTCAACTCTAGCGTCACCTGCTGCTCACTCCCCTCCTCTAGCAGCCGAAACAGCTCGGCTACCGATTTGCGCGGAATAATAATTTGCCGATCGAGCAGCGTATCGGTCGGGTTACTATTCTCAATCGAATAGACCGCTAACCGATGGCCATCGGTAGCGACCGCATGAATCTGTCGGGCATTAAATTCAAGCATCAACCCATTAAGATAGCTACGGACATCTTGGGTCGCCATACAGAATTGAGTCTTAGCTAGCAGATTTCTAACATCAGACTCTTTAAGAGTTAACCGCAATGAAGTCGTATCACTATCCTGAGCCATTTCGGCAGTGCTCTTCATAGCTGGAAAATTTTCACCACTCAGATGGGTCAGTGTGTAACGACTTCTTCCTGAACGAATGATTGTACGACTCTCACCAATATCAAACTTAACATCAGAGTTATCATCTAAATTACGGCAGATATCAGTTAATTTTCTCGAAGGAAGAGTAAAAGAGGCTACCTCACCAACAAGCGGCTTAAACTCACTGATTGAGGTCTGAATCTGCACATCAAGATCTGTACCGATTAATATCAGCTTCTCCCCCTCAACTTTGAGTAGCATGTGGGTTAAAGCGGGCTGTTTCGGATTACGGGGGATCACCCCATTGACCATGAGTAGCGCCGGTAATAGCCGCTCTTTAGAAATTGTAAATTGCATGATTCTATCCTATTAACAAGTTATTCAAAAGTTATCTACACCCTTATCCACACTATCCACAGGCTATTATTAATAATATTGTTTATATATATCTAATACCTATTGTTATTATTAGGGCTGTTGATATGTTGATAAGTCAATTTTTTTGTTTAAATTCATTTAGTTAGTTTAACCATCGCTGTGTATTATTACTCGCTTATGAGTGTGGATAGGGTGGGATAAGATCGGGATAAGTTCACTATCCCCATCGCTTCACATCTTATCCACAGTTAAGTCGTTAATTTACTCAACAGATTGTGGTAATCCTCCTCAATGGTTGGATCTTCTAGGCGTAATTTATGGATCTGTTTGCAAGCATGCATGACGGTCGTGTGATCTCGGTCACCGAAGAGCCGCCCGAGCTCGGGCAGGCTGTGACGGGTTAGCTCCTTAGCTAGCGCCATAGCTACCTGTCTTGGACGAGCAACGGAGCGGGTACGGTTTTTAGAGAGAATATCGGCGACACGAATTTGGTAGTAGCCCGCGACCACCCGCTGAATGTTATCTACGGTGACCTGTTTAGCCGCGATCGCTAGCTGATCCCGTAGCGCCTCCCGTGCATACTCTAGGGCGATACTCTTTCCCCTAAACTGAGCATTAGCGTTAACGCGGCTTAGAGCCCCCTCTAGATCACGCACATTCGAGCGCACATTTTCAGCGATAAAGAAGGCAACATCATCGGGCAGCAGCGAGCCGAGCCGCTCCGCTTTGCGCTTTAAGATGGCAACCCGAGTCTCAAGATCGGGCGGTTCAATACAGATAGTCAGCCCCCAACTAAAACGCGATTTGAGCCGATCATCGATCTTCTCCACCCCCTGTGGCAGCGTATCACAGGTGAGCACAATCTGCTTTTGCCCCTCTAGCAGCGTATTAAAAGTGTGGAAAAACTCCTCTTGGGAGCCCTCTTTGCCGGCAAAGAACTGAATATCGTCAATGAGCAGCGCATCAAGGGTGCGGTAGTAGCGCTTGAACTCTTCAATTTTACCGTGGTGGTAGCCGTTGACCATATCGTGGACAAACTTCTCTGAAAAGAGCGCTACGACTCGGCTGTTCGGGTTATCTTTTTTAATCGCATTACCGATGGCGTGCATCAGGTGGGTTTTGCCCAGTCCGGTTTTACCGTAGATAAACAGCGGGTTATAGGCGGTTCCCGGATTAGAGGCGACCTGAAGCGCCGCCGCACGCGCGAGCTGGTTCGATTTACCCTCGACAAACTGTTCAAAGGTATAGTTGTCGTTTAAGTTACTTTTAAAGTTGCTTTTGGCGACTTGCGGAGTGGCTTCACTCTCCGCAGGCTGAGCACTCCTTGGTTTAGGCAGGGGCAACTCCTCCTGTAGCGGCGCTTTTTTGAGGCTACCGACGCTGATCTGTAGCTTCAGCTCCTCTGAGTGGCTCTGTAGGCATTGGTGTATTTGGGCGGCATAGACCTTCTGCACCTGCTCCCGAATGATATCGTTAGGGGCGTACAGGCAGAAGAGAGTCTGCTTTAGTTCGACTTGGAGGGGGTTGAGGTAGAGGTTAAAGTCGCTACCGCTACAGAGCGATTTGAGCCGCTGCAGACAGCTTTGCCATATCTCGTCCGCTTCTATTTGCATAGGGTGATCTGCTCTCCTAGTCAGTGGGGCGTTATCAGGGGGGAGGGGCGTCAGTTTACCCCGCTTCTCCCGACTTATCCACAGCTTTATGCAGAAACTTATCCCGATTTTACCGCCCTCATTGGGCAAACAGTTGATCTTGGCCATATCCATGCGGGGGGTTTATTGTTAAAATGTTCCGCACTGGCCAACTCTGGAGTCGCCATGACTATTGCTGTAACTGATCGTATTGAAGTCAAAAATACTACCTGCTATATGTGTGCCTGTCGCTGCGGCATTCGAGTGACGCTGCGCGATGGCGAGGTGCGTTATATTCAGGGAAATCCCGAACACCCACTAAATCAGGGGGTGATCTGCGCTAAGGGGGCATCGGGGATTATGAAACAGTACTCCCCTGCTCGCCTAACCCGCCCCCTAAAGCGTAAACCCGGTAGTGAGCGAGGCAAGGGTGACTTTGAACCGATTAGCTGGGAGGAGGCGTTCGGTATGCTGGAGGAGCGGTTAGGCCATATTCGCGCCACCGATCCTAAACGGCTAGCGCTTTTTACCGGTCGTGATCAGATGCAGGCGCTGACCGGTATGTTTGCTAAAAATTTTGGCACCCCTAACTATGCCGCCCACGGCGGCTTCTGCTCGGTCAATATGGCCGCTGGGATGATCTACACCCTCGGTGGCTCATTTTGGGAGTTCGGTGGACCAGATTTAGAGCGGGCGAAGCTATTTATCATGATAGGCACCGCCGAAGATCACCACTCTAACCCGATGAAGATTGCGCTAGCACAGTTTAAGCGCAATGGGGGTCGCTTTATCTCCATCAATCCAATTCGAACCGGCTACTCGGCCATTGCCGATGAGTGGGTGCCGATTAAGCCGGGGAGCGATGGAGCACTGCTGCTAGCGCTCTGCCATCTCCTCCTAAAAACAGGTCTCTATGATCGCGACTTTTTGATCAACTACACCAACGCCGCCGAACTGGTCAATATGGATAGCGCTAGCCCCGAGTATGGGATGTTTATTCGTACCGAAATACCCGAAGAGGAGGGCTGTTTTGATCCGCAAAATAAGCTCTGGTGGGATAGAGAGCTCGATCAACCGATTTCGACCCATACTCCCGGCAGCGATCCCTACCTTTTAGGCGAGTTTCAGCTCGATGACGGCACGAGAGTAAAACCGAGCTTTGCCCTGCTAAGTGAGCGGCTAGAGCAGTACACCCCCGAGTGGGCCGAGACGATAACCGGCATACCGGCGGCGACGATCACCCGTCTAGCGCACGAGATGGGGATTACCGCTCGCGATAAGCGGATCGAGCTACCGATCGCCTGGACCGATGTCTGGGGTAACGATCACGATCGCATCTATGGTAATCCGGTGGCGTTTCACGCGATGCGGGGGCTAGCGGCCCACTCTAACGGCTTTCATACCATTCGGGCGCTATCGATATTGATGACCATGCTCGGTACGATCGATAGACCAGGTGGCTTTCGTCATAAAGCGCCCTTTCCACGGCCTATTCCCCCCTGTCCTAAAACCCCGACCTCCCCTGAGGATGTGCAGCCTAATACCCCATTGAACGGGATGCCGCTAGGGTGGCCGGCCGATCCTGATGATCTCTTTGTCGATGAGCAAGGGGAGCCGGTGCGAATCGATAAAGCCTTCTCATGGGAGTACCCCCTCTCGGTGCACGGTCTGATGCACAATGTCATCACCAACGCTTGGCGCGGCGATCCCTACCCTATTGATACTCTGTTTCTGTTTATGGCCAATATGGCTTGGAACTCGACCATGAATACCGATAAGGTACGGCAGATGTTGAACGATAAGGGGGAGGATGGCGAATATAAGATCCCCTTCATTGTCGTTGCCGACGCTTTTCAATCAGAGACTGTCGCCTTTGCCGATCTAGTCCTGCCCGATACTAGCTATCTGGAACGACACGATGCGATGTCGATGCTCGATAGGCCGATTTCAGAGTTTGATGGCCCGGTCGATTCGGTACGAATTCCAGTGCTCCCCCCGAGCGGTGAGTGTAAACCGTTTCAGGAGGTGCTGATCGAGCTAGGGAGTCGCTTAAAGCTACCTATCTTTGTCGATGAGAGTGGTGAGCGTAAATATCGCAACTACCCCGACTTTGTGACCCGTTTTGAGACCGCTCCTGGCTCCGGTATCGGCTTTTTAGCAGGCTGGCGCGGTAGTGGGGGGCAGAAGTCGCTTAAAGGGGAGCCGAATCCGTCACAGTGGCAGATGTATGAAAAGAATAACTGTGTGTTTCACTACCACCTGCCGCGCTCCTATCAATATATGCGTAACTGGAATCAGGGCTATCTACAGTGGGCACAGGCGCATGGTATGACCCGCTATGCCGAGCCGATTAATATCCATATCTACTCTGAGGTACTACAGAAGTTTCGCCTCGCAGCGCAGGGTAAGACCTTTGGGCGCCAGCCACCAGAGCGGCTACGAGCACGGGTGGAGCGCTACTTTGATCCGCTGCCGTTCTACTACGAGACGCTAGAGTCGCAGCTAACCGATCAAGCCGCCTATCCGCTTAATGCCGTGACCCAGCGCCCGATGGCGATGTACCACTCGTGGGATTCACAAAATGCGTGGTTACGACAGATCCACACCTATAACTACCTCTACCTCCATCCTAAAACGGCTCGCAGCCGCGGCATTGAAGAGGGTGGCTGGATGTGGGTTGAATCGATGCATGGCAAAGTACGCTGTCTGGCTCGCTACTCTGAAGCGGTTGAGCCAGGGACAGTATGGACTTGGAACGCCATTGGCAAGGCGAGTGGTGCTTGGAATCTCGACCCAAATGCCAATGAGAGTCGGCAGGGATTTTTGCTTAACCATGTGATTTCAGAAGAGCTACCGCCCGGATATGACGGCGAACACCTATCGAATTCCGATCCGGTGACCGGTCAGGCAGGGTGGTATGACGTACGGGTGCAGATCTATGCTGCCGATGGTCGGGAGCCGTCGCTAACGGCCCCCCGTTATGAGACGATGCCAAAACTACCGGGAACCGGCAGACGACGGAGTTGGCTTAACTATGTCGCCGGACTATTTGGTAAGGAGGGGTAGAGATGGCACAACTGGCGCTAGTGATTGATCTCAATGTCTGTGTCGGCTGTCACGCCTGTGTCACCTCCTGCAAGGAGTGGAACACCTCCGGCGAGGCGGGGCCGCTGCTCGATGATAGCCCTTATGGCCATAACCCGACTGGCACCTTTTTTAATCGGGTACAGACCTTTGAGGTAGGGGAGTTTCCGCTGACCGAGACTATCCACTTTCCGAAAAGCTGTCTCCACTGTGAAGACCCCCCCTGTGTGCCGGTCTGTCCGACGGGTGCGAGCTATAAAAGGGCCGAAGATGGTATTGTACTGGTCGATTACGATAAGTGTATCGGCTGTAAATATTGCTCTTGGGCCTGCCCCTACGGCGCTAGGGAGCTGGATGAGAAGCAGCAGGTGATGAAAAAGTGCACCCTCTGCGTCGATAGACTCTACGATAACTCACTCCCCGAGAGCGAACGGCGTCCGGCCTGTGTACTCGCCTGCCCAACCAGTGCCCGTATTTTTGGCGATGTTCATGACCCCTACTCCGAGGCCTCAACCGCAATTCGTGAGCGCGGTGGGTACCCCCTAATGCCGGAGTGGGGCACCCAGCCGGCGAACCACTATCTGCCTAGGCGCAGAACTGAACTCCATATCCATGCGGATGAGCTAGTTAGATCGGATAATCCGCTACGAAAAGAGGATATTCGCAAGGGGCCGACTAAAGAGGCCAATCTCGACGACTGGATGTTCTGAGCAAGGAGAACTAACCATGCATCCCGCCTTTTCTGTCATCTTTTTAACTACCCTGATAGGTCTTGGACAGGGTCTCTTTTTAGCCCTCTATACCGGCGAGAGCTACGCTGCGGTCAATCTCATTCCTGAGCAGCGCCACCAATTTTTTGCCGTGGGTGGCGCGATTTCGCTGCTGCTGCTTATTGCCGGACTCATCGCCTCCTTTTTCCATTTAGGCCATCCAGAGCGGGCGTGGCGAGCCGTATCGCAGTGGCGCACCTCCTGGCTATCGCGGGAGGTCATTATTCTGCCGCTGGTGATGGGGCTGGTGGCGCTCTACACGCTGATTCACTATCTGGAGTGGAATCCGGTAGTGCTAGGGCGAGAGCTGGGTAACCAAATTAGCCTAATTTTGGGGGCAATCACCTCAGCGGCGATATTTCTACTCTTTATCGCCACCGCTATGATCTACGCTAGTATCCGCTTTTTACGGGAGTGGGCTACCCCGTTAACGGTGATTAACTTTACCCTACTCGGTACCGCCTCTGGGTTTATGCTGGCCACTAGCTATGCGACTAACTATGCCCAGGATTTAGTCTATTTCTACGGCTACTTTGCGATGTTAATAACCACCATCGCGTGGATTGCCCGCTTTGCCTCGCTGTTTCGTAACGCTCGCTTAAAGCCAAAATCGACCCTACAGAGCGCCATCGGTGTGCGCCATAGCCAAATTCAGCAAAAAGCGATGGGGATGATGGGCGGCTGCTATAATACTCGCGAATATTTTCATGGCGTGAAAGGGGGGGTGGTCAAGAGAATTAAGTGGCTGATGATGATATTAACCTTCCTCTTGCCGCTACTGCTGCTGTGGCTAGGGATGCAGCTAGGGCAGTCGAATCTAATGACCGCCGCTGTTATGGTGCAGTATCTTGGGCTACTCTTTGAGCGTTGGCTCTTCTTTGCCCAAGCGAACCATCCGCAAAATATCTACTATCAGACGATTTAAATCGTGCCGACGATAGAGAGTCGGGCTGGGGGGCAGAGTGCCCGTTTGGGTGCCGTGGTGGTGGTTAAAGCGGTGCTGTATGGCGGCGAGTCGCTAACCACCGTACTACAGCGGCAGCTCCCTCACCTGACTGAGAGTGAGCGGCCGCTAGCACAGGAGTTGAGCTACGGGGTGCTGCGCTTCTGGCCTCGGTTAGTGTTAGTGATTGACAGATTGCTACAAAAGCCACTCAAAGCGAAAGATAGCGATATTAAGATTCTGCTGGCGCTAGGGCTCTATCAACTACAGCAGCTCTCACTACCCGACTATGCGGTGCTCTCTGAGACGGTGAAAGTCACTAACCAGTTAAAAAAGCCGTGGGCTAAGGGGGTAGTGAATGCCCTACTACGGCGCTGGCAACGAGAGTCAACCGCCCTTACCGCAGCGCTGCAGGCGGAGCCGGCGTGGTGTTATGCCCACCCTAAGTGGTGGCTAGAGCAGCTACAGAGACAGTGGCCTAAGAGGTGGCGGGAGATAGTCGAGGGGAATAATCAGCGCCCGCCGATGACGCTACGGGTCAACCAGCAGCGCCAGAGTCGGCAGGCTTATCAGGCGCAGTTACAGCAGGTAGGCGTCCTCTCTGAACCGCTGCTACCGGCTCATGCGTTATGCCTGTCACAGCCAGTTGCGGTTGAGCAGCTACCTGGCTTTGAGAGCGGTAGCTGTAGTGTGCAGGATGGGGCTGCCCAGCTAGCTGCTGAACTACTGGCTCCGCAGCCGTATGAGCGAATTTTAGATGCCTGTGCCGCGCCTGGAGGGAAGAGCGCCCACCTCATGGAGCTCGAACCGACACTGGAGTTGCTAGCACTCGATAGTGAGACTGAGCGCTGTCGGCGGATTGAGCAGACCCTCTCCCGACTCGCTTTTCAGGCCAAGGTGGTTGTCGCGGATGCGGCTAATCCCGACAGTTGGTGGGATGGTCGATACTTTGATGCGATATTGCTTGATCTCCCCTGCTCGGCCAGCGGCGTCATTCGGCGCCATCCCGATATTAAATATTTGCGACGAGAGAGCGATATTGCCGTCTTGGTGGCGCGACAGCGGGCGATTTTAACGGCAGTTTGGCCGCTACTTAAACCGGGGGGGCGGCTGCTCTATGCCACCTGTTCGCTATTTAAGCAGGAGAACGAGGAGAATATTCACTGGTGGCTCTCACAACAGCGCGACTGTCAGTCTAAAAATGTAGCGGTGGCGTGGGGTGAGCAGATCGGCCATGGTAGGCAGATTTTCCCCGGTGAGTATGGTATGGATGGGTTCTACTACGCACTACTGCTAAAACAGGCGTTATGAAGATTATTATCCTAGGTGCCGGCCAGGTTGGAACCTCTCTGGCCAATAGTCTCTCTAGTGAGGCGAACGATATTACCGTCGTCGATGTCGATAGTGATAAGCTGAGCGTATTACAAGATAGGATGGATCTGAAGACGATTCATGGCCCCTGCTCCCACCCTGAAGTGTTACGCTCTGCTGGTGCTGAGGATGCCGATATGGTGATTGCGGTGACCAACAGTGACGAGGTCAACATGATCGCCTGTCAGGTGACATCGACACTCTTTCGCACGCCGACCAAAATTGCCAGAGTGCGCTCACGAGACTATTTTCAATATCCAGAGCTATTTAAATCCCCCGCCCTACCGATCGATGTCACCATTAGCCCCGAACAGCTAGTGACCGACTACATTCACCGCTTAATTGAGTTTCCAGGTGCGCTACAGGTGCTCGATTTTGCCGAAAATGAGCTACAGCTCGTCGCGGTTCGCGCCTTCTCCGATAGCCCGATGGTCGGCCATCCGCTACGCGATCTCCACGACCATCTGCCCAACTCCAGCGCCCGCTTAGCGGCAATCTATCGCCATGAGCAGGCGATTTTACCGAAGGGGCATACGATAATTAATGCCGGTGATGAGGTCTTTTTTGTTGCCAAGCGTAGCGATATCCATAAAGTCATGCAGGAGCTGCACCAAAAAGAGAAACCGGTCAAGCGAATTATGATTGCCGGTGGGGGAAATATCGGTCGCAGATTAGCCCAGACGCTAGAGCGCAACTACCAAATTAAGTTAATTGATCGTAGCTATAGTCGTACCCGTATCTTATCTGAAGAGCTACGCAATACTATTGTACTGCACGGCAATGCCGCCGATGAGGAGCTTTTGCTAGAGGAGAATATCGATCAGACCGATATCTTTTGTGCCCTGACGAATGATGATGAGGCCAATATCCTCTCGGCGATGCTAGCTAAACGACTTAAAGCGCGTAGAGTGATGGCGCTAATTAACCGTACCGCCTATGTTGATCTGGTCGAAAGTAGCCTGATCGATATCGCTATCTCACCTCAACAGGCGACCATTGGAAGCCTTTTAGCCCATATTCGGCGGGGGGATGTGGTCAATGTCCACTCGCTACGCCGCGGTGCTGCAGAGGCCATTGAGGCGATTGTCCATGGAGATAACAGCTCCTCTAAGGTGGTTGATCGCCGTGTCGATGCTATCGGTCTGCCAGCGGGAGCGGTGATTAGTTCAATTGTACGAGAGAGCGAGGTGATTGTACCGCACCACGATACCGTCATTCGCTCTGGAGATCACCTCATCATCTTTGTTGTTGAGAAGAGTCTGATACCTCGGGTGGAGGAGCTATTTCAGGTCGATGCGATCTTCATCTAATCAAACAGGGTAAGGCGCATCGATGCATAGTCAGGTTGTCATGCGAATTATCGGTATCTTGCTGATGTTGTTCAGCTTTACGATGGTACCACCTATGCTTGTTGGCTTAATCTACTTTAGCGAAGGGGCGATTCCTCCCTTTGTTAAAACCTTTCTGTTGACGCTAGTGAGTGGCTTTTTGCTCTACTGGCCGCTGCGTCGGGTCAAGTTAAAGCTGCGTCTGCGAGATGGCTTTATGGTGGTGGTGCTCTTTTGGACGGTACTGAGCCTGTTTGGTGCGCTGCCCTTTATCTTCTACCACGCTATTGATATCCCTGATATGTCGGTGACTGATGCGGTATTTGAATCGGTATCGGGGCTAACCACCACTGGGGCGACGGTCATCACTACGATTGATCAACTTCCCCACTCGATTCTCTACTATCGCCAGCAGCTACAGTGGTTGGGGGGGATGGGGATTGTGGTGTTAGCGGTAGCGGTGATGCCGATGCTCGGTATCGGCGGGATGCAGCTCTATCGGGCTGAAGCGCCCGGGCCGATGAAAGATAGTCGCCTCACCCCCCGAATCGCCGAAACGGCCAAAGCGCTATGGTATATCTATTTAGGCTTAACTGTCGCCTGCGCCCTAGCCTACTGGGCGGCGGGCATGACGCTGTTTAATGCGATAGGGCACAGCTTCTCCACTGTGGCCATTGGCGGCTTTTCGACCCACGATGCCAGCATGGGTTACTACAGCGATACCCCAATGATTGAGGTGGTAGCGATTATCTTTATGTTCGTGGCCGGGATCAACTTTGCGCTCCATTTTATGGCTTGGCGTGGCCGTACCACCGCCCCCTACCATCTGGATGAGGAGTTGCAGGTCTATATTATGGTGCTGTTAGGGGTGGGGGTGATTACCGTTGGTTATCTCTACTTTAGCGGTCACTTCGACTCATTGTATGAATCGGCGCTACATGGCCTATTTCAGACCGTCTCCATGACTACCACGACCGGCTTTACGACCAGCGACTACCATAACTGGCCTAGCTTTTTACCGGTACTGCTCCTATTTGCCAGTTTTATTGGCGGCTGTGCCGGTTCAACGGGAGGGGGCATGAAGGTGATTCGGTTTGTGCTGCTACTAAAGCAGGGCAAGCGGGAGGTGGCAAAATTGATCCACCCTAATGCAGTGATCCCGATTAAGATAAGCGGCAAGCCGATGCCAGATAAGGTGATTAGCGCGGTATGGGGTTTTTTGGCCACCTATGTTGCGCTATTTAGCATGATGATGCTGACATTGATGGCAACCGGACTGGATCAGGTGACCGCCTTTTCTGCGGTCGCCGCTTGCATGAACAACATGGGGCCAGGGCATGGTGAGGTCGGCTACCACTACGGCACCCTCTCCGATACGGCGAAGTGGGTACTCTGTTTTGCCATGCTGCTAGGAAGACTGGAGATATTTACCCTGTTGGTCATCTTCACTCCGGTCTTCTGGCGTCGTTGAGATCGGTTAAATCTGCGTGGATCAAACAGCTCAAAAGTTGCATAATGTCGGGCGTGGGCAGAGGCTCCTATGTGTTGGCTGGTTTTTGATTCTACCTAAGCTTACCACTATAGCCCCTTGCCATCCCCAACTTTTTGGCGAAGGTATTGAAAAAAAGGTTACGGTTTAATGACATTTAAAGCAACGCTCACAGACGGAACAGAGTTTACAGTGAATCGCGGCGAACTGGTGCTAGATGCCGCCCTACGGCAGGGTATTGCGCTCCCCCACGGCTGTCGTGGCGGTGCCTGCGGTGCCTGTAAGTGTAAAATTGAGGGCGATATTGACTATCGTGACGATCCGATGGCGCTCTCAGAGCAAGATCGAGTAGAGGGAAAGGGGTTACCCTGCGTTGCTGAAGCAAAAGGTGATCTTAAACTAGAGCTTAAGCTGCCTAGCGCTCTATCGCTCAAAGAGAGCGCTCATCAAGTCGTCCTCCAGCCTAGCGGCAAGGCGTTCAGGGTCGAAGCGGACGAGAGTCTGATCGATGCGGCGATTCGGCTCGGCATCCCCCTCCCCTACGGCTGTCGTGGCGGCAACTGCGGTGCTTGTGAGTTAGAGATAGTGAGTGGCGAGGTGAGCTATCCGACCAAACCTTGGGCACTAGAGCAGCCAGATGGCAGTTTTGCGACAGATAAAATTTTAGCCTGCTTGGCTCGACCAAAGGGCGATCTGGTCGTGCGGGCCAAACTAAAGGGGAGGGCCGCGCTACCTGTCGAGCAGATGCCGACCAAAATTGCGCTAATGAAGCGCTTAGGTCAAGATGTGATGCAGCTAGGATTAAAACTTCCAGAAGAGGTTCGTCTGCAATATATGGCCGGACAGTATGTCGATTTTCTTATCGATAATGAACAGAGACGCGCCTTTTCGATTGCCAATGCCCCCCATAAAGATGCGCTATTAGAGTTCCATATTCGCCATGTACCCGATGGCAAATTTACCGATAGACTGTTCGATACCCTACAGCTAGGAGATATAATTCGTATCGAAGGCCCCTTTGGTAACTTCTATCTACGAGAAGAGTCAGAACGACCGATTATCTTTCTGGTCACCGGCACCGGTTTTGGTCCGGTGAAGGCGATTTTTGAGCATATAGTGGCCGAAGGCCTAACCCGCCCGATCTATCTCTACTGGGGGGCCTATAACCAGCAGGCGATCTACATGCACGAGCTAGTAGAGAAGTGGCAGCAGAGCTATGACCATTTTCACTATCGGCCGGTATTGACCAACCCCGAAGCTGGTTGGCAAGGGCGCACCGGTTTTGTGCAGGAGCAGGTGGTTAAAGAGATATCCGATCTTAACAGCTACGAAGTTTACGCCTGCGGTAACCCCAGTATGGTGCACGCGGCGCGGGATAGGCTCGTTGCCAATGGCCTGAGCGCCGACCACTGCTACTCCGACGCCTTCGAGCTAGCTGCCCCCCAAAAGAGCGAATAGAATTAGGAGAGACTGTGGATTCAATAGACCATTTTCTGATTCACCAACAGCCCTACTACGCACCGGTTGGCAACGAGGTAGCCATCTTCGAGTCGGCCTATGCGAACCGTCTGCCCGTGCTACTAAAGGGGCCGACTGGCTGCGGTAAGACCCGCTTTATGGAGTATATGGCGTGGCGATTGCAGCGACCACTCATCACCGTCTCCTGCCACGACGATCTCACCGCCTCTGATCTAGTAGGCCGCTACCTCATTCGCGGTGGGGAGACGGTCTGGATCGATGGCCCCTTAACGAGAGCGGTACGAGAGGGGGCTATCTGCTATCTGGACGAAATTGTCGAGGCGCGTAAAGATACCATGGTAGTCATCCACCCGTTAGCCGATGACAGACGAGTACTGCCGATTGAAAAGCGCGGCGAACTGGTGGAGGCGGGAGCCGCTTTTGCCCTAGCCGTCTCCTATAACCCAGGTTACCAGAGCGTCTTAAAAGATCTGAAGCAGAGTACGCGGCAGCGCTTTGTGGCGCTAGAGTTTGACTACCCTAATGCCGAGTTGGAGGCTGACATTGTCGCCACCGAGTCGGGGATAGATGCCACCATGGCGCAGCAGCTAGTTAAATTTGCCCTCATGACCCGTAATCTTAAAGGGAGTGGTTTGGATGAGGGGGCCAGCACCCGACTCCTAGTTCATGCCGCTAAACTGATAGCCAGTGGCGTGTCGGCGGTAGAGGCGTGTCATAGTGCCATCGCCCAAGCACTGACTGACGATAGCGAGATGCTGGTGGCGATAGACGAGCTATCGGCATCGATTTTTTAGCTTTAGCCCCTACCCCATCTAAGGCGCGGGCGCGATAAAGGAGACAGTCCTTGCCTAAAAAGAGACCTACCATTGAAGATCTACAGAGCGATGAGTCGTGGCGGCTATTTCGCATTTTAAGTGAGTTCACTGAGGGGTTTGATAAACTTAACGGTATTAAATATGCCATCTCTATCTTCGGCTCTGCTCGAACGGCAGATGAAGAGCCAACTTATCGAGCGGCGGAGGAGTTAGGCTACCTATTAAGCCAAGAGAACTTTTCAGTGATCTCAGGGGGCGGGCCTGGCATTATGGAGGCGGCTAATCGTGGTGCCCAAAAGGGGAGCGGTTACTCCATCGGCCTCAACATCGAACTACCATTTGAGCAGATGCCTAACCCCTATCAAGACATTTCGCTCAACTTTCGCTACTTTTTTGCCCGTAAGGTGATGTTTGTCAAATACTCCACCGGTTATGTCATCATGCCGGGTGGTTTTGGCACTTTGGATGAGTTTTTTGAGTCACTCACCCTAGTGCAGACAGCCAAAATCTACCGTATGCCGATTATCCTCTACGATAGCGCCTTTTGGGGAGGGTTGGTCGAATGGATAAGAACGACATTAGTTGAGCGCGAAGTGATCTCACCCCAAGATGTTGATCTAATTGAAGTCACTGACGATATTAACCATATCGTTGCGGTCATGATTAACCATCGGCGTCAAAAGGCAGAGCTGATCCATAAGGGTAACCTAGAGAAGCTGCGTGAACGATATGGCAGCGAAGTGAAAGAGGAGTGGTTACAGTGTCTGGAGAAGATCTGTCGTCCTCATGGCATCGAGATTTAGGTGAGCTGACAGTGAAAGTAAAGCGTTGGCATAAATGGCTAACTATAGTGCTGTTACTGCTAGTGACACTGGCAGGAGGGGGGTTACTCTTGACGCATTCCCCCTTAGCCCCAGCCCCTCTACTCTCAACCGAGATCGTCGCCTGCCACTTCGAGACCGGCTCCGTCTGCTATGCCGCTATGAAGGGGGAGGGGGGCGTGGCTATCGATCTCAATCCCAAACCGCTGCAAGTACTTAAACCGCTACAGTTAACTCTAAACGGCAGCGCGATACCCACCGAGCGCGAGAGTGCGATTGTGACCCTGACCGGTATCAATATGGAGATGGGTCAGACTCGATTTCGGCTACAGCGACAGCCAGAGGGGGGGCTAAGTGGGCAGATTATGTTACCCCTTTGCAGCAGTGAACGGATGGATTGGCTTGCCGTCGTAGAGTTAGCGGCGGGTGACCCCTCGACTCTGCTCAGCTTCTCCTTCTCTACTTGGAATGAGTAACCGATGCCTCCCCTATGGGCCGAGATTGAGGCGGCGATAAGAGCGGCCGCGGGTGAGTCGTTCACCTTGCAACGGCAGCAGAGTGTCGCCGGGGGAGATATTAACTCGGCCTACCGGCTGGAGGGGGCGCGAGGGGAGTGCTGGTTTGTTAAGTTGAATTTGGCGCACCGGCTTGAGATGTTTATCGCTGAAGCGGCAGGATTAGAGGCGATCGCGGCGACAAAAACAGTTCGGGTACCGCGTCCGCTCTGCTATGGCGAGGCGGGCGCTCAGGCCTTTTTAGTACTCGAAGCGCTATCGCTTGGAGGTAGGGGGGATCCGGCCCTGCTCGGCGAACAGCTAGCGGCGATGCACCTAGCGACCGCGACTCAACAAGACTATGGCTGGTTTCGCGATAATACCATTGGCGAAACCCCGCAGCTAAATAACCCCGATAGCGACTGGATCAACTTTTACCGTCAGCAGCGACTAGGTCATCAGCTCAAGCTAGCAGGCCAACATGGTCTGCCGCAAGCGGCGCTGGTGGCGGGTGAGAGGCTAAAGCAGCAGTTAGCCACTTTTTTTAACGGCTATCGAGTCCGCCCCTCGCTGCTACACGGCGATCTCTGGTCGGGCAATATCGGTTTTACTCGGGAGGGAGAGCCGGTTATCTTCGATCCGGCCACCTACTATGGCGATCACGAAACTGATCTAGCGATGAGCGAGCTGTTTGGTGCCCAACCGAGCCCCTTCTACAGCGCCTACCACGCCAACTTTCCGCTCGATAGCGGCTATCGCTACCGTAAATCGCTCTACCACCTCTACCACCTATTAAACCACTTTAATATGTTTGGTGGCGGCTATGGCCAGCAGGCCTACGCCACCATGCAGCGACTATTAGCGCTCGTCTCTCCCCTCCGCTGACCTATTTAGCCGTGGCGGGGGGCTATTTTCCACACCTTATGCACACTTTATCACAATAATTACCTCGCTCTCTTGACGCTCATCGGCTCTCCCTCTATAGTGCAAAAAAGTGGGTTTTTGTGGGGCATAGTGGGTTGGCGCTGTTTCGAGGAGTATCGGAGTTAAATCTCGATGGCAAGGGGCGACTTGCCATTCCTACCCGCTGGCGTGACCTATTACTGACTTGTTGTGAGGGGAATTTAATTATTACGGTTGATGTTGTAGAGCGTTGTCTGGCTATCTATCCATTGAGTGAGTGGGAGCCTATTCAGCAGAAGCTGGATCGGCTCTCCACTATGGATAGTCGTAGTGCGATGATTAAACGACTCGTGCTGGGTAATGCGACCGATGTCGCAATGGACAGCCACGGTCGGGTATTGCTGCCGAAAAAGCTGCGCAGCCATGCGCTCTTGGAGAAGGAGCTCGTGCTTATCGGTCAGGGACGAAAATTTGAGCTGTGGGATAGCGCTATGTGGGATGAGCGTTGTCAGACCTGGCAGCAGACGATTCAGTTAGGGTACGCCGAAATCCCGCTGGAGCTACAGGAGCTGGGGATATGAGCCAGCCACTGCATCAGAGTGTGCTGTTGTCTCAAGCGGTCGGGGCGCTACAGATTCGCGCCGATGGCTGCTATGTCGATGCGACTTTTGGTCGTGGTGGCCATAGTCGAGCGATTTTAGAGCAGTTAGGGGCTGAGGGGCGGCTGCTGGCACTGGATCAAGATCAGCAGGCGTGTCGCTACGCCGAGCACCACTTCGGTGGCGATAACCGCTTTACCATCATTCACGCCCCCTTCTCCCGCCTAGGCGAGGAGTTAACGCGCCGTCGCGTGGGGGCGGTGAATGGCATTTTGGTCGATTTGGGGGTCTCCTCTCCTCAGCTAGATGAGATAGATCGCGGCTTTAGCTGGCGTGGTGAAGCCCCACTCGATATGCGTATGGATCCTAGTCGTGGCGAGAGTGCTGCTGCGTGGCTGGCTATCGCCACTTGGAGTGATATTGCAAAGGTATTAAAAGAGTATGGCGAGGAGCGCTATGCGAACCGTATCGCCCGCGCGATTGTCAGCTACAGGGAGAGCGAGGGGCCGATTGAGACCACCACCTTGCTGGCGAAAATTATCGCCGCAGCCCACCCCCGTTGGGAGCGAGATAGACACCCTGCAACTCGCTCATTTCAGGCGATTCGCATCTATATCAACGGTGAGCTAGAGCAGTTAGAGCAGCTCTTATCACAACTGCTAGCACTACTAGCCGAGGGGGCTAGAGTGGTGATGATCAGTTTCCACTCGCTCGAAGATCGTCTAGTTAAGCGCTTTATGCGTCAAGCGGCCCGTGGTGACGACTACCCCCCCGATCTGCCGATACCTGTCAGCGCCCTTAAACCTAAACTGAAGATTATCGGCAAGGCGGTGCGCCCTCAGGCCGATGAGATAGCGGCCAATCCGCGCAGTCGTAGTGCGATAATGCGCGTTGCACAGAGGCTAGTGGCCTGATGATCATGTTGAATACGCTGTTAGTTGCCCTGCTGTTTGTCACCTCGCTGGCGGTGGTACAGGTAAAAAATGAGACGCGCCAAGCGTTTGTGCGCCTAGAGCAGCTACAGCAGCAGCGGGATGATATGCATATCGAATGGGGCAAAATGCAGTTAGAGCAGAGCACCTATAGCGGCCATAGCCGTATCGATCATATCGCCCGTAACGAGCTGAAAATGGTCGTGCCGCAGGAGTATGCGGTCATTAAGGTAACCCGATGAAACGCTCTAAAGTTGAGGTTCATCTCACCCTGCGGCTGCGCTTTCTACAGGCTCTGCTGCTGCTAGCGGCTATCGTGCTACTGTGGCGGCTGGTCAACCTTAATACGGCTAAGAGTGACTTTTTAAAAGAGCAGGGCCATGCCCGTTTTCTGCGTGATGTCGAAATTGCCGCCAATCGCGGTACGATTACCGATCGCAACGGCGAAGTCGTGGCGGTCAGTACCCCGGTAGAGTCGATTTGGGTCAACCCGCAGCAGCTGCAGCCGCAGGATCAGCGCCACTACCCCGCGCTAGCGGCCCTTTTAGAGATTGACCGACAGCGGCTAACCGATCTGATCGCCAGACGCAGCGATAAAACCTTTGTCTATCTAAAACGCCATCTATCGCCAGCGATAGCGGCTCGAATTGTCGAGCTAGGGATAGAGGGGCTCTATACCCAGCGCGAATACCACCGCTACTATCCGATGGCTGAGATCGCCTCCCATGTGGTCGGCTTTACCGATATCGATGATCGGGGACAGGAGGGGCTAGAGCTACTGCTCAATGAGCGCTTGCAGGGAAAATCGGGCCTAAAACGGGTGATTCGCGATAGACTCGGGCGCACCATTGAGAATGTCGAAAGCCTAGAAGAGGTCGAAGCGGGAGAGGATATTCGCCTAACGCTTGATCGCCGTATTCAATACCTCGCCTATCGGGAGCTTAAGGCCGCCGTACAGCTACATGAGGCGAAGGGGGGGATGGCGATTGTCTATGACAGCGATAGCGGTGAAGTGCTAGCGATGGTCAATCAGCCAGCCTATAACCCCAATAATCGTAGTCAGTTAACCGCTGATGCGCTGCGCAACCGAGCGGTGACCGATATCTTTGAGCCCGGTTCGACTATGAAGCCGTTCACTGTGGCCGCCGCCCTAGAGAGTGGCCTGTTTAGCAGTAGCTCGACGGTCGATACGGCACCGGGTTATCTGCGGCTAGCCAACTTTACCATTCGTGATGCCCGTAACTACGGGGTCATCGATCTGGCGACGGTCATTAAAAAATCGAGCAATGTCGGGGCGAGTAAAATCGCCATGACGCTAGATCGAGAGCAGATGTGGCGGCTATTTGATGGGTTTGGGTTTGGATGGTCAAGCGGTAGCCGTTTTCCGGGCGAGCAGAGTGGCAATCTACCGCCCCACTACCAGTGGCAATCGATTCGTCAGGCGACGATCAGCTACGGCTATGGGCTATCGACCACGCTGATGCAGCTAACTCGCGCCTATGGTGCCCTAGCGGCTGAGGGGAGATTGTCGCAGGTGACCTTTTTAGCCGATGAGACCATGCCCTCGCGGCGGGTAGTCTCGGCAGCGGTTGCCCGCAGTGTGGTGACAATGATGTCGCATGTGACCGATGAGGGGGGAACCGCTCGCCTTGCCCGTATTGAGGGCTATCAGATCGCCGGTAAGACCGGCACCGTGCGTAAACTCGATACCGAGGGGTATAACGAAGAGAACTATCTGGCACTCTTTGCCGGTATGGCACCGGCTAACGATCCAAAATTGGTGATGATAACCGTAATCGATCAGCCCGATTCGGGAGACTACTACGGCGGGGTGGTTGCCGCACCGGTCTTTGCTAAAGTGATGGGCGGAGCGCTACGGCTGCTCAATATCCCTCCGGACGATGTAGAGGCCGACAGCTCGCTACAACTGACCGGACTAAAGCCACCGGAGCTAGCGCCATGAGTGCGGTAGCGCTGCAGCAACTGCTGCCACAACTCACCGGTACTAAGATAGGTGGGGTGCTAGTTCACGGCGTAGCGATCGATAGTCGCCAACTGCGACGAGGGGAGCTATTTATCGCCCTAAATGGCCATCGTGGTCACGGGTTACACTATCTGCCCCAGGTGATAGAGCGAGGAGCGGCTGCGCTACTCTATGAGCCGACATCGGCTCCAGTTGAACTCTGTCGTACCTACGACGGAGCGATTCCCATGCTCGCTATCGCCGATCTAGCGCAACAGATCAGCCAGATAGCCGCCCGCTTTTTTCACCACCCAGGCCGTACTCTCCATCTAACCGCCGTCACCGGCACAAACGGTAAGAGCAGCGTTGCCCACCTCTACGCCACCGCCTTAGAGGGGTGTGGCGAACGGGAGTGTGGCTTAATGGGGACTCTCGGCGCGGGGCGGCCACAGCGGTTAAGCTATAACGGCATGACCACCCCCGATGCGGTATCGGTACAGCGGCAGTTAGCACAGTGGCGCAGCGAGGCGCTCTCCTATGCGATGATGGAGGTCTCCTCCCACGCACTAGATCAAGATCGAGTGGCCGCAGTCCCCTTTACGACTGCTATCTTTACCAATTTAAGTCGCGATCACCTCGACTATCACGGCACCCTAGCCCGTTATGGGGCGGCGAAAGCGAAGCTGTTTCAGTTTGAGTCGCTACAACAGGCGATCATCAATATTGCCGACCCCTTTGGACGGCAGCTCATAGCACAGCTCCCCCGCTCGGTCACAGGCTACGGCTATCAGCTACTGCGACAGGGCGAGCGCCCTGATCCGCTCGCGGCGATAACAGGAGAGATCGTCGCCGCCGATCGTAGCGGTATGACGCTAAAAGTGGCTACCCCTTGGGGAGAGGGGCAGTGGCGACTACCACTATTAGGCGAGCATAACGGTGAGAACCTGTTGGCTGTCGTGGCCGCGTTACGGCTAGCAGGTCTCTCTTGGGAGAGCCTCCCCCGACGGCTACAAGCGGCCCATTTGCCCGCCGGCAGAGTCGAACGCTTAACGACGCCGACGGGGGTGGAGGTGGTGATCGACTTTGCCCATACCCCCGATGGGCTACAGTCGCTGCTACAGGCACTCAAACAGCACCAGTTTGGTCGGATTTGGCTGGTGTTTGGCTGTGGGGGGGATCGTGATCGTGGCAAGCGGCCGCAGATGGGGCGAGTGGCTGAGTCGGCCAGTGAATCTGTGATTGTCACCTCCGATAACCCGCGCAGCGAGTCCCCGCAAGCGATTATCGACGACATTATTGCCGGCATGGCCGCACCAGAGCGAGCGGTATCGATCGTTGATCGAGCCGAAGCGATTGAGTATGCACTGAGAGAGGCAGCACCGGGGGAGTGTGTGGTGATTGCCGGGAAAGGGCATGAGCAGGGGCAGATAGTCGGTACTCAAACACTCCCTTTCAGTGATCAGCAGTGGGTGATGTGCTATTTACAGCAGCAGCAGGAGCAGGCGGCATGATGCACACGACTCTAACCGAGCTGATTCGCTGGTTACAGCCGATGCTGCGACAGCAGATTCACTACGCTGAAGTCGATATTACCGGTTTGAGTAGTGATAGCCGCACGCTGCAGGAGGGGGCGCTCTATCTAGCCCTCTGTGGTGAGCGCTTTAATGGCCACGACTTTATGGCTGAAGCGCTAGCCCGTGGAGCCGCGGCAATGGTGGTCGAAAGTGCTAAACCGCAGCTACCGCTACCGCAGCTAGTGGTAGAAGATAGCCGCCTAGCGCTAGGGGAGATTGGGCGTCGTTGGCGCTTAACCCTCTCGCCTAAAGTGATCGGCCTGACCGGCTCTAACGGTAAAACTAGCGTTAAAAACCTCTGCGCGGCGCTGTTAGAGCCCTTCGCCCCGACGCTAGCGACCTGCGGCAATCTAAATAACGATATCGGCGTGCCGCAGACGCTGCTACGACTTGGGCCAGAGCACCAGTTTGCGGTCGTTGAGATGGGAGCGAACCATGGCGGTGAAATTGGCTATTTAACCCAGCTAGTGCAGCCCGATGTAGCGGTATTGACCAATGTTGCCGCGGCCCACTTAGCCGGGTTTGGGTCGCTACAGGGGGTGGCCGATGCGAAGGGGGAGATATTTAACGCCCTAAAGCCTGACGGGGTGGCGGTTATTCCGGCCGACTCCCCCTTTACACCGCAGTGGCGGCGGCAGTTAGAGGCGATGGCGGGGGTGAGTGTGGTCAGCTTCGGGTTGGATCACCGTGCTGATGTTAGCGCTACATGGCAGCCAGAGCCGCTTGGCAGTCGGGTCGAGATAGCTCTCCACGGCGAGCGCTTTACCCTGACTCTGCCGCTACTAGGGGAGCACAATGTGCGCAATCTGCTCGCGGCGGTTGCGGCTGTATGGCCGTTCGGTCTGCGTGATAGTGAGCTAATGCAGCGGGGGTTAGCGCAGTTTCAACCCGAACAGGGGCGGCTAGTCTCGATGCCGGCCTACAACGGTGCCCGACTCATTGACGATAGCTATAACGCCAATCCGGCATCGATGGCCGCTGCGATTGAGGTGCTCTCAACCTACAGTGGCGAGCGAATTTTGGTGGTGGGTGACATGGGCGAATTGGGAACGGAGGCTGAGTACTACCATACCCTCATCGGTGAACAGGCGCGGGAGGCCGGCATTGAGCGCCTATTCGGGTGTGGGCCGCTCTCAGCAGCAGCGGTCGCGGCCTTTGGTGAGGGGGGGGAGCCGTTTGAGAGGCAGAGTGGCCTCATTGAGAGGCTGCAGCAGCTATTGAACCGCCAGACGACGCTGCTGGTGAAGGGGTCGCGCTCGGCGGCGATGGATCGGGTCGTAGCCGCACTGCGCCAGCAGGAGGGGGGGTAGCCTATGTTACTGCTACTTGCCGACTATTTAAGCCAGTTTTACAGCGCCTTTAACCTGTTTAACTATCTCACCTTTCGGGCGATTTTGGGGGTGTTAACGGCCCTGTTTATCTCCCTAATGGCTGGCCCCTACTTTATTCGCCGCCTGAACCACTATCAGGTGGGGCAGTTTGTGCGGGAGGATGGCCCCGAGAGCCACCTGCAAAAGCAGGGAACCCCGACGATGGGGGGGCTGCTGATTCTCTTCTCTATCGCCTGTTCCGTGCTGCTGTGGAGTGATCTAAGTAACCCTTATGTCTGGGTGGTGCTACTGGTGACCCTCGCTTTTGGGGCGATTGGGGCGCTGGATGATGCGCTCAAGCTACGGCGTCGCCACTCTAACGGCCTCAGTGCGGCGCAGAAGTATCTTTGGCAGAGCTTAGTCGGGGGGGGAGCGGCGGTGGTGCTCTATCTACTGGCGAGTGACCCTGCCCATACGGCGCTCATTGTGCCGCTATTTAAAGAGATCGTCATTCCGCTCGGCATCGGCTATATCGTTCTAACCTATTTGGTGATTGTCGGTAGTAGCAATGCGGTTAACTTAACCGATGGGCTCGATGGTCTGGCGATTATGCCGACTGTGATGGTCGCGGGGGGGTTGGGGATTTTTGCCTATGTCGCCGGCCATATCCACTACGCCGACTATCTATCTGTCCCCTATGTCGCGGGTGCGGGGGAGCTCATTGTGATCTGTGGCTCCTTGGTCGGTGCTGGCCTCGGCTTTTTATGGTTTAACACCCATCCGGCTCAGGTCTTTATGGGCGATGTCGGGGCGCTTGGGCTGGGGGCGGCGCTCGGCTCCATTGCCGTGATTGTGCGTCAAGAGCTGGTGCTGGTGATTATGGGGGGGATCTTTGTGATGGAGACGGTGTCGGTGATTCTTCAGGTCGGTTCTTATAAGTTGACTCGGCGGCGCATTTTTCAGATGGCACCGATTCACCACCACTTTGAGCTCAAGGGGTGGAAGGAGACCCAAGTGGTCGTCCGTTTTTGGATTATTTCGTTAATTTTGGTACTGGTGGGACTGGCCACCTTAAAGATACGCTAATGGTTGAGCAGGTAGATCGTCTTAAACAGCAGCGGCGCGGCTATTGGCTGGTCGTCGGGGCGGGTCTGAGTGGGGCCTCAATGGTGCGCCACCTTTTGTCTCAAAAAGAGCGCGTAGTCTGGGTGGATAGCCGGCTAGAGCCGCCGCTGGAGAGTGGGTCGGCCGAACTGCTAGTGCGTTGTGCCGGCTACCGCTTTGGCCGCTTTGTCACGACCGATTTTATGGCGGCTCGGGCCATTGCGGTTTCGCCAGGGGTGGCGGCCGATATGTCGCTACTACAGCAGGCGCGTCGCCACGGTATTGAGGTGGTGGGAGATATCGAACTGTTTGCCCGTGCTGTCAAAGCACCGGTGGTGGCGATTACCGGCTCTAATGGCAAAAGCACGGTAACCGCTCTATTAGGCGAGATGATTGCGGCCACTGGGGTGAAGGTCGCTGTCGGCGGCAATTTAGGCACCCCAGCGCTCGATCTGCTCGATAAGGGGAAGGAGCTCTATCTGCTGGAGCTGTCGAGCTTTCAGCTAGAGTTGACCGAGTCGCTGGCGCTAGAGGTGGCGCTACTGCTCAATTTAACCGCCGATCATCTCGATCGCCACGGCAGTCTAGAGCGCTACGGCCAGCTTAAGCAGCGCATCTTTCACCACGCCAGACAGATCGTCTGGCAGAGCGA
Organism: Ectothiorhodospiraceae bacterium BW-2; assembly: GCA_008375315.1. Classification (NCBI taxonomy): domain Bacteria; kingdom Pseudomonadati; phylum Pseudomonadota; class Gammaproteobacteria; order Chromatiales; family Ectothiorhodospiraceae; species Ectothiorhodospiraceae bacterium BW-2. The sequence goes on along the minus strand of CP032507.1, from coordinate 1,656,411 downwards.
TGAGCCGACGGTGGCGGCGCTGGCCGAACCGTGGCTACCTAAGGCGGCACGAGAGTGGCGCTACTCCCTACAGCCGCCCTCAGGGCCACAGCAGTTAGGGGTAGCGAGGGGGGCCGATGAGCAGCTCTGGATCGTCACAAAGAGCGAGCGGCTGATGCCGCTAGCAGAGCTGAAGCTCTCTGGTGGCCATAATCGAGTCAATCTGTTGGCGGCTTGGAGTGTCATTGAGGCGTTAGGGCTCGACAGAGCGGCGGCGAGAGCGGCAGCGGCTCGATTTAGCGGCCTGCCGCACCGCTGCCAATGGGTGGCCTCTCTCAATGGGGTGAGCTGGTTTAACGACTCAAAAGGGACTAATGTGGGGGCGACAGTGGCGGCGCTGGCGGGATTTGAACAGCCGGTGGTCTTGATTGCCGGAGGGGTCGGCAAGGGGGCCGACTTTTCACCGCTGCGACAGGCGGTGGCGCGATCGACCCGAGCGGTTGTGCTACTGGGGATCGATAGTCCGGCGATTGCGGCGGCGGTTGAGGGGGTAGTGCCGGTGGTGAGGGTCGCCTCAATGGCTGAGGCGGTTGCTGAGGCGGCGCGATTAGCCTCCCCCGGCGATGCGGTACTACTCTCGCCGGCGTGTGCGAGCTTCGATATGTTTAGCCACTATATCGCCCGAGGCGAAGCCTTTACCGCAGCGGTTAAGATGCTGCAAAGGGCCGCTTGATGGCGCTTAAACTGTTACAGCAGATGGCAGTCGATGCAATCGACCGCCAGCTTTTGCTCTTAGGGATCGGGCTGTCGCTATTTGGGGTGTTGATGGTCGCCTCGGCTTCAGTGGGGATTGGCGAGAGGCTGGCCGGCGATAGCGGCTACTTTATGCAGCGCCAAGCGATCTATTTACTGATTAGTTTGGGGTTGGCGCTGGCGGTGTGGCGTATTCCGCTACAGGTATTGGAGACGCTCTCGCCGCTGCTATTTCTGGTCGCGATCGTGCTACTGCTGGCGGTCTTTATCCCCGGGCTAGGCAGGACAGTCAATGGCAGCACCCGTTGGCTCAATTTGGGGCTGATTAACTTTCAGGTCTCAGAGTTTGCCAAACTGGCGCTAATTCTCTACCTGTCGGGCTATATCGTCCGTCGTCAACAGCCGCTAAGAGAGCAGTTTAGCGCCTTCCTACGGCCGATGCTGTTGGTGATGGTGGCGGCACTGCTGCTGATTTTGGAGCCCGATTTTGGCTCGGTAGTGGTCATTTTGGCCACTGCGATGGGCATGCTGTTTCTCGCTGGGGTTAGGATATGGATCTTCGCTTCAGCGGGATTGGTTGCTATGGCCGGCTTGGCGCTATTGGCATTCACCTCCCCCTACCGTCTGGAGCGATTACAATCCTATCTCGATCCGTGGAGTGATCAGTATGGCAGCGGCTATCAGTTGACTCAGGCGCTCATTGCGTTTGGTCGTGGCGACTGGATCGGTGCCGGTCTCGGTAGCAGTGTGCAGAAGCTGTTCTATCTACCCGAGGCGCATACCGATTTTGTCTATGCCGTTGTGGCGGAGGAGTTAGGGGTGTTGGGGGCGGCGCTGCTGCTACTGCTCTTTGGTTGGCTCATTGCGCGGCTATTTATTATCGGTCAGCGGGCGATGTCGCAGCGACTGATCTTTGGCGGCTATCTCTGTTACGGCATCGCTATCTGGCTAGCGCTACAGACGATTATCAATATGGGGGTCAATATGGGGCTGTTGCCGACTAAAGGGCTCTCGCTGCCGCTACTGAGCTATGGCGGCTCTAATCTATTGATGATCTTTATCGCCTTGGCGCTGGTGATGCGGGTCGTGACTGAGACGGCGCAAGCGGAGCGAAGATCGTGAAGCGGCTCCTGATGGTGGCGGGGGGAACCGGCGGACATCTATTTCCGGCGCTGGCGCTGGCCGACCATCTAAAGCAGCGAGAGGTCGAGGTTGAGTGGCTCGGTGCCTGCGGTGGAATGGAGGAGCAGCTAGTGCCGCGCTACGGTTATCGACTCCATACCGTTTCGATTCGTGCCCTGCGCGGCAAGGGGGTGAAGGGGTGGTTACTCGCACCATGGCGAGTCGTTCGAGCTGCATGGCAAGCGGTACGGGTGGTGCGCCATTTTCGGCCCGATCTAGTGGTCGGCATGGGGGGGTTCGTGACCGCTCCGGGGGGGCTTGCGGCGCGATTGACGGCAACCCCCCTTCTGCTGCATGAGCAGAATGCGATTGCCGGCTTAACCAATCGGCTGTTAGCCCCACTAGCGCAGCGAATGATGGTCGCCTTTCCCGGATCGATTCGCGGTAAGCGGGTCGAGGTGAGCGGTAATCCGTTACGGGCAAGTTTGGTGACCTCACAGCCGGATGATGAGAGGGCACCACGCCTAGGTGAGGCGCTTAGAGTCTTGGTCTTAGGGGGGAGTCTGGGCGCGGCGGCGCTAAACCGTACCCTGCCCGAGGCGCTAGGCTTCTTGACACCACAGGCACGGCCTACCGTGTGGCACCAGAGTGGTACTTCGAAATATGAGCAGAGTTTGGCCGCCTACGCTAGCGCCGGTGTCGAGGCGCGAGTTGAGCCCTTTATTGAGGATATGGCGGCAGCCTATCGCTGGGCCGATTGGGTGATCTGCCGTGCCGGGGCGTTGACGGTGAGCGAGGTAGCGCAGGCGGGTCGAGCGGCGCTCTTTATCCCCTACCCCTATGCGGTCGATAACCATCAGCTAGCTAATGCCCGCTACCTAGTGGAAGCGGAGGCGGCGGAGGTCATGGTTGAGGCCGATTTGAGCGTTGAGGGGCTGGCAGCCCATATTGCCCGTTATAGCACCGATCCCGATCAGGGGCGACGCCGTTTAGAGGCGATGGGGGCGCGAGCTGCCCGCCGTTTTCCGAGTGATGCTACCGAGCGGGTAGCGAGCGCCTGTCTGGCGTTAATGGAGCGACGGCGATGAGGGCAGAAGCGGTACAGATGGGCCATATTCGCCATATCTATATGGTCGGTATCGGCGGAGCGGGAATGAGTGGTATTGCTGAGGTGCTGCTGAATTTAGGCTATCGGATCTCTGGCTCTGATCTAAAAGCATCGGTGACCACTAGCCGCCTGCAGCAGCTCGGGGCGACGCTCTACTTTGACCACCATGGCGATAATATTCGCGGGTGCGATGTGGTGGTCATCTCCTCGGCGGTTGGGGACGATAATCCGGAGGTGCGGGCAGCTAGAGCAGAGCGGTTGCCGGTGGTACCGCGAGCGGAGATGTTGGCAGAGTTAATGCGATTTCGGCACGGAATCGCCGTTGCCGGTACCCACGGTAAGACGACGACCACCAGCCTCATCGCCTCCATTTTGGCCGAGGCGGGGCTCGATCCGACCTATGTGATTGGTGGCCGACTGAATCGAGCCGGAACGAACGCGAAACTGGGGGCGGGACACTACCTAGTGGCCGAGGCCGATGAGAGTGACGCCTCATTTCTCTATCTACAGCCGATGACCGCAGTGGTGACCAACATTGAGGCGGATCACATGTCAACCTACGGCGGTGACTTTAACCGCCTCAGGCAGACCTTTATTGAGTTCCTGCACCACCTCCCCTTCTACGGGCTCGCGGTGCTCTGTCTCGATGATCCGGTGGTGGCCGAACTTATTCCCGAACTGCCTCGGCGGGTAGTTACCTATGGGGTTAATCGTGCTGATGCCGACTTTTTTGCCACCGAGATCGAGCAGCAGCGCTGTGTCAGCCGCTTTAAAGTGAACCACTCAGAGCAGGGGGAGCTATGCGCGATCGAGCTGCCGCTGCCGGGGGAGCATAATGTTCAAAATGGGCTAGCCGCGATTGCGGTCGCGCTACAGCTAGGGATTGAGATAGGCACTATTCAGCAGGCGCTGGCCAGTTTTGATGGTATTGGGCGCCGCTTTCAGACCACAGGCGAGCTACAGTTGGCTACCGGATCGATTCTGTTTATCGACGACTACGGCCACCACCCGAGCGAAGTGGCGGCGACCCTAAAAGCTGCTCGGCAGGCGTGGCCTGAGCGGCGTCTGGTGGTGGCGTTTCAGCCCCACCGCTATAGCCGTACCCGTGATCTGTTCGAAGATTTCTGCTCTGTGCTGGAGCAGGCCGATCAGCTACTGCTGTTAGAGATTTACGCCGCTGGCGAAGCGCCGCTAGTGGGGGCCGATAGCCGCGATCTCTGCCGAGCGATTCGGGTGCGGGGGCGGCTAGAACCAATCTTTGTTGACTCCCCCGACCATCTGCCGACGCTGTTAGCTGGGGTTGTGAGCGGGGGCGATCTGGTGCTGACCTTAGGGGCGGGCAGCATTGGCGCGACCGCAGCTACCCTGCCACAACAGCTAGCGCAGGCGTTAACGCGATGAGCTTGGCAGCGGGTGATCGACTACGCGGTGAGCTTCGCTATCAGGTGCCGCTCTGTGACTATACTAGTTGGCGTGTCGGTGGCGCGGCTCGCCGCTGGTATCGGCCGGCTGATCGCGACGATTTAGCCACCTTTTTAGCCGCTCTGCCTGCGGATGAGCCGCTATTGTGGCTCGGTTTAGGGAGTAATCTGCTGGTACGAGATGGGGGCTTTAATGGCACCGTGATCGCGCTACAGGGAGGGGTAGATCGGCTAGAGCAGTGCCGTGGTGAGCAGGTGATGGTTGAAGCGGGGGTACCGCTAGCCAAACTGGCTCGCTTTGCCGCCCATCGCGGCTTAGGGGGGTTGAGCTTTATGGGCTCAATTCCCGGCACGGTCGGTGGCGCGCTGGCGATGAATGCCGGCTGTTTTGGTAGCGAGACTTGGAGTCTAGTTCGACAGGTCGTGATGATGAATCGCCGCGGGGAGTCGATTGAGCGCGGTGTGGCCGAGTTTGATATCGGCTATCGGCGCGTTCTCCCTAAGGTAGCCGATGAGTGGTTTATCGCCGCGCTAATGCAGGGTGTTCAATCTGACAAAGAGCAACTAAAACAGGAGATTAAGGCGCTATGGCAGCGCCGTGGCGCGACGCAGCCGACCCGCTGGCCGAACGCAGGCTCGGTGTTTCGTAACCCGGAGGGAGAGTATGCGGCCAGATTAATTGAGGCCGCTGGCCTAAAGGGGCTACGAATGGGGGGGGCAATGGTCTCGCCACAGCACGCCAATTTTATTATCAACCTTGGCGGGGCAACAGCGACCGAGATTGAGACCCTAATAGGGGAGGTGCAGCAGCGGGTGGCGCAGCAGTTTGGTCTCCTGTTAGAGCCGGAGGTGAGGGTGATTGGCGACCCTCGCGCCGCCCCACAGCGGGAGGTGGCCTGATGAGAGGTAGGATGAGCGATAAGATGAGAGAGCAGCGGATCGTCGTTCTCTATGGGGGCGAGTCGGCGGAGCGAGAGGTGTCATTGAGGAGCGGCGCTGCGGTGCTCGCTAGCTTGGCGCGACAGGGGTTTAATGTCACCGGCATCGATACCAGTGGCGAGTGGATCGCCGCGCTACAGCAGGGGCAGTATGAGCACGCCTTTATCGCGCTACATGGTCGTGGTGGCGAAGATGGGTCGGTACAGGGGCTCTTGGAGCTGCTGCACCTCCCCTACACCGGTAGCGGCGTGCTTGCCTCGGCGGTGGCGATGGATAAGTGGCGCAGTAAGCTGCTGTGGCGTGGGGCGGGGCTACCGACACCCCCAGCGGTAGCGCTAACTGAGGATAACTGCCGTGCCGAGCTACTACAGCAGCTCGGTGGCGAGGTGATGGTGAAGCCGGCGCGGGAGGGGTCGAGCCTTGGTATGAGTCGGGTCAATTGCATCGAACAGCTCTATGCGGCGTGGCAGCAGGCGAGCCGATTTGATACCTTGGTGATCGCTGAACAGTGGATAACGGGCGACGAATATACCATCGCCATTGTCGCCGATAGCGCTCTGCCGGTCATTAAGCTCGAAACCGGACATATCTTTTATGACTACAGCGCCAAATATCTCAGCGGCGATACCCGCTATCTGATCCCTTGTGGTTTAGAGGCGGTGACAGAGCAGGCGTTGCAGCAGCTAGCGCTTAGGGCCTATCACGCCTTAGGGTGTCAAGGGTGGGGACGGGTTGATCTTATGGTCGATAGTCGAGGGCAGAGCTGGCTGCTGGAGGTGAATAGTGTGCCGGGGATGACCGAACACTCCCTAGTACCCAAGGCGGCCGCAGCCGCTGGGATCGATTTTGACCAGCTACTGGTCAACATTTTAACCGCAACAGCAACAGGGGGCGATCATGGATAGCGGTGAGCGAGTCGAGCCGCCGATCCTCCTGCCGGGTGGGCGATGGGTGAGCCTACTGCTTCTCGCCCTACTGCTGTTTGGTATCGGCTACTGGCTGCGCCAGCTCTACTTTGTCTTGAGCTGGCCGGTGACCTCAGTCTCGGTCGAAGGGGAGCTGCACTATGTTATGCCACAGCAGCTAGAGCAGCGTATCGTACCGCAGTTGGCGGCTGGATTTCTCCATCTCGATATAGAGGAGTTAGAGCAGTCGTTACAACAGTTAGTCTGGTTAGATCGGGTGAGGGTCAGACGGCTCTGGCCCCAGAGCCTACTAATCAGCCTAGAGGAGCAGCAGCCTTTAGCACTTTGGAACCGCAAAGCGGTGATCAATCGTCGTGGCGAACTGTTCTACCCGCCGCCAGAGCAGCTAGAGCAGTTAGCGCTGCCGGAGATCTATGCTCCGACAGGGGCTAGGGAGCAGAGTGCCGGACTCTTTTTGCAGCTACAGCAGCTCGCTGAGCGTTCAGCGATGGCGCTAGTCCGCTTTGATCTTGATGAGCGTCGTTCGTTAGAGCTAGAGCTGGCCTCGGGGCTGCTATTAAAAGTGGGGCGCAGTGATCAGGTGCAGCGAGTGGAGCGGTTATTGCGTATCTACCCTGCCGGCATTGAGGCGTGGTTGGAGCGAATCGATTGGATCGATTTACGCTATACCAATGGGTTGGCAATTCGTTGGCGGATGAATCATTTATACAGAGGACAGGAACTAGGTGTCTAAAAGAGCAGAAAAGAGTCTGGTTGTCGGTCTGGATATCGGCACCTCAAAAGTGGTCTGTATCGTCGGCGAAGTGGGCGATAGCGAGGAGGAGATAGAGATTATCGGTATCGGTTCACGCCCCTCTAAAGGGTTAAAGAAGGGGGTGGTGGTCAATATTGAGGCGACGGTACAGTCGATTCAGCGTGCGGTTGAAGAGGCGGAGCTGATGGCCGGTTGTCAAGTCCATGCGGTCTTTGCCGGCATTGCCGGGAGCCACATAAAGAGCCTTAACTCCCACGGTATTGTGGCGATTCGCGATAAAGAGGTGACCGCCGCCGATGTCGAACGGGTGATCGATGCGGCTAAGGCGGTTGCGATTCCGGCGGATCAGAAAATTCTACATGTGTTACCGCAAGAGTTTGTCATCGATCAGCAGGAGGGGATACGGGAGCCTGTTGGGATGTCGGGGGTGCGGCTAGAGGCGAGAGTCCATCTGGTGATAGGCTCGGTGAGTGCGGCGCAGAATATTATTAAATGTATTCGGCGCTGTGAGCTGGAGGTTGATGACATTATCCTAGAGCAGTTAGCCTCAAGCTATGCAGTGTTGAGTGAAGATGAGAAGGAGCTGGGGATCTGCTTAGTCGATATCGGCGGTGGCACGACCGATATTGCCGTCTTTACCGAAGGGGCGATTCGGCATACGGCGGTGATTCCGATAGCCGGAGATCAGGTCACTAGTGATATTGCCGTCGCTTTAAGAACACCGACTCAGTATGCCGAAGACATTAAAAAGCGGTTTGCCTGCGCCTTAACCCATCTGGCCGATCCTAGAGAGTTAATCGAAGTGCCCGGAGTGGGTGATCGCCCACCGAGACAGATGGCACGGCAGACGCTAGCTGAGGTAGTGCAGCCCCGTTATGAGGAGCTGTTTACCCTGATACAGGCGGAGCTGCGTCGTAGCGGCTTTGAGGAGCTATGCGCCGCTGGGATCGTCTTGACCGGAGGGGCTTCGAAGATGGCTGGTGTGGTTGAACTAGCCGAGGAGATTTTTCACATGCCGGTTCGTTTAGGGCTACCCCGCGGGGTCTCTGGACTGGTACATGAGGTGAGCAACCCTATCCACGCGACCGGTGTCGGTCTATTACAGTTCGGCGTTAATAATCGCAGTGTCGCGTTAGCTGAGCTAGGTGATGGCGGTGGTTTACCGATAGTTTTTCAGAAGATGAAAAACTGGTTTCAGGGAAATTTTTAGCATCTTTTAGATGCGAAATTGAGTTTTTTAGTCATTTCATTTAAGAGGGGACAGTCAAAATGGCATTTACACTAATCGATACTCACAAACAGGGTGCGGTCATTAAGGTCATCGGTGTTGGTGGCGGCGGCGGTAACGCGGTAGAGCACATGCTAGATCGCTCTATTGATGGGGTAGAGTTTATCTGCGCTAATACCGATGCCCAGGCGCTGGAGCGATCGACCAGTAAAACCTTAATTCAGCTCGGTAGCAGTATTACCAAAGGGCTAGGGGCTGGGGCTAATCCAGAGATTGGACGGCAGTCGGCCAACGAGGATAAAGATCGTATTGCCGAGGTGATGGAGGGGTCTGATATGGTCTTCATTACCGCCGGCATGGGGGGCGGCACGGGAACAGGGGCGGCCCCCGTCATGGCACAGGTCGCTAAAGAGATGGGCATTTTGACCGTTGCGGTGGTGACTCGGCCCTTCTCGTTTGAGGGGAAGCGGCGGATGGAGATCGCCAACCAAGGGATCGATGAGTTAAAACAGTATGTCGATTCACTCATTACCATCCCTAACGAGAAGCTAATGAGCGTGCTGGGCAAGGATATCAGCCTGCTAGAGGCGTTTGGTGAGGCTAACGATGTACTGCTCGGCGCGGTACAGGGGATAGCTGAGCTGATTACCCGTCCGGGGCTGATTAATGTTGACTTCGCCGATGTGCGCACCGTGATGTCGGAGATGGGGATTGCGATGATGGGCAGCGGTTCGGCGAATGGGGCCGATCGTGCCCGAATGGCGGCTGAAAAGGCGATTAATAGCCCTCTACTGGAGGATATTAACCTAAAGGGCGCACGCGGTATTTTGGTCAATATTACCGCTAGTAAAGATATCTCCATTGGCGAATTTAATGAGGTGGGGGATATTGTGCACAATTTTGCCTCTGAGACAGCAACGGTAGTGGTCGGTACCGCGATCGATTCTGAGCTGAGTGAAGAGATTCGGGTGACAGTCGTGGCAACCGGCTTAAATGAGGGTAAGAGCGAAGCGCCCCGTTTAGCTGCGGTGAGAACCGGTACCGATGGCCATGTCGATTATGGCGGCCTAGATCGACCAACGGTGATTCGCAATGGCCAGCCCGATAATGCCAATTTAGATGTGCTTGATATTCCGGCATTTTTGCGTCGTCAGGCCGATTAGATGTCGGTTCGCTACCCTGTTTTTAAGGTAATTTATTAAAATAGTGCTTTAAATGATTGATTTTGTGATTTATGATGCTGTTCACAGTTTGAGTGACTAACTAGCTGTGATACTATTGTTAACTCTATCTTTCACTTTAAGCCGGAAATTAACCGTTATGATTAAACAGCGTACCCTTAAAAACAGCATTCGCGCCACCGGCGTAGGCCTCCATACCGGAGAGAAGGTCTATCTGACCTTAAGACCGGCGCCGGTCGATAGTGGCATCCTCTTTCGTCGGGTCGATCTTGATCCGATTGTCGAGATTCCAGCCCACTATGCGCAGGTGGGGGAGACGATCCTCTCCTCTACCCTTGCCCAAGGTGGCGCTAAAATATCGACAGTAGAGCACCTATTAGCCGCGATGGCAGGGCTAGGGGTCGATAATGCGGTGGTTGAACTCAGTGCCGCCGAGGTGCCGATTATGGATGGTAGCGCCAGTCCGTTCGTCTTTTTATTGCAGTCTGCCGGACTCGTTGAGCAGCAGGCGGCGAAACGGTTTGTACGCATCAACAAATCGATTCGGATTGAAGAGGGGGATAAGTGGGTCGAGCTAGAGCCCTATGAGGGGTTTCGTGTCGCCATGGAGATCGACTTTAACCACCCTGCGATTGATCGTAGCGCTAACTGTGCCGAGATCGATTTTAGCAATAGCTCCTTCGTGCGTGAATTGAGTCGCGCTAGAACCTTCGGTTTTATGAGCCAAATCGAGCAGCTTCGTAGCAATAATTTGGCTCGGGGCGGTAGTCTGGATAACGCCATTGTACTGGATGAGTATCGGGTGATGAACGAAGATGGGTTGCGCTATGCCAATGAGTTTGTGAAACATAAAATTCTCGATGCAATCGGCGATCTCTATCTGCTTGGCCGGCCGATTTTAGGCGCGTTTCGGGGCTATAAGTCGGGCCATGCGATGAATAATCGGCTGCTACACGCCTTAATGGCCGATCAGAGTGCGTGGGAAGAGGTCAGTTTTGGTGAACAGCAGCCGCTTGCCCCCCCCCTCGCCTCGCTACTGCCGGCGTTAGCCCCCCTCTAAATTCAATTTTGGCGTGGAGTTTGGGCCGCTATTCGGGTTAGAATCGCCCTCAGCGGACTCTCCTTATCGAGTTGGGCTGCAAACTCGGTTAAAGTCTCGACGCTGCGCTCAGAGAGTTGGCGAGTGGTATCGGCAGAGCGCTGTGGCGATGGTGCGGCGTGGACGATACGAATCAGCAGCTGGCTTAGCTGTGGCTGTAGTTTGGCCGCGGCGGCAATAAACAGCGGCTGCTGTAGCCGTAGGCGGGTCGCAAAGCTGCCATTTTCCACCGTAACGACTAGAGTATCGTTATGCAGATTAGCCAACTGCCACTGCGACGACTGGGCGAGTGCCACCGGGAGCTGTTGACGCAACTGCTGCTCGAATTTGGCCAGATGGGTCGCATAGTGGGTAATCGCGCCCAAAGCGCGATTTGAGGGACATAACCAGTGGGATAGGTATTTAGGAGGGTTCATTGTTAGCACCGGCTGAGAGTAAGAGCCCGAGATAATAATAGAGTTTGGATTGAGAGTGTGAATATTATAATCGTCTCTAGGAGCATCGGAACCCGTTCGCTCGCTCTGTCACCCGTAGCGTGGGGAGTTTTAACCCTGCTGCTATTGGCGCTACCGTTCACTTTTGGCCTAATGTTGGCCCAAGGGCTAGCGCAGCCACAGGTGGTTGGCGTTGAGCCGACGATTATCGCCGAACTACAGCAGAGCCTGAACGAGCAGCGGCAGTTGGTAACCCATTTGAGGGAGGAGGCCCAACAACGGCTGGAGGTTGTAGCGCTGCGTTTAGGGAGGCTACAAGCGCAAATTGGCCGCCTCGATGCGATGGGATACCAGTTAGTCGATATCGCGGCGCTTAATCGTGACGAATTTGACTTTACCACCCCCCCCGCGATCGGAGGGCCGCATACCGATCTACTGACACAGAGGGAGCTACCGCTCTCTGATCTGCTAGGGCAGATGGCAAAGCTGGAGTGGTTACTGGAGGATCGGGGTCGTAAACTGGAGATGCTACAGCTAACGCTACAGCAGCAGCAGGTGAGCGAACTCACCCTCCCCTCAGGTCGTCCGCTCAAAGGGGGATATCTCTCCTCCCGCTATGGCTACCGTACCGATCCGTTTACGGGTAAGCCCGATTTTCACCACGGTATCGATCTGGCGGCTGAGGAGGGGAGCGAGATTATGGCGGTCGCCTCCGGCGTCGTCACTTGGGCGGGAGAGCGGTCGGGGTATGGTTATTTGGTCGAAATTGCCCATGGGAATGGCTATGTGACCCGCTACGGCCACAACCGTGACAATCGGGTAAAAACCGGTGATGTGGTCAATAGAGGCGAGACGATTGCGACCGTCGGCTCGACAGGCCGCTCAACTGGACCGCACCTCCATTTCGAGGTGGTGAAGGGGGGGCGATCACAAAATCCGCTTCAATTTATGACTGCGGCAAACTGATAAGACCCAACACTATTCCTATTTCACCAACTTTCATAAAGTAGTTACTATGGTTTCAAAATTTTTAAGCAAAATTTTTGGCAGTCGCAATGATCGCATCGTCAAAAAGCTGCGCCAGCGGGTTGAACAGATTCATGCCTTTGATGGGCAGATGGCCGCGCTTAGTGATGAACAGCTAAGGCACAAGAGCGCTGAATTTAAAACGAGGCTACAGCAGGGCACCACACTAGATGAGCTACTGCCGGAGGCCTTTGCTGTGGTCAAAGAGGCGAGTGGGCGGGTGCTCGGAATGCGCCACTTCGATGTTCAGCTTATCGGAGCGATGGTGCTGCACCAGGGCAAAATTGCTGAAATGAAGACCGGTGAGGGTAAGACCCTCATGGCCACCTTGGCGGTCTATCTCAATGCGCTAGAGGGAAAAGGGGTTCATGTGATTACCGTGAACGACTATCTAGCGCAGCGTGATGCCGCTTGGATGGGGCGTCTCTACCGCTTTTTAGGGTTAACCACAGGGGTTATTGTCTCGGGGCTAACTCACCAGAGCCGACGCGAGGCCTACCATTGCGATATCGTTTATGGCACCAATAACGAGTTCGGTTTCGACTATCTGCGCGATAACATGGCCTTCTCGGCTGAAGAGAGGGTGCAGCGGGAGCTTAACTTCGCCATTGTCGATGAGGTTGACTCGATTTTAATCGATGAGGCGCGTACTCCACTGATTATCTCGGGGCCGGCGGAGAATAGCTCCGAGCTCTACAGTAAAATTAATGAGCTTATTCCAGAGCTACAGCGCCAGCCCGATTACGATAAAGAGAGTGAAGAGGAGCCCCCCGGCGACTACAGCGTCGAGGAGAAGCAGAAGCAGATCTATCTTACCGAGGCGGGCCACCAGCGTGTCGAAGAGCTGCTAATGGCGCACGGTCTGCTCGGTGAGAACGACAGCCTCTACGATACAGTCAATGTCGGCCTAATGCACCACCTCAATGCCGCCCTTCGAGCTCATGTACTGTTTCAGCGCAATGTCGATTATATTGTCAGTAACGGCCAAGTGATTATTGTCGATGAGTTTACCGGCCGTACCATGCCGGGGCGGCGCTGGTCTGATGGACTGCATCAGGCGATAGAGGCGAAAGAGAGGGTACAGATTCAGCACGAAAATCAGACTCTAGCCTCCATTACCTTCCAAAACTACTTTCGGCTCTATAACAAACTCTCCGGTATGACAGGAACAGCTGATACCGAAGCGTATGAGTTTCAGCAGATCTATAAGCTAGAGGTGGTGGTGATTCCGACCCACCGGCCGATGCTTCGTAACGATATGGGCGATCTCATCTATCTAACCGCCGAGGAGAAGTATGAGGCGATTGTGGCTGATATCGAAGATTGCCGTCAACGGGGACAACCGGTGCTAGTCGGCACCGCCTCTATCGAGACCTCAGAGTATCTAGCCAAACTGCTGCAGGATAAGAAGATTGCGCACGAGGTACTCAATGCCAAGCAGCACCAGCGTGAGGCGGAGATTATCGCCCAAGCGGGAAGCCCAGGTGCGGTGACGATTGCGACTAATATGGCCGGTCGCGGCACCGATATTGTGCTCGGCGGCTCGCTCGATGCCGAATTAGCACCGCTAGGTGAGAGCCCTGATCCGGCGCAGGTAGAGGAGATAAAGCAGGCCTGGCAGCGACGCCACCAGCAGGTGCTCGATAGCGGCGGTCTCCATATTATCGGTACCGAACGCCATGAGTCGCGCCGTATCGATAACCAGCTCAGAGGGCGCTCCGGCCGACAGGGAGATCCCGGTTCCAGCCGCTTCTACCTCTCGTTACAGGATAGTTTAATGCGTATCTTCGCCTCAGAGAAGATGGCCTCATTTATGCAAAAGCTAGGTATGGAGAGGGGGGAGGCGATAGAGCACCCTTGGGTGAGTCGAGCGATTGAGAACGCCCAGCGCAAAGTTGAGGGGCATAACTTCGATATTCGTAAAAATCTGCTTGAATTTGACGATGTCGCCAACGATCAGCGTAAAGTGATCTACCAGCAGCGTAACGAAATTATGTCCCAAACCGATATCTCACCGATGGTGCGGGCGATTCGGGCCGATGTCGTGGCCGAGCTAGTTTCGGAGTATATTCCGCCGCAAAGCATTGAGGAGCAGTGGGATGTGCCCGGCTTGAGCGCACGGCTAGAGGAGGAGTTGGCACTTAAAGTCGATCTTCAGGGGTGGCTCGATAGTGATGATGAGCTGCACGAGCAGGGGCTGCGACAGAGAATTTTGGCGGCGCTAGAGGAGGAGTATCAGCGTAAAGAGGCGCTCGCCGGCACCGAAGTAGCGCGAAATTTTGAGAAGGCGGTGATGCTACAGGTGCTCGATGGTTTATGGAAAGAGCATCTTGCAGCGATGGACTATCTGCGCCAAGGGATCCATCTGCGCGGCTACGCACAGAAGAATCCTAAACAGGAGTATAAACGCGAATCGTTTGAGCTCTTTACTCAGCTACTAGATCGGATTAAGCGTGATGTGATCGGAACCCTCTCCCGCCTGCAGGTGCGTACTGAAGAGGAGGTCAAAGCGATCGAAGAGCAGCGGCGGCAGCAGGTAGAGCTGGAGTTTCAGCACCAGCAGAGCTCCGCCCTCACGGCTGCGACCGAGGAGGCTAGCACAGCAGAGGAGCACAAACCGTTTGTGCGTGAAGAGCGCAAAGTCGGGCGCAATGAGCCCTGCCCCTGCGGTTCGGGTAAAAAATACAAGCAGTGTCACGGTAAATTGAATTAAGCCATGGCGGTCGGTTATCAGCAGCTCCCTCCCCTACTCCCCGTCGCGGGGGTCGAACTCGCCTGTGCTGCAGGTGGGGTAAAGTACCCTAATCGTGACGACATCACCCTGTTCAGACTAGCCGTAGGGAGTCGGGTGGTGGGACTCTTTACCCAAAACGCCTTCTGCGCAGCGCCAGTACAGCTAACTAAAACCCATCTGCACCAGAGTGAGGGTGCCGCTCGCTACCTACTGATTAATACCGGTAACGCCAATGCCGGTACCGGTAGTCGCGGTATGGTGGTTGCAGCGGCGTGTTGTCGAGCAGTGGCCGAGTTAGCGGGGTGCGCACCGGAGGCGGTACTCCCCTTCTCTACCGGTGTGATTGGTGAAGATCTCCCCTATAAGCGGGCGATTGTGCCGCAACTACCCCAGCTATTGAGCGAATTAAGCGCCAGTGCAGCGGCTTGGGAGCGGGCAGCGGCGGCGATTATGACCACCGATACCGTCGCCAAAGGGTGTTCGCGCCAGATAACGCTACAGGGTCGGCCGATTACGATTACCGGTATCGCTAAGGGGTCGGGGATGATTCGCCCCGATATGGCGACCATGCTCGCCTTTATCGCTACCGATGCCGAAGTGGAGCGAGCAGAGCTACAGCAGCTAGCCAATCGGGCGGTCAAGGTGTCGTTTAATCGGGTGACAGTCGATGGTGATACCTCTACTAACGATAGCTGTCTGCTAATCGCAACCGGAGCAAGTGGCGTGTCGGTGAGGGGGGAGGAGGAGCTACAACAGCTACAGCAGGCGCTGATCGAGGTGATGCAGCAGCTAGCACAACTGCTAGTACGAGATGGCGAGGGGGCGACTAAATTTATCACCCTTGAGATCAATCAAGCGCTGAGCGAGGCGGAGGCGGAGCAGGTCGGCTTTACGATTGCCCACTCGCCGCTAGTGAAAACGGCGCTCTTCGCTAGCGATGCGAACTGGGGACGAATTTTAGCCGCTATCGGTCGTTCGGGTCTTCCTGATTTCGATATTGCAAGGTTAACTATCGCGATGAATGGCGTGCTGATTGTTGCTAATGGTGGCCGAGCCGATAGCTATCGGGAGCAGGAGGGTGCTGCGGCGGTGGCGCAGAGTGACATTACCCTTAGCGTCAATTTAGGGCGGGGTGAGGCGCAGGCGAGGATCTATAGCTGCGATCTCTCCTATGACTATGTACGGATTAATGCCGATTATCGTAGCTGAAATCAACGCTAGGCTAATGGTCACTTTTACCGTATAATGGCCGCCTTCAGAAACAAGACAGATCAAAGCGCCCGTAGCTCAGCTGGATAGAGCGCAGCCCTCCGGAGGCTGAGGTCAGAGGTTCAAATCCTCTCGGGCGCGCCATTTATTTGATTGATAGAGTCTTTTTCCATTCACTATTTTTCATTTTTCTGCTTTGAATGCTAACATCATCCGCTAACACACATGACCCCTGGCTAAAACAGCTAACTATCAGGGGAGCCCTATAAGAGCCGGCGTAAAGCGTGTGGCCTACAGCTCTACTCAGCACTGCAGATTAGCCGCGAGGATAAAGAGCGGCAGCTCAATCAGTGGGCCGCTAACTATCGCGCCTTTGATGCACCGGTGATGCTACTGTTTTTTCTCGGTGGTGTGATGGAGACCGGCTCGTTTATCGATTACGGCATGTTCTGGCAGTCGTTAATGCTAGCTGCGGTAGAACAGGGTTTAGATCAGTATCGTACCGAGCGGTTAGGGGTGGATGCGTTTTGTCGCTTTTTCGGGGAGAATTGATGTCGGTACTATTTCTCTCCCATGGCGGTGGCCCGCTGCCGCTGTTAGGTGATGCCGGACATCAGCAGCTGGTGGCGGCGTTAAAAAAATTAGCCGCTGAGCTGCCCCGCCCTGAGGCGATTTTGGTCGTTAGTGCCCACTGGGAGACGGAGGTAGCGACGGTCACGACCGCTACAGAGCCGGCGTTGATTTATGACTATGGCGGCTTTCCACCGGAGTCGTATCAAATCACCTACCCCTGCCCCGGTTCGCCTGAGTTGGCTGATTCGGTGGTGACTGCGCTTCAAGCAAAAGAGATAGCCGTTAAAAGCGATGCGCAGCGCGGTCTCGACCATGGGGTATTTGTACCGTTAAAGGTGATGTACCCTGAGGCGTCGATTCCGGTGGTACAGTTGTCGTTATTAAACTCTCTCGACCCAGCAGCCCATTTATCTATTGGTCAGGCGTTACGGGAGTTAGAGGTTGAGAAGCTGTTGGTGATTGGCTCCGGCTTTTCGTTTCATAATCTGCGCGCCTTTTTTACCCGTCCCGATAGTGAGTCGTTACGCTTAAATCAGGGCTTTGAGCGCTGGTTAAGAGGGTGTTGCGGCGATACCTCACTCAGTGAGTCAGAGCGGTGGCAGCAGTTAATCGATTGGCAGCAGGTGCCCGGCGCCCGTTTTTGTCATCCACGGCCAGAGCATCTGTTGCCGCTGCACTGTTGTGTCGGGTTGGCGGGCTCGGCCTGTTCGAAGGTGATTCCGATTCAGGTGATGCAGCGCCACTGTAGTCTGTTTGTGTGGTGATTGCCTCCCTCTCTAAAGCCCGGTTGGTATTTCGATTGAATGGCTCATCGGTTTGCGCTTTGTCTTAGCATTGACCGCCGGCGCATCGATTGTCGCTTCAAGAGCGGTAATTCGCGACCGCTTTAGCGGCGATGATGTGGCACGGGTGTTGTCGATGGTGTTGATGGTCATGGCGGTAGCGCCTTTGGTGGCACCGATACTGGGGGCGATAGTGCTGATTTGGTTCGACTGGCGCGCTATCTTTACCGCGTTAGCGCTGGTGTCGGTCGCTATCGGGCTGTTGGCGTGGCGGGAGTTGCCGGAGTCGTTACCACCGGAGCGGCGACAGCCGTTTCAGTTGCGGCTGTTACTGCGCAATTATGGCCGCCTGTTGCGTGACAGGCAGCTACTCGGTTATCTGCTCTCGGCCGGAGCGATGTTCGGCGCGCTGTTTACCTTTATCTCTGCTGCCCCTTTTGTCTATATGTCGCTCTATGGCTTTAGTGAGACGGCGTTTAGTCTGATTTTTGCTGCCAGTGTGCTGACTTCGGTTATCAGTTCTCATTTGAACCGGATATTGTTAAATCGCTATCATGCCGATGCGCTGTTTCGTTTAGCCACCACTTATGTGGCGCTAATTGCACTGTTGCTGCTAGGATTAGCCTCAATTGAGGCGCTCTATCCGTGGGGTACGATTATCGGCATGATGCTCTTTTTTGTCACACTGCTGCCGATTGCAGCGAATGCCCTCTCCTGCGCGCTCAATCTCCACCCACAGCTGGCCGGAACGGTGTCGGGGCTGTTCGGGGTGGCGCAGTTCGGTTTCGGCGCGGTGATGGGGGCGTTATCGGGGCTGCTCTATAATGAGACACAGTGGCCGATGGTGGCGATTATCGCCGGGTGCGGGGTGTTGGCCTGGCTCGGGCGGCAGGGGTTGGCGCAGCAGTCATAAGTTGGCATAATAGGCTCATAAGATAGTTGTTTGCTCTTTTCGTTACAGGGCAAACGGTGTTTTTGGGTAACCCTTTGGAGCTGTTATGGCCTCTCCCTCTAAAAAGCCCCGCTTTGAATTTCACTATCTGGGGCAAGCGTGGTCGCCCGCCATCACAGAGTAAGGGGATGGACAGTTAAAATTAGTGTAATTGGTAAGGTGTCACCGTAATTCCACCGTAATTCCCAGCGATGTTTCAATCCACGCCCCCGCACGGGGGGCGACTAAGGTAATCTTCAACGGTGAATGGGTTGCTACGGTTTCAATCCACGCCCCCGCACGGGGGGCGACCGTTGTAGGCGACAGCATCGCCTACAAAAGATGCGTTTCAATCCACGCCCCCGCACGGGGGGCGACTAATAGCCGCGGTCTCGATCTTAGGCAGGTGGGATGTTTCAATCCACGCCCCCGCACGGGGGGCGACGTGGACACCATGCGCCAATAGCAATCGCCACCAAGGTTTCAATCCACGCCCCCGCACGGGGGGCGACCATGATCGGATCGTGGAGGCATGCTGTGTCGATCTCGTTTCAATCCACGCCCCCGCACGGGGGGCGACCGCCCTTTTTACGGCTAAAGACCATAGCCGCGTTTCAATCCACGCCCCCGCACGGGGGGCGACAGACCACATCCGGTGTTTCGATCTTTCTGATGGGTTTCAATCCACGCCCCCGCACGGGGGGCGACACCTCCCGTCAATAATCTCCTGTGAGTTCAAGCTGTTTCAATCCACGCCCCCGCACGGGGGGCGACATCTACCGACTGATAGCCGCAGGTACGATAGACGAGTTTCAATCCACGCCCCCGCACGGGGGGCGACACTTTGCCAAATTGCGCGATCTGTCACGCTACGATGTTTCAATCCACGCCCCCGCACGGGGGGCGACTTGGCGAGGGCGCATCCCCTGAGCCAGTGAACGCGTTTCAATCCACGCCCCCGCACGGGGGGCGACCGTTTGCCAGCCGTGACGGTATCAGCGCGATGCTAGTTTCAATCCACGCCCCCGCACGGGGGGCGACAAAATGGCGGTCTCGGCCCGACAATGAGGGACGGGTTTCAATCCACGCCCCCGCACGGGGGGCGACTAGCGGGACTCGTCGATATCTTTTTGCAGATCCGTTTCAATCCACGCCCCCGCACGGGGGGCGACAAAACCAAAGCCAACATTATCGCCATCACGCGCGTTTCAATCCACGCCCCCGCACGGGGGGCGACAGGGAGTAGGGAGTAGGGAGTAGTGGGGATACCAGTTTCAATCCACGCCCCCGCACGGGGGGCGACAGTTTTAATGGGCCAACAAGCAGATATTAGCGGCGTTTCAATCCACGCCCCCGCACGGGGGGCGACAGCCTTCCTCGATGGCGTCGATGAGCCGATGATCGTTTCAATCCACGCCCCCGCACGGGGGGCGACCGTTCGCGGAACTGGGAATTACCTCCTTCAGCTACGTTTCAATCCACGCCCCCGCACGGGGGGCGACGTACGAGGACCTCCTTGAGTTTGGTCCACGCTTGGTGTTTCAATCCACGCCCCCGCACGGGGGGCGACCAAGCGGGCCGCTCCTCCCTTCTGCTACCGCCCTCGTTTCAATCCACGCCCCCGCACGGGGGGCGACGTGACGTACCGAGCAATCAACAAGACATTGGCCAGTTTCAATCCACGCCCCCGCACGGGGGGCGACAATTGATCTTATTGGTTACATAGAGGCCTCTACTGTTTCAATCCACGCCCCCGCACGGGGGGCGACTACTGCTGATGATTGCAGCAGTCTCGATCTTAGGGTTTCAATCCACGCCCCCGCACGGGGGGCGACGGTTGCCGCGTGGTTGCCCGATACAGCATCAGACCGTTTCAATCCACGCCCCCGCACGGGGGGCGACTTCATCGCGAGCGCTACGACTACCCAGTCTGGGACGTTTCAATCCACGCCCCCGCACGGGGGGCGACCGATCTTGACGTGATACTAGATTCGTTCAATTGCGTTTCAATCCACGCCCCCGCACGGGGGGCGACTTTCATGCGGGATGAGTTCCGACCACGCACTGCCGTTTCAATCCACGCCCCCGCACGGGGGGCGACACGAAAACTCGAATGGGGTTGTCTGTAGCGATGCGTTTCAATCCACGCCCCCGCACGGGGGGCGACCGACGGAGTAGTAGCATTCTTGATCATGCTTCCACGTTTCAATCCACGCCCCCGCACGGGGGGCGACACCTGTAGATCGCCGTCCTCGATCAAGTGATCGAGGTTTCAATCCACGCCCCCGCACGGGGGGCGACGCATAAATAGCTGTCTATGTAGTCCTCCGTAGAGGTTTCAATCCACGCCCCCGCACGGGGGGCGACAAAAATCGCGCCACTCGTCGCTCAGGTTAAAGTAGTTTCAATCCACGCCCCCGCACGGGGGGCGACTATTAAAAGCAGTATCAATACACCAATTACCCGTGTTTCAATCCACGCCCCCGCACGGGGGGCGACCTGTAGATCGCCGTCCTCGATCAAGTGATCGAGGTTTCAATCCACGCCCCCGCACGGGGGGCGACGTACAGCCAGCCAGACTACGTCCCAACCCGGTATGTTTCAATCCACGCCCCCGCACGGGGGGCGACGAGCGACTACAACCTGTATGCCAAAAGGAGATTGTTTCAATCCACGCCCCCGCACGGGGGGCGACAGGACCTATTGGAGATTGGCCCCCGTTTGGTCACGTTTCAATCCACGCCCCCGCACGGGGGGCGACACACCAATGGTGACTAGCCGCAGTGCGCGAATCAGTTTCAATCCACGCCCCCGCACGGGGGGCGACAGAGTACTACTCCGTCGTAGTTGACGGTAACCGGTTTCAATCCACGCCCCCGCACGGGGGGCGACATGCCTGCTAAGCAGCCCATCGTCTTCCAAAGATGTTTCAATCCACGCCCCCGCACGGGGGGCGACATAGCAATTAGGGGTATTCGCAATGACAAATTATAGTTTCAATCCACGCCCCCGCACGGGGGGCGACCGGACATGGTTTAGCGTCGTTTTAGTGGACGGCGTTTCAATCCACGCCCCCGCACGGGGGGCGACAAAAAAATTGATCGCTCACTGGAAGCGACTTGACGTTTCAATCCACGCCCCCGCACGGGGGGCGACGCATCCGGGCTAAAAACAGTCAGTATTTCAGGGCGTTTCAATCCACGCCCCCGCACGGGGGGCGACATGCTATTCCTCAGCTATAGTCGCCGAGCTGACCGTTTCAATCCACGCCCCCGCACGGGGGGCGACGCAAGCTCCCCGTGAACAGAGCATGAACCAACTAGTTTCAATCCACGCCCCCGCACGGGGGGCGACGTTTTGCTCTTGGGTATGGCGGGGATGTCGGCTTGTTTCAATCCACGCCCCCGCACGGGGGGCGACATTAACCATGAGTGCCATTGCCCATGCCCAAATCGTTTCAATCCACGCCCCCGCACGGGGGGCGACACCAAGTCATCACCCCGCAGCAGCACAAGCTGCTTGTTTCAATCCACGCCCCCGCACGGGGGGCGACGAGAGACGATGACCGCGACACGCGAAGCGTATGCGTTTCAATCCACGCCCCCGCACGGGGGGCGACCCACCGCCCCCGAAAATGAACGACCGGAGCTGCGTTTCAATCCACGCCCCCGCACGGGGGGCGACGGGCGATGACGATGGCATTATAAAATCGCTCGCCGTTTCAATCCACGCCCCCGCACGGGGGGCGACGCTTGTGTTTGTACCAATTTTGCAGGGTTTGGCGGGTTTCAATCCACGCCCCCGCACGGGGGGCGACCAATAAAATCAAATACTTACGATGCGCATATTGCGTTTCAATCCACGCCCCCGCACGGGGGGCGACGCTTAACCGCCGCCATCACCGCCGCAGAAGAGCGCGTTTCAATCCACGCCCCCGCACGGGGGGCGACTTGATGCAATTGGCATCCAATACACGTGGGGTGTGTTTCAATCCACGCCCCCGCACGGGGGGCGACTCATTTTTTACTCTCCTGTGTTCTGGGTAAGGCGTTTCAATCCACGCCCCCGCACGGGGGGCGACGTAATGTATTGTTCTGTTCCTCTTTCATAGAGCCGTTTCAATCCACGCCCCCGCACGGGGGGCGACACGCAGCCTCAGCACATTCCCGAATGTCAGAACGTTTCAATCCACGCCCCCGCACGGGGGGCGACATATGCTGCAATTCGGCGCAGCAGGGGCAGGGACGTTTCAATCCACGCCCCCGCACGGGGGGCGACGAGTTGAGCAAGATCAAAGGGACAAACAGCCGATGTTTCAATCCACGCCCCCGCACGGGGGGCGACTGAGGGAGTAACAGTAACAATCAACGACAATGCGTTTCAATCCACGCCCCCGCACGGGGGGCGACGCCGATCTAAGTTTAGTGCGATTCCTGCTGGCAAAGTTTCAATCCACGCCCCCGCACGGGGGGCGACATATTGCGCATGGTATGATGGCACAGGTGTAACGTTTCAATCCACGCCCCCGCACGGGGGGCGACGATATTGATATTGGCGATCTCACTGAGTGTTACGTTTCAATCCACGCCCCCGCACGGGGGGCGACGATATTGATATTGGCGATCTCACTGAGTGTTACGTTTCAATCCACGCCCCCGCACGGGGGGCGACTGGCGGTGCTGTTAAGCGAGGTGTGTTTGTTGAGTTTCAATCCACGCCCCCGCACGGGGGGCGACATTGACCCGAGCGATAGCGATGGGTCATAGCGGGGGTTTCAATCCACGCCCCCGCACGGGGGGCGACCCGCTAGATCACTGGATAAAGCGAGAACTAAAAAGTTTCAATCCACGCCCCCGCACGGGGGGCGACAACATATTGTAACCCCCTCTAATCGCGATTCCACGTTTCAATCCACGCCCCCGCACGGGGGGCGACGGCGAGCCAAGAATTCAGCAAATTGTCGGATAGTGTTTCAATCCACGCCCCCGCACGGGGGGCGACGCCACAGCTCCCTACCAAACGGCCGTTCAATTTTGTTTCAATCCACGCCCCCGCACGGGGGGCGACAAAAACATTTATACCCCTATAACCGTTCAAGCTTGTTTCAATCCACGCCCCCGCACGGGGGGCGACCTACGGTAGCCGCGGTATCAACTGGCGATATAACCGTTTCAATCCACGCCCCCGCACGGGGGGCGACCCAAGTTGCTGGCAGGACACAGCGCCCTGCCATGTTTCAATCCACGCCCCCGCACGGGGGGCGACTCTAAGTGGGACAAATAGCAATGCAAAATTATCGGTTTCAATCCACGCCCCCGCACGGGGGGCGACGATATCTAAGTGGGACAAATAGCAAGGGGTATCGTTTCAATCCACGCCCCCGCACGGGGGGCGACATAGATCGGCGGGACAAATAATGGACGCCAAAAAGTTTCAATCCACGCCCCCGCACGGGGGGCGACAAGATAGCATGGACAAATAATGGACGCCAAAAAAGTTTCAATCCACGCCCCCGCACGGGGGGCGACCCTCCAAATATGGGAGGACGGCTTCCCCGTTTATGTTTCAATCCACGCCCCCGCACGGGGGGCGACGCTACTTTTGCTGGCAGCCGTGGCCATAATATCGTTTCAATCCACGCCCCCGCACGGGGGGCGACCCCCTGCCAGGGGGCGAGTCGATCTTGGCGTGGAGGTTTCAATCCACGCCCCCGCACGGGGGGCGACATAGATCGGCGGGACAAATAATGGACGCCAAAAAGTTTCAATCCACGCCCCCGCACGGGGGGCGACCTATCTTAGGTAATATTTTGGATTGCCCAAAGGTTTCAATCCACGCCCCCGCACGGGGGGCGACAAGGTGCGCGTACAATAAGGCGATGCCCTCGTACGTTTCAATCCACGCCCCCGCACGGGGGGCGACACTCTCCTCCCCAATTGCTATAGTCAATGCGCCTGTTTCAATCCACGCCCCCGCACGGGGGGCGACTATCCATCTATGCCCCCCCTGACCCACGCCATGCCGTTTCAATCCACGCCCCCGCACGGGGGGCGACTCCCCACCATTGCTGGCGCGAGCGCAGATTTGCCTGTTTCAATCCACGCCCCCGCACGGGGGGCGACCTCGGCTGATGTTGACCGTGGTTTTCCCGCTGCCCGTTTCAATCCACGCCCCCGCACGGGGGGCGACTGATCTCTCGCATCTCGGTCACCGTATCGCCAATCGTTTCAATCCACGCCCCCGCACGGGGGGCGACTGCTGTCCACTTGGTCGTCGTTCGGTGCGAGGGGGTTTCAATCCACGCCCCCGCACGGGGGGCGACTTATAGACAGCGATTCGGGGTACGGGATCATCCGGTTTCAATCCACGCCCCCGCACGGGGGGCGACCTGGGGGGATATAGCAGACCGCCTCGATGCCCGGTTTCAATCCACGCCCCCGCACGGGGGGCGACCTCCATGAGTTGTTGAGCGAGCAGATGCCGCGTTAAGTTTCAATCCACGCCCCCGCACGGGGGGCGACCTAACATTATCGCCATCACCCGCGAAGCCATTCTGTTTCAATCCACGCCCCCGCACGGGGGGCGACACAGCGGGTAGATCAGCCGTAGCGCTGCCAGCGCGTGTTTCAATCCACGCCCCCGCACGGGGGGCGACGATGAGGTTGAGTTAGGTGATGACGTAGACGTGGTTTCAATCCACGCCCCCGCACGGGGGGCGACGCAAAATGCGTTCGGTATCGAGCTGGAAGGGTTGGTTTCAATCCACGCCCCCGCACGGGGGGCGACCGGCGACCAGTTCAGCATCGCCACCGGCACCAATGTTTCAATCCACGCCCCCGCACGGGGGGCGACGAACATCATCAGGATCAACATCTCGCTCCGGAGACGTTTCAATCCACGCCCCCGCACGGGGGGCGACTAAATGACGGTGTGTCTGATGCCTTGGTCGCAGAGTTTCAATCCACGCCCCCGCACGGGGGGCGACGGTGTTGCAAGTTAGGTTCGACATCAATTACATCGTTTCAATCCACGCCCCCGCACGGGGGGCGACCGTCTTGTGGTTCAGATTTTATCCAGATCGATATGTTTCAATCCACGCCCCCGCACGGGGGGCGACTCGCCATCGCATTTGGAACCTATGCGGTAACAATGTTTCAATCCACGCCCCCGCACGGGGGGCGACTTAAAGTCTGTCAGCTTTGCGCCTTTGCGGTCAGGGTTTCAATCCACGCCCCCGCACGGGGGGCGACCTATCAGCACCGGATTGGTAAAGCCAAACTCGCGTTTCAATCCACGCCCCCGCACGGGGGGCGACTTTGCTGGAGCTGCTCTGGTATCTCTGCTCGAACGTTTCAATCCACGCCCCCGCACGGGGGGCGACATGAGGTACTGGCTAGATCGGATATGTATCACATGTTTCAATCCACGCCCCCGCACGGGGGGCGACGTCTCTATCGTCAATATATTCACTGGTGCCAAAAGTTTCAATCCACGCCCCCGCACGGGGGGCGACTGCACCACTAAAAATCAGTGCTACAGCTTAGCTTTAGTATCCCATTTTTGCGATCCAAACGCCAATTTTCCATAAAAACATAACCCTCATGAAAAAAACAAAAAAATAATCATATTTTTAAAGAGCTTACAAAATTGCGAACCCACCACAATAATTATGATCGCTTCCGGTTCGCAACTGGTAATTTACACCAGTAACACCCCTTCCGGATCATACGCCGGTTTAGCGCCAATATGCTCAATACGCTTTTTCCAGTTAGAACCTAAAAAGTAAAAACGCAAACTATCCTGATCTTCATCAATGGTATCAATTAAACGCTGTCGCAACATCGCCCACTGCGCCGGATCGACCCAGCACTCAAACACAGAATATTGCACCCGCTGCCCCACATCTTTACAAACCTTAGCGACTCGCCGCAACCGTTTTGCCCCGGCTGCATCTTCTGTTTTGACATCATAGGTCACTAATACCAACATCAAAGCCTCCTGATAAACTAACGCCAGATAAAAGGTGGATAACCATCCAGATCCCCCCGAACATAACGGGCAAATAGCATCGCCTGAATATGCGGCAGCAGGCCAATTTCGACCTTCTCATCCAGAAACGGGTGGGTAATGGTCTCACGCTTTCGCTCTTGCCACGCGACCAGCACCGTTTTTCGTGTCGCCTCATCCATCACCACTGCCCCCGATTCACTTTGATTAAAACCACTCCCCTTTACCTGTTTGCGATTAATAAGTGATAAAACCAACCGATCCGCCAAATAGGCGCGTAACTCCTCCATTAGATCCAGCGCCAAGCCGGCACGCCCGGGGCGATCCCGATGCAGATAGCCCACCGCAGGATCGAGACCGACGCCCTCCAATGCTGCGGTGATATCGTGAGCTAACAGGGTATAGACAAACGACAACAGCGCATTCACATTATCCAGCGGTGGCCGTTTGCTACGCCCCTTAAAGAAAAAGTGCTGTTTATCGCCATAAATCAACACATCAAAAACGGCAAAATAGCGCTTTGCCGCCTCGCCCTCTATACCACGCAAGCTATCGAGCGAGAGCGAATCATCACGCCCAATGGTTCGCAGCAGCGACTTAAAGTGTAGATGGCTCTGCTCTAAGGCCTGTTTTTCTGCATGATCCGGATGATCACGCAGTGCCCGACCAATGACGGTGCGGCTGTTGGCGATTTTTCCACTAATTATTGCACGGGCAATGGTTGCTGACTGTGTTTCACTATCCGCCCAACGATACTGCTGTCGTCGTAATAACACATTACCACTCACCGCGCCCTGCACTCGTGCCTGAAATTTACCCTGTTCGGTGTAAAATGCCAGCAGAATATCGTGTTCAGCACAAAAGGCCATTGCTGCCGGACTGGCCGATACCTGACCAAAACAGACAACAGCGCCCAGAGTATGGATTGGGAGGCGCAATTTGGTCTCTTTTTCGACCCGTATCAGCAGGGTTTCGCCCTCTTTGGCAATGAAAGCACCCTGTGTGGTGATATAGAGCGTATTGAGTAATTTTTTCAATCGTCTGCCTCCCATAGCTGTTGCAGGTAACTTTTTGCACTGCGCCCTGCAACACCATCTGGCAGACAACGATCGTAGAGCGAGCAGTGTTCGCACTTCGCATCCGGCTGCGCTGCCGGAGTCTGCTGCTGTTGCCACAACTGCTGCATCTGTGCGGCTAACGCCTCCACTCGTTGGCGTAACGCTTCGGTGAAGGTAACTTTAACCCGTCGATGGGTTTGGCCATAATAGAGTGAACCCTCCCCAAGCGACACTTGCAGCATCTCTTCCAGACAGAGCGCCTGAGCGCAGAGCTGCACCTCATCCCAATCTTCCCGCTTTTTACGACCCCGTTTGTATTCGACCGGATAGGGTTGCCACAAGCCACGATGGTGTGGCAATGGACAACCCCCGCTGGTTACCCGGTGGAATTCAACTACATCGGCAATGCCGGATAGTCCTAACCGCAACGACTGTAATCGTAACGAGCGTACCGTAATCGTATCACCGCGTTTTTCATG
Organism: Ectothiorhodospiraceae bacterium BW-2; assembly: GCA_008375315.1. Classification (NCBI taxonomy): domain Bacteria; kingdom Pseudomonadati; phylum Pseudomonadota; class Gammaproteobacteria; order Chromatiales; family Ectothiorhodospiraceae; species Ectothiorhodospiraceae bacterium BW-2. The sequence continues at coordinate 1,628,668 of CP032507.1, read as the reverse complement.
ACTTCCACTGTCGGCGCGTTGGTGCAGAATCTGCCCCTCAGCGGTATAACGATTCTCCTGCCACTGTTGCTCAATATGAATCAGTGCCCACTGGCGTGAGCAGAAGGCCAGGTGTTGCAAACCAGAGAGTTGCAGCAGTTCATCCTCAGAGTAATAGGCCATACACTACTCGTAGTGTGTCCACATTCGATAAACTTTGATGATCTTTTCAGATTCAATCACCTCATATACCAACCGATGTTGTCGATTAATCCTACGACTAATCAGCCCCGCCAAATCCCCCTTCAGGTACTCATAGCCAGGTGGATAGCCGTATGGGTTTTCTGCAATCAAACCCAATAGCCGATTCGTAATCGCTTTTAACCCGGATGAGGCGAGTTTTTTAGCATCCTTCTGGGCTTGTTTCATCAATAACAGCCGGTACATCACCAATCCAATTGTGAGAGCTCTACGCCACTCTCTAATGGCTCTTTGCGAGCAGATTTTATTGACTCGACCATTCCCGGAATGGTTCGCAGATAGTGATCATCACTCTGATATTCGCTCTGTTCGATAATTTTCAGCTCATCCTGACTAAAATGGTGTAGCAACCACTCAAATTTTTCCTGAATGGTCTCATCAATTTGTAAGGTAATTGTTTTCATCGCTCGCACCTAAAACCCATTAATCTCTTCAGGCTGCAAATCGGTCAGTGATTCCAAAGTATAACTCCCGTCGGCATTAACTTGCAGACTACGGTGCACTTTCGCTGAGGAATATTGGCCACTTTTACAGTTGTGTTGCCACCAAATCACCTTTTCGATCACCATACTTCCCTCAGGTCTGGCTGAGGAGGCGTCGCCTTCAAACAGACGCGGTAAAGCCGCTTTTAACAGTTCAGCATCCGCATCGCTAAAACCGGTGCGTTCGGCTAACTGCGGGCTCATCGCACCATAGGTTACATAGACTGCTCTATCAACACGGTGTTTCATACCCATCGTATCACTGCTGCGTTTAGTACCATCACCCTCACCGCTGACGCTTTTGGTGATTTGAGTACTGGTAATGCTCACCGGTTCAACACTAAAAGCAGACTGTATTGTGACCGGCCCCCGAATCGGAATCGATACCCCATCTTTACTCTCACTTTTAAAAGCAAATAATTGGCCAAAACTGCGGACATCGAGCCACTTCTCACACGCCAATTTAGCCGCTTCATTCGGTGTGGTTTTTTTAGCGTTAAAGGCATCTTTACCTAGCCCAAACTCAGCTGATTCAGCACGATTTTTCAGACTAGTCATGCCATCAATCTTCTTCTCATCCGACTGTACAAAAATAGACTCGCCATCAGCCAACAGTCGATCGCGTAGTTTACGCTTAAGGCAGACATCAGTCACTTCGCCGTAGCCATCATAATCGGTACGGGGACGGTTGCCATTGAGCGGATCGCCATTGGGATTGGCATGGTTGACGCTAAAGATAATGGCAAAATCAATTTTATGGTTCAGACTCATTTCTATTACTCCTGATTCGATAGTTCGATGGATTCAGCATGTTCACTGCTATCGTCCGTTAATTTGGGTTTTTGCGCCATGCGCTGACAATGGTAGCCGAGCAGAAACTCACCACTGAGTGCCTTATCGCTGATAAAGTCGGCCGGGATAAATTGTGCCAAAATCTGATCCAGCTCTCGTTTACGATTGACTAAAAAGCCGGTTCGGGATACTTGGAGCCGCTGCATATAGGGCTGTAACGACAGCTCCAGCGTGCGCCAGGTGGTATAGGGACGATCGGCAAAGCGCTGCATCAGTCGCGCCGCCATGGTAGTACGATTCTCACCGCCAACACTGAGCGCGACCTCCTCAATGCGTTCGGCAATCGCCAGCAGACGACCGTAGAGATAGTCACGACTGTGGTTCTCTTCTTCTAAAGCCATAGAGTACTCCTTTTGTTGATTCATTTGAGGATGACGGGCACGATAGCCGCGATAGAGGGCGCAGGCTACGCCTAAATCCTGTTCCCAACGCCACCACTCGTCAGTGGGATAACCGACCCGATTACTGACCCGCTTTACCGCTAATCGCAGTAAATCTTCAGGTAGCGGGCGTTGATCAATAATGCAGGGCATCAGCCGCTCAATCACGCTCTTTTTCAGCGCATCATCGAGACGACTGCCGTAAATCGTTTCAGCAATTTTTCGTGGTGCGAGTGAGGCAATCGGCCAGATAGTGCGCGTTTTCGGCTTCTTTTTACCCTCGGTGGGTAGCTCTTCGCTATGGCGCTGATACCAAGCAAACTGGCGGTGCCACTGCTCAACCCGATCTAAGAACTCCCCCGACAGTAGTTCGCGGTAGTAGATTAGACTCATTCGTCCCTGCGTAGCCGAGTCAAGCCCCATTACCACGACCTCCTCCGTCGGCTTCAGTTTGGCACGATACCCTGCCAGATAACGGTTCAACTGTTTGGCAAACTGTGCGCCTAAATTACGACTGTGTTGTAGCGTGGGTTCGTTGTCATTGCTAACCGATTCCGTTGCATGATCGGTTGTATTATCCAGCGCATCAAGATTTAGATTCCAATCCCAACTGCTGACTGCCGGCTCCGGGATCGGTTGACCCGATACCGCCCAACTGACCCAAACCTGATCGCCGTTACGAAATCCCTGCCGTTTGATTAGCCAGCGCAGGGCATTGTGGGCTTTTTGCGTAGCACCAAAACCAACCGAAGCAGCCTGCTGCGGAGTAGTAAAACGACCACGATAGGTAAAACCGCTGCTATCATTGGCTGAAATTAACTTTGCGCTATCGCCGGAATGGCGCAGTTTAGCAGGGTGCGAAGTTGCCAGCGGTGCATTCTCTCCGGTAATAAAACAGAACCCGGCATCAGAACTTTCACTCGCCTGATAATCGACCCAGCTCTGTTGCAGAGTCTCATCGAGCCATGTATGAGGCTGCCGATCACCGGAGAGTTCAACACTCCAACAGACCAGTGCTGCACCTTGATCGGTTTCGCCTTTCTGTTTAGGTAATATTTTAAACAGAGCAGGAATCTCCTCCTCATGCTCCCAGCAGTTTAGTAAATGACCGTTATCATCCAGATGAATTACCTGTTGCGCCACTAAATCGGCTATTACCCGCTCCTGTTCGATATAGCTTAAAACCGCTTGTGCTTTAGTATGGACGTAGATTGAGTTACACCATGCTGATAACTGGTCATGATAGCTAGAAAAATAAGCTTTTTTAGTTCCACCAAATTCACTGTAATCAGCAGCTACATATTGCAGTTTATCGGCCAGTGCATGAGGGGCTTCACCACTGGTTCGACCCGCTGAAGCTTCGGTAGCGGGTAACATAATCTGCAACTTATCGAGTACTTCTGCACGGATAAATTTCCCGTCACCATCTAACACAATATGAATATGGGCATTCTGTATGGAGTGGCTAATAGGCATCAACGCCTGATCGCCATCCAAATCGAGCTGCATGGCAGCGTCATAGGTATCATAAAGTTTCGCCATCCAACTCATGACTGCTCCTCCTCATCTGCAACAGTACACTGATTTTCATCGAGCTCAAATGGCTTCGCCTCCATCTTGCGTACATGACGGCGCAGAGTGCACCCTTCGGGGCGTGGATAATGAATTACCCCTTTTTGCATCACCGCTTGCCAAAATCGGCTCACCAACTCCGGATTGCCACTCTCATCCGGATAATCAAAGCCGTGAAACTGTACACCGAAGCCAAGCTCGTCAATTTCGTCATAGGCCCCTTTACCCTCGCCAAATGTGCAGGGCTCAACATAGCCCTGACAGTCACGGGTGCCGAGAAAAATATCCTGCCGTCCACCCCGTTCGACCATTCTTTGAGCAATCGCCAGATGTTTCTGTGGATTGCGATCAGCGGTTAACTCAGGACGGTGTTCATTCCACTCAAAATGGGCTTCAACCTGATACTCGACATCGCGCAAAAAGGTGTAGATGGCCAGATCATTACCTTCTGCCTGATATTTAATCGGTTTGGTACCTTTGGTCTGGGTACGGAGCGGCTTAATCACCCGCACCCGATCCACTACCCAGATAATCGTCGGTTTCCAGTAGATCGATTTGGTGATCCCTTTTATCGCCTCGTAGGTGGGTAGATGGTAGCTGCACTTTTCGCCACCGACCCGTGTTACCGGATCGGTAAACAGAGCATAACGGCCACTCACTTTAAATTGAATACTATTTTGCAAACTCTTTCCCCTTGTTTAAACACCTAAAAATGGCATCGCCTCCACCGCTTTATCATTAATACCCCATTCATCACTATAATGGCGAGAATCAAGATAGTAGACCCCCTCACCTGCAGTAATTTCATAAATTGCTCCGGCTTCGCTCAACCTGCGCCAATCATTGGCATAGAGGTTCACACTATAGGACTGAGCCGATCGCAGCAGTTTTCGGTAAAGCGCAGGTTGGAAATCTTTGGCAACGGCGCACAACTCAGCAATAATCTGCTCCCCTTCACTATAGGGCACTAAGAGCGGTTCGGTCGGTGCATCAATCGCCTTAAACGCCTTACCTGCACTCATAAACGATTGCTGTAATTTCGGTTTATCCTGATAACCACTATTTTTATCATTACAGCTTAACCAACTAAGTAATGAGTCGCTATCAACGCGATAACTCATCTCATCGGCTCGCTGGTAGAAGTAGTAGTCAAAATAGCGACTTATCGCTTTGGGTTTCAGCCATTCGTTAGCGGCAAATTCTCTCATTACCCGATCGGCGCTCTCTTTGCCGATGCGAATATCAATTAACCATTCTAAAGGCTCCTCTGCGGGGTTGATAATCGTCACTTGACCGCGATGATTGGGATTGGCACCATGACGATTACAGCGTCCCGCCGCTTGAGCGATAGAATCGAGTCCTGCCATAAAACGGATAACGCTGGCAAAATCAATATCGACACCGGCCTCTATGAGCTGCGTGCTAATAAGCAGTACCGGTAGTTTATCGGCTAACCGCTGTTTAATCGTCGTCAAGATAACCTTACGGTGTGCGGCACACTGATGGGTAGAGAGGTGGTAGATGCTCTCTTGGTCAACCCCATCACAACAGAGCTGATAGATCGTTTTAGCCCAGCCCTTGGTATTCACAATTACCAAAGTACTGCCTTGTTCTCTCAGTTGCTGTTGCGCCAATTGTGCAATCTCATCGGCCTGCCAGCCCCCCATTCGTCGTTGATCGATAAACTCAATTCGTTCCAGATCATCAAAGAGCTGACCAACATCACCCGCTAATTCGTTAGCGGGGTTGAGTTTTAGTTCCCCTTTATCGGGATGTTTTAATCCCTGTAACAGCGGTTGAGTCGCGGTACAGAGCAGTGCTGTGGTTTGGGTCTGCTCCAATAAAAAATTAAGTGCATTACAGAAGAGATGAACCATCTTGACTGGCAAGGTCTGAATCTCATCAAAAATCAGCACGCTGTTAGCGAATTGATGCAGTCGTCGCGCACTACGGGTTCCGCCAGCAAACAGGGTCTCCAGAAACTGCACCATGGTCGTCAGCACAATCGGCGCACTCCAGTTTTCACTACTTAGTTTGCTATGCCAGGTTTGATGCTCGGGTTCAAGATTACTATGGTGTTCTAACACCCATGGGGTAACATCGCCCTCCTGCTCCAGTAGTTCACGAATCGCAGTAGCATTTTGTTCAATGATGGAGGTGTAGGGAATAATATAAAAAATCCGATCCATCTGATGCTGCTGTGCATGATGCAGTGCAAAACGGAGGCTGGCTAAAGTCTTACCGCCACCGGTGGGTACCGACAGAGTATATAATCCTCGCTCACCGTTTGCCCGTTGGTAGCAGTTATCGGATATGCGTTGACGAATCGTATCTATTGGTGTTGTTGCTGACCAGTTTTGCAGAGCAGCTTCAAATCGTTCGATAGCAATAGGCCAGTCGGGTCGATCTTTGACGCGAAACTGGCGATTTTCGGGCGTTTCAAAATCAGCACTATCTTGTCGATCCGCATCAATTAAAGCACTAAACAGAAAACGGGTGACCATACCAAGATAGAAGTCACGCTGTAGGGGTGGCCTACCCTGAGTGATCGATTGTAATCGAGTCAAAAAGGCGTTAAGAACCGTTTTATCGCTCAACTGTTCCAAACGTTGACGAATCTCCGCATCTATTTTTGCATTGACTTCGTTAAGATGGGTTTTGCTCTCCTCTTTTTGGATCCGTTTGTTAAAGTTATCGTCTCCTTCAGGGGTTAAACAGTCAATCAGGCCGCTGTGGTGGGAGGCGACGCAGAGTGCAATCATTTGCGCGGCTAGTTTTCCCAACTCACCATAACCTTGCCACTGCTGCCAAATCCACTGCGCTCCGGCGCTGGAGTGGTCAATTTTGCCTTTTTGATGGGTTGCGTCGATCCAACCATCGGCATCGGGGTCTATCTGTCCGGTCGCTGAACCTAAATAGGCTTGAAAAGCGGCGCTATATTTACCTAAATCATGCAATAATCCCAGCAACTCTGCCATTTCAGCCAGATCGATTTTATCACCGAATGCAGCACCCAGTTGCGCCACACTCTGCAGGTGCGAAGCCAATAGTTGTGCTGAGTTATCAATTTTTCGATAGTGTGCGATAACAGGAGTCATATGCAAGCTGTCCTTAACTGTGTTGTAATTGGTTTTATATCACAAAACGACCCTATTCATCGTTTCGTCATCTTTCAAACATGGCCAAGTTTTAAAATTAACATGAGTAATTAAAACAGTCAATTAATAACTTATGTCGTAGGTTATTTGATGTCTATAAAAAGCATATAAAGCAAGCTTTAATTTCGCTTATTTAAGTGGATGCCTGCACATCTGCCAAACGTAACTTCTCATTAACCGTTAGCAACAGCGGCATTTCTGATCGCATCAGCTAACGGGATTAATTTATTGGCGCCAGATATCCTGTCGTTCAGATAATCCCAAAACGAGATTCCGAGTTTTCGGCAGGTTTTCTTCAGGCTTGTAAAAGTATCCCGACAGCGGCGCCCGTTTTCGCTGCGGGTTGAACCGCTGATTTTTCGTCGGGTCACATATTCCCGGATTTCTCGCTCACTGAGGTTGTTGTGTAAGGGGATGTCGGGGCGCTCTAACACCCGAAATAACTCTGTTTTATTCGCTGCTAGCCGGCTCAGTGCGTTGTTCATCAACATATAGCTGGTTTTTGTTCGACACAGCTCATCAACCCGCTCGGCATGAATCCAACACAACGCATGGTAAAACAGGTTAAACTGACCGGCATCATCGCTTATCAGGGCGATATTCGTATCAAATCCTAAATCGACTAACCCACCGAGCAGAGCCCCTTCGGTCACTATCCGGATATGGCGTTGGTTTGTGATTCCCACTTTCCTCAGATGGATATGCCATGAGTCGCGGTCTGTGAATGTTTGACCTAATTTCAGCTGTTCTTGTTTTTTCTGCGGGAATTTTTGTCCGCTCATATAGGTCAACGCTTCAGAATTGAGGACATAGCGACACTCGCCTGCCTGCAACAGCGTCAAAAAATTGATCCGACTTTTACTCTCTGTACTCCCGAACCATGTAAACAGGTCATTGGTAATGACCGTGCAATAGCCATTTTTCCCATCGTGCCTCGCACCGGTATCATCGGTTTGCAGATAATCACAGACATCTATCCCAGCCTGTAACACACTAAGCGCTTCTTCATGAAACGCGTCATGCCCTTCGGTTAAAAGCTGGCTCAGTTGTCCGGTGGAAAGCTGGAACCCTATTTCTGTCAATTGTTGGTGAATTCGTGGCTGTGTCATGCAGCCGTGGTGGTTTTGGTAGAGCAGATAGCTTTTGAGAGTAGGGCCAAAATGACCTTTAACATCGTCAGGCAACTCGCCAATCGCCAATGAGCCATCCGGACGACGCCACACCTCGCGCCGATAGCAGATCACATTGACTTCCATCAACAGCTCCTGAACCAGATAGTCGCTATGACTCACATGCTTCCATCCTGCCTCTTTCGGATCGTCAGGCAGATCGGGCGGGGCAAGCTCGCGAAGCGTTGTGACGACTAATTTATCTTTTTTGCTTCCTTTGGGACCTGAGTTGCGTTTTTTGCCACGACCCGATTTGTCCTGATTATCTGTTGACTCATTACCTTCTTCATCAGAGTTGGCATCACCGGATGAGTCAGCGTCATCCTGCTGATCTATTTTGCTCGGCTTGATGGTCGGTTTTTGATTCAGATTCTTCAGACGAATAATCTCCGCTTCCAACTGCTCAATTCTCTCTTGTTGAGCAAGTAGCATGCTGAGTAATGTCTGTTCTGTATCGGTCACTGGTTCAGTTTGAATTTTGGCGAGTTGATGAATTTGATGGCATTAGTCTAGCAAAATCAGCGGCGAGAATGCTAACGGTTTATGAGGAGTTACAGCCAACGATACCCTCGTAGCAGCGCCTGCTGCATCGGTGTTATCTCGACCCGCTGCCGGGACTGGCCATCCGGAGCAATAATCTGCTTGCGCTCCCCTCGTGGTTTGACCTGTATCGGCAGTGTCACAACTGCACTGCCACCACTCCCCTCGCCTATCTCTGCCTCACCGGTTTGCCGCATAACGGTATGGTAACTCATGCCGCACCTGCCTGTGGCTGATGCAGTTCCAGCGCCACACTCTGCAGTCCGGTAGAATGCAATTGCAACTGTACCTCACTGCTGGAGACAGTCACCTTTTGAATCAGCAGTTGAGCAATGCGCTGCTGTTCAGTCGGAAACAGCTCCTCCCATATCGCATCCAGTTGCGTCATCGCTACGGTGACTTGGGCTTCATCAATAGCCGGTTCATGCTGCCGGGCGTTGGGTAATATCTGCTGAATCATGGTTTCGGAGCGAAGAATACCTCTGAGCTGGTTAATCACCGCTGTCTCTATCTCATCGGCGGGCAATCTCGGCAGCCCTGATACCCCGGCATGCTCTTTGGCATCGCGTTGAGGGATGTAGTAGCGGTAGAGCCGGCCGTTTTTCTTGCGGGTATGATTGGGTGACATCGCCCGACCATCTGACCCGAAGATTAAACCTTTAAGCAGGAACGGCACCTTGGCCCGGGTTCGGTTACCTCTTACCCGACTGTTGGTTTTGAGAATAGCCTGTACCTTATCCCATAGGGGCTGCTCGATAATCGCCGGATGCTCGCCATTGACCCACTCCTCGCGATGGCGTAACTCGCCGAGGTAGGTGCGGTTGTTGAGCAGACGGTATATCATCGATTTGTGAATCGGTGTGCCCTGTCGGAATCTGCCATCCTGAGTGGTCCACGATTTGGAGGTGGCCCCCATCGCCCTGAGCTCTTTCACCAATTCGACACCCCCCTCCAGCTCGATAAAGCGTTGGAAGATAAACCGCGAGGCCCAATGGCAGCAATCGTTAACTATCCGGCAAACCATCGAAGTGGAGCGACATTTCTCATGAGCAATATCTGGCGAGAGTTTGAGCGGCTGTTACCGCAAGCACCACTGCTGACAGGAAAAGTCATTAGCCGGCAAGAAAGTGGCGATCTGATTGTTGAATTACCCGGTGGTGGGCAGCTGCGAGTCACTGGCGAAGCAGAATTGGGGCAGCGGGTTTTTGTTAAAGCCGATCAGGTGATTGGCGAAGCACCCGAATTACCGTTTGTAGAGATTGAAATTTGAGGAGAGAGGCGATGCATGCACCGAATTTATGCGAAGGGATGGTCACCATGCCGCGAGAGGAGTTTGAGGCGCTATTGGAAGAGGTGGCAGAGAAAGGGGCGCGTCACGCCTTAGCCGATGTCGGACTCGATGGCGATGATGCTGCGCACGATATCCGTACGCTGAGAAGCCTGCTGGAGGCCTATAACGCGGCCAAGCGCACTGCGTGGCATACCTTTGTCAAAATCTTAACCACCGGCTTTGTGCTGGCTCTGCTGGCCGGGGCGGTGATTAAGCTGAAAATCTTTGGAGGGGCACAATGATTGAGACACTGCTAGGTGGGTTGCTGGGCGGCACTTTCAGGCTGGCACCGGAGGTGCTCAAATGGATTGACCGCAAAGGGGAGCGGCAGCATCAGCTCAAACTGCAGCAGCAGACGCTGGAGCTGGAGAAGTTGCGCGGGAGTCAGCAGTTGGCAGAGCAGCAGGCTGAAGCGCAAACAAGCTGGAATAGCGGGGCGATGGCCACTTTACAGCAGGCGGTTACTTCACAAGGCCATAGCTCCGGTGTAAGATGGGCCGATGGTCTGTCGGCTAGCGTACGGCCAGTGATTACTTACTGGTTTATGCTGCTCTACTGTACGGCCAAGACTGCGATATTTATGGCGGCGATCAATGCGGGCAGTAGCTGGGATAGTGCGGTGCTGCATGCGTGGACCGAAGCCGATCAGGCGCTTTGGGCTGGGGTGCTTAATTTTTGGTTTTTAGGCGGGTATTTGATCGAATACGGTGAGATAATGGCGTTTAGAGTGGAATACGGGTAGCTGCGGCTACCCGCTTTTTTTGTGTCTGAAGAATTTTAAGATTTGGAGTTGGAGTTGGAGTTGGATGTAATTGCATAACCTTAGCCATAATCAACTTGACAGGTTTCTTTCCATCACTTAGCGTTTAAATCCCTCCCCGACCGTTTGAGTTGTGCCATTTTCTCAGCAGTTATGGAAATTTAAAAAGGATCGATGAGTGGGTTAGATGTGATAGAGCAACAGAAACGACTGATAAAAATGAGTAATAGTAGTTCCTGCCTAAACCGATTGGGATTTAAATTTGAGCGAGGCGGTGCCCACTCTTCCCGCACAATCATGTTGAATGAGCTTCGTCTGCTGTTTGCCTGTATCGATAACCCTGAAGCCAAAAAAAAGGCCTATCTGCACGCAATAGTTGAAGATAACTGTCTGGGTAAACGATCAGCTAAAACGCGCATGCTGACCTATCGCCATTTGGTCGATCTGTATAGTTTAGAGACTTCAAAGCTGCTGTTTCGGGCGCTGCTCTATCTCTGGAACCGCGATCCCGAAAGTCAGCCACTCATCGCCTTACTCTGTAGTTATGCTCGCGACTCCATTTTTCGCTCAACAGCTCAATTGATTATCAATACCCCGCAAGGGGCAACCGTAGCGCGCGAAACCGTTGAACAGTTTATTGACGATCTTGAACCGGGTCGTTTTAGTGCGGGTACGCTTAAGTCGACGGCACAAAACATCAACGCATCGTGGACAAAATCAGGACATCTGAACGGACGAGCAAAAAAAGTCCGTACTATGGCTACTGCCACAGCCGGGAGCGTCGTGTATGCGCTACTACTGGGCTACCTCAGCGGTGAACGTGGGCAGTCGCTGTTTCAAACCGAGTATATCCGGCTGTTGGAGTGTAGCTTTGACAAGGCGATTGATTTGGCGGAAGAGGCTTCCCGCAAAGGGTGGATAACCCTAAAACGGGTCGGTGATGTCATTGAAGTTAATTTTCCCAACTTAATTAAGCCGGAAGAGATGGAGTGGCTCCGTGAGCAAAATTAAACGGTTGATTCAATCCTACAGTCAACACATTGCAGTTCCCTGGCGTGAGGATGCCGCGTCCGCACAACGGGTGATTTTTTGTGTCTATAACGAAAATGAAGAGCGGACGCTCAGAGCAAAAACAGATGAGTTTGAGCTGGCCACCCGGCAATCGCAACACGACTGGAAACTGTTTGATCTTACCGATAGCTTCGCGGTTTGGCTGGCATCGGGTCGGTATGCCAAAAGCTATTTTCAAAAACCACACCTGTTACCGACCTTATTGCCAAAATACCTGAGCTACATTACCGATGAATTTGCCCAATTTCTCAGCCAGCATGGTGCGGATCAGAACTCGGTTGTGGCGATTCAGGGCGTCGGTTCGCTGTTCGGTTTTCTTAAAATTAAAGATGTGGTCGATCAACTCGCGCCGATGGTGCAGGGCCGGTTACTGATCTTTTTTCCCGGCAGTTACGAAAATAACAACTACCGTCTGTTAGATGGTTATGACGGCTGGAACTATCTCGCGGTGCCGATTACAGCGGATAATGCGTATTAATACTGAGGCTATTGATGAAAAATTGTGATATCTACCAAAAAGATCCGGCCACCCGCAAGCTGGTTAATGAAGGGGTCGCCAGCGTTAATGATGATCAAACAGACCACGCTCTCGCTGTACTGCGTTACGAGCTGGAAACCTTTGTCTGTGATGGCCAGTACCAAAAAGGGTTGGCACACATTTTCGACACCTATCTGAAAAATATTGATCAGGCGCAACAACCGGCGGTCTGGGTGAGTGGCTTTTATGGTTCGGGTAAATCCCATCTGGTGAAAATGTTACGGGCTCTTTGGGTTAACACCGAATTTGAAGATGGCGCTACAGCACAGGGTATTGCCAACTTGCCGCAAAATATTCAGGAGCATCTTAAAGAGTTAACCACCGCAGCCAAACGTCATGGCGGTCTGCACGCCGCCTCCGGAACGCTGGGCGCGGGGGCGAGTGGTAGTGTTCGCCTGGCGCTGCTACGTATTATCTTCAAATCGGTTGGTCTGCCGGAGCAGTATCCCGTTGCCCGATTCGTAATGTGGTTAAAAGAGGAAGGGATTTACGATCAGGTTGTTAACCATGTGGCACAAAAAGGTTTTGATTGGAACGAGGAGCTCGATAACTTCTATGTTGCCGAAGGATTGCATGAGGCACTGGTTGCGGCCAAACCCAATCTGTTCACATCTCCGGCATCGTGTGTCGAAACACTCAATAACCTCTACCCCTATGTGCAGGACATCTCCAGTGACGACATGATCAAAGCGATTCGGCACGCTCTGACCAAAGCCGGTAAATTTCCGTTAACCCTGGTGGTGCTGGATGAGGTACAGCAATATATCGGCGAAAATAGCCAGCGCTCTATTGATGTACAAGAGGCGGTAGAGGCCTGCTGCAAAAATATCGGCGGCAAACTGCTGTTTATTGGCACCGGTCAGACAGCTGTGACCGGCACCAATAACCTGAAAAAAATGGAGGGGCGTTTTACCATTCGGGTAGAGCTCTCCGATGCCGATGTTGATGCGGTGATTCGTCAGGTGATTCTGGCCAAAAAACCGGCAGCCAAAGCGCCGATTGAACAGATCATGCAGACCAATTTGGGCGAGATTTCACGCCATCTGGCAGGTACCACTATTGGCCATCAGCAGGATGACATAGTCTGGTATGCTCAGGACTACCCCATCCTCCCGGTGCGGCGTCGTTTCTGGGAGAACAGCTTACGGATACTGGATCAGACTGGCACCGATAGTCAGTTGCGCAACCAGCTCAGTATGATTCATAAAGTGATTCAGACCAATTTGGATCAACCATTGGGCAGTGTCGTTCCGGCCGACTATCTCTACTTCGACTCGGCCGATAAGCTACTTCAATCACGTATATTACCGCGCAAAATCCATGAAAAAACCCTGAGCTGGATAAAAGGATCGGCAGATGAAACCTTAATGGCCCGCGCTTGTGGTCTGGTTTTTCTGGTGACTAAACTGGCTGGCAGCAATCAGGAGATTGGCATCCGCGCCACTGTGGATACACTGGCTGATCTGCTGGTAGAAGATCTGGCTCAAGGCTCCGCCGCCCTGCGCAGTAAACTTCCCTCTCTGCTGGACAGGTGTGAACTGCTGATGAAGGTAGGTGATGAGTATCGCATTCAAACCGAAGAGAGTTCGGCCTGGAATGATGAGTTTTTGAGCCAGCGCGCCTCCCTCTCCAGCCAAACCCATCGCATTGAGGCCGAACGCGACGATCGGATTCGTAAGAAATTTGCTGAGATAGTCCGAAAACTCTCACTCAATCAGGGCAGCGCCAAAGTCTCTCGTGATATCACCCCTATCTTTGAGGCTCAACTACCAAACGATGCCGCACAGCGGATCTGTGTTTGGGTACGCGACGGCTGGAGTACCGATGAAAACTCGGTACGAGCCGATGCCCGGCAAGCGGGAAACCAATCACCGACCCTGTTTCTCTATATTCCGAAACGCTCAGCGGATGATTTGCGCCATCACCTGATTGAGTATAAGGCGGCCAGTGCCACTTTAGATAAGCGCGGAGTCCCCAATACCCCGGAAGGCACTGAAGCGCGTGCTGCGATGGAGACCTCCAAACAGAGTGCCGATGGAAAAATTCGTGAGTTACTGGAAGAGCCTTTCTCAGGCGCGCGACTGTTTCAGGGTGGGGGTAACGAAGTATTAGGTAATGATCTGCAACAGATGATACTGGAAGCGGCCCACAATGCATTACAGCGACTCTATCCACAGTTTCATCTCGCCGATCATGTCGGCTGGGCCAAAGTGTATGCCAATGCCGCCAAAGGAGCACCGGACGCTTTAAAAGCGGTCGGTGATGAAGGAGAGGCCGCGAAAAATCCGGTCTGTAAATCGCTGTTAAGCCATATTGCCGGCGGTAAAAAGGGAAGCGACATCCGTACTCACTTTGAAGGGCACCACTACGGCTGGTCACGGGATGCAGTCGATGGCGGACTACAGGTGCTACTGGTGGCAGGCCTGATTCGGGCACACGACGAGCGGGGTCAAACGGTAGATCCGAAAGAGCTAGAACGCAAATCAATCGGTAAAATGGGGTTTAAAGTCGAATCGACCACGATTACCACCGCGCAGCGGATTCAGATTCGCAAACTACTGCAAAAGAGCGGACTGACCGTTAAACAAGGGGAAGAGTCAGCCCACCTGCCGACATTTCTGCACAAGCTTGAGGCGTTGGCGAATCGTGCCGGTGGTGAAGCCCCCAAGCCCGAACGCCCCGATACCACCCTGTTAGATGAAATCCGAACCACTGCCGGTAATGAACAGCTGTTATTGCTCTATACACAACGCGAACAACTCAGCCACAACATTGACAGCTGGGGTGAAATAGCCGAACAAGTTGCCCGGCGCTGGCCCAATTGGGAACTGCTCAAGCGACTGATTGCCCATGCAGCCTCACTACCTGATGCGGATGTTATTCAGGCTCAGATCGAAACAATTGAACAACAGCGGCAACTACTGCAACAGCCCGACCCGGTTGTCCCCCTGATTGCCAATTTGACGCAGCTACTGCGTGATGAGCTGAATCGTCTGAACCATGCCTACCAATCGGGGCATGAACAAAATTTACAGCGGTTACAGCAAGACGCCAACTGGCAGCAACTGGAGCCGGAGCAGCGTAATCAACTACTATCGGCCCAAAAGTTGACTCTGACAGATCAACCGGTAATAGCCGTACAGACTACCGAAGAGGTGCTGACCACTCTGGATAACTGCACCCTGCCGATGTTTAGTGATCGGGTTGCTGCCCTGCCATCGCGGTTTGATAATGTGGCTACCGGAGCGGCAGAGCTTTGTGAACCACAAGCACAATTTATTCAGGTACCGCGTCGTACCCTGAAAACTGACGAAGAGATTGAAGCTTGGTTAGATGATGTCGGCCAACAGTTAAAAACCGCGCTACCCAATGGCCCCGTTGTAATTAAGTAGACTAACAATCATGAACATTCAGCATTTAATTCTCAACAACTACAGAAAATATGCGGCGGCAAAGTTTCTGTTTAACGAAAAATTTACGGTCATTATTGGAAATAATGGTTCTGGGAAAACGACAATTCTTGATGCGTTATCGATTATGCTCAATACCTATTTTCAGGGTTCAGGAATTAGAACGGCAGCCGGTTCCATCAAAAAAGAGGACGCTCGTTTTATCATTACTGAAAAACAAGGACAGGTTTTTCGCGAACCACAATCGGAAGTTTTTCTACAGGCTGAAGCCAAAATCGGGGGAGAACACTACCAATGGCTCAGAGAGATTGGTGACAGAGGCGGAAAAGCCAAAAGTATCGTAGTACTCGGTGCAGAAGATAGAGCAGCCATACAAAAAGGGGGTACAAAAGCGTTACCCCTGATGCTCTATTACGGTTCAGGTCGCTTATGGAATACCCATAAAGATATTAAGAGTGGTAAGCCCGGGTCCCAACTGGATGCCTATCGCTATGCCCTGGATCCCAAATCGGATCAAAATGCCTTTGAAGAGTGGTTTAAACGGCTCTCGCTGGCAAAACTACAAAAAGGTCACAATATTCCGGTACTCGATGCATTAAAAGAAATTGTATTGCATTGCGTGCCAGGCGCTATAGATTTCTACTTTGATACCCTTGAAGATCAAATCACCATCCACCTGGAGCAAGAAGGTCATATTCCCTTTAATTACCTCAGTGATGGTTATCGGAATATGTTGGCCATGGTGGCGGATATCGTCCATCGAGCCTCAAAACTGAATCCGCACTTGGGGGAAGAGGTCGCCAATCGAACAGAGGGAGTGGTCTTAATCGACGAAATCGACCTGCATCTGCACCCTAAATGGCAACGAAGTGTGGTAGCCGATTTAAAGTCCGCCTTTCCGAAACTACAATTTATTGCTACGACCCATTCACCCTTTATCATCCAATCGTTAGAACCTGGAGAGGTGATCGATTTAGGCCAACCACCGCTGCATCCGGAACAGATTGTTGAATTCGCCTCATCTGGTCATTTAGTTGCATCTCCGGGACCGGGGCATGCATTTAGCCACCGCTCTCTTGAAGATATCGTTGAAGAAGTAATGGGAATCGCTATCCCACAGAGAAGCCAACGCTATCAGAAAATGTATGAAACGGCGCAAGAATACTACCGCCTGTTGCAACAATCGAAACATGGCGACACCAAGCAAAAAGAGCAACTCAAAAATCAACTCGATGAGCTGTCCGCCCCCTACAGCGACAATGTCGCCTATCACGCTTTCCTTGAGATGGAACGGATGGCTGCAGGGTTAGGAAAATCAGAAATTCAGGGAGATAAATAGATGCGTCCTGTTACCAGAGGAGACGGACCTGTAGATAAACAGGGACATCATATCCAATTCAGCGAGTATGCTAACGCCAGAGGAGAATTGATTAACCGGATTGGAGAATACTGTTCCTATTGCGAAATGCATCTTGATACATCTTTGGCGGTTGAACATGTACAGCCAAAACATCCTCCGGGGGCAACTCAGGTAGACCAAACACGGGCTTTGAACTGGAATAATTTTCTTTTAGCCTGCACCAACTGCAATGCTACCAAAGGCAATACTGATGTCGATTTGAGTGAGTATCTCTGGCCAGATCGGGACAATACCTTCCGTGCTTTGAAGTATTCTGAAGGAGGCGTTGTCTCTCCTGCAATGGATGGCGATCTAAAACAAAAAGCAATAAACACAATCGGGCTTACAGGTCTCGATAAGACTCCAAATGATCATAAAGCCTCTGATCGAAGATGGCTGAATCGGAAAGAGGCTTGGGATATTGCGGTGCGTTCCAGCAAGCGTTTAGCCAACAACGATAATAATGATTTTAGAGAGCAAATTGTGGATACAGCCTTGGCGAACGGTTTTTGGAGCGTTTGGATAACCGTTTTTAAAGAGGATGCAGACATGCTTAGACGCTTTCTTGAGGCATTTCCGGGAACTTGCCAAGAATGCTTTGATGTAACTAACGGCTACGCGCCTATTGTCAGACAAGGGGGACAGTGCTAATGCAACCGCTTGATAAAACCCTGCGTAACCGCCTTGAAGCCACTATAAAAAGTGCCCGTGAACTGGCTGAAAACGCCGCCCGTGCCGCGCTGCAACAGCTCGGTGTCGGTGAAACCGCCCCGTTTAGCCATTTAAGTGAAACAGATCGCGAACTGCGCCGCCGACTGCGGGTGCATGGTCGGCAATTAGGCGACCAGCGCCAACCCAATGGCGAACAGGAGATCAGCCGCCTGATTGAAGAGACCGCCTACGAACACTGGCACCGTATGTTGTTTGCCCGCTTCCTGGCGGAAAATAATCTGCTGATGTATCCCGACCCCGACGATCCGGTGGCGGTTACCCTTGAAGAGTGTGATGACCTTGCTGCCGATGAGGGTGCTGCCAACGGTTGGGAACTGGCCGCCCGCTTTGCTGCCCGTATGCTGCCACAGATCTTTCGCCTCGATTCGCCGGTGTTTCAACTCAGCTTGCCGCCGGAGCATCAGCAGAAATTGGAGCGACTGGTGGCCGATCTGCCGCCGGAGGTCTTCACCGCTTCCGACAGCCTCGGTTGGGTCTATCAATTCTGGCAGGCGAAGAAAAAGGACGAGGTCAACGCCGCCGAGGTCAAAATCGGCGCACGGGAGCTGCCTGCTGTCACCCAGCTCTTCACCGAGCCCTACATGGTCAGCTTCCTGCTCGACAATTCATTGGGAGCGTGGTGGGTTAGGCAGTGGGCAGTGGGTAGTGAACAGTTGTCAGTAAAAGCGCGTGAGTTACTGCAAAGCGCAGCAAACGAAGATGAACTGAGATCGTTTTTTAGCCGGTCCGGAATCCCGTTTGCCTATCTCCGGTTTGTCAAAACTGACCACTGCACACTGACCACTGATAACTCCAGCGTTTTCACAGGCGAACACTGGATGCCCGCCGCCGGTTGGTTTGAGGGCTGGCCCGATAATCTAAGTGAACTCAAAACGCTGGATCCCTGCTGCGGTTCCGGCCATTTTCTGGTCGCCGCCTTGCTGATGCTGGTGCCGATGCGCATGGAGCTGGAAGGGTTATCGGCACAGCAAGCGGTCGATGCGGTGCTGCGGGAGAATATTCACGGGCTGGAGCTGGATCAGCGCTGCGTGGAGCTGGCGGCGTTTGCCCTGGCGCTGACCGCGTGGAAGTACCCGAGCGCTGGCGGCTACCGCGTGCTGCCGGAATTGAATGTGGCCTGTTCGGGTTTGTCCGTGAGCGTGGCGAAAGAGGAGTGGAAGCAGCTGGGTTTGGGTAAACGGAACCTGACGATTGCCCTCGACTGGATGCACGATACCTTTAAGGATGCGCCGGTGCTGGGTAGTCTGCTTGATCCGAAAAAGCAGGGTTTAGGTGAGCACTATGTGCAATGGGATGAACTCTCCAGCGCACTGGAGCAGGCGTTGAAGATTCCCTCACCCCAACCCCTCTCCCAAAAGGAGAGGAGCTTTTCTCCTCCCTCGCCCTCAGGGAGAGGGACCGAGGGTGAGGGTTACGAGCAACAAGAGGTCGCTGTGGTGGCTCAAGGACTGGCAAAGGCCGCAACCTTGCTTGCCGGACGCTATCAATGGGTGATTACCAATGTGCCGTATTTGGCACGAGGCAAGCAGAACGAGCGGCTCAGAGATTTTTGTGAAAAGCACTATTCCGAAGCGAAGAACGATCTGGCGACCGTATTTCTCGACCGCTGTTTAGAACTTTGTGTTGAAAGCGGCACCTCCAGCATCGTACTGCCGCAGAACTGGCTCTTCCTGACCAGCTACAAGAAATTCCGCGAGAAGCTGCTGAACAACGACACTTGGCATCTGATTGCACGATTGGGGCCGGGTGCCTTTGAAACCATTAGTGGTGAGGTGGTGAAAGCTATCTTAATCACCCTTAGCCGTGGCAATTCCTCCCTCACCCCTAACCCCTCTCCCAAAGGGCGAGGGGAACATTCACTCCCTCTCCCTCTGGGAGAGGGCTGGGGTGAGGGTAACAACCTGATTCGCGGAGTGGATGTCTCCGAGCCTCGCACTGCCGCCGAAAAAGCGGCGCAGTTGCTGACAGGGGAAATCAAGAGCGTTGAACAGGCGAAGCAGTTGGAGAATCCGGATGCGAGGGTAGGTTTTGAGAAGTTTGAGAGTGTCCCGCTGCTTGCAGAGATTGCTGATTACGGAAAAGGCAGTACAACAGGTGACGGGCCAAGATTTTTAGCTTTCTTTTGGGAGTTTTCTGAGATTCAGAGAAGCCACAGATACTGGCTGAACTCTCCAAACTCTCGTGATCTATGGACTGGCAGATCTCAACTTTGCAAAGTGCCTTTGAATGACGTGGAGTTAAATGAACAACTCGGTTGTCGTCTACACGGTCAAAACGTGTTTGGTCGTCCCGGAGTAGTAGTTAACAAGATGCGAAAGCTTGAGCCTTTCCTCTATTTTGGCGAAGCTTTTGACGACAATATTTGTCCAATCTGTCCGACCACCGAAGATAATATTCCGGCTATATGGTCTTACGTGGATTCAAGTGAATTTCACGACGCAGTTCGCGCTGTCGATCAAGCGCTGAAAGTTACTGCTGCTACGATCACCAAAGTCCCCTTCGATGTTAATCGCTGGGCCAAAGTTGCGGAAGAAACATACTCCAACGGCCTGCCCAAACCCTACACCGACGACCCCACCCAATGGATCTTCCACGGCCACCCCTGCGGCTCGGTCATCTGGGACGAAGAAAAAAAATGGACAATTCACGGTACATTAAGAACCGATGATACGGTGCTTCAAGTCGCCGTTGCCCGTCTGCTCGGCTACCGCTGGCCTGCCGAAACCTCACCCCTAAATCCCCTCTCCATAAATGGAGAGGGGACTTCGCCTGACTCCCCCTCGCCATTTATGGTGAGGGGGACGGGGGGTGAGGTAATGGAACTGGCCGACGAGCAGCGCGAATGGGTCAAGCGCTGTGAAACTCTGTCCCTCACCCCAGCCCTCTCCCAAGGGGAGAGGGGGCATTCATTAGTGGATGATGACGGCATCGTCTGCATCCCGCCGGTACGGGGCGAGGCGGCAGCAAGCGACCGACTGCTGAACCTGCTGGCCGCCGCATTTAATCAGAATGGGGGCGATGCCTGGTCGAATGATACTCTGGCACAACTACTCAAAAGCGCCGATCACGCCGGCAAGACGCTGGAAACCTGGCTGCGGGAGAAGTTCTTCACCCAGCACTGCAAACTGTTTCAAAATCGCCCCTTCATCTGGCACATCTGGGATGGCCTGCGCGACGGCTTTGCCGCCTTGGTCAACTACCACAAGTTTGACGCCAAGCTGCTGGAGACCTTGATCTACACCTATCTGGGCGACTGGATTTCGCGCCAGAAGCAGGACATCACCAGCGGAATTGATGGCGCTGAAGAGAAGCTCGCCGCCGCCGAAGCTCTCAAGAAAAAGCTGGAGCTGATCCTCGAAGGCGAAGCGCCCTACGACATCTTCGTGCGCTGGAAACCACTAGAACAGCAGCCCATCGGCTGGGATCCGGACCTTAACGACGGCGTGCGCCTCAACATCCGCCCCTTCCTCAGCGTGCCCGATGTCGGTAAAAAAGGTGCCGGTGTTCTGCGTGATAAACCCGACATTAAATGGACCAAAGATCGCGGCAAAGATGTGGAATCCGCCCCCTGGTATCACCGCTTCAACGGCGACCGCATCAACGACCACCATTTAACCCTAGCCGAGAAACGCGCCGCGAGGGAGAATAAGGGTGCTGATTAAACACGACTTCTCTTCGCCCTTGTCGTTGCAGGATGATCACAACCGCCGGATGTGTGATATTGCTTATCGTCACCTTCAGGGATGCCATGAGAATTATCGAAGCAAAGTAGAACATCAATGGTTCCAAAAAGTACCATCAGATTCTGCTGAGTGGGGTAAGTGTGAATTTATGCAGGCCAGGAAAGCATTTATGTTTCATGAGAGTGAAGAGTACACACAGGCACTGGCTTCAATTCTGTTTTCGCATATTTGGATAATATCAGTGACGAACTACTATCGTTTACTTTGTAAAGGAAATAAGACAAGAGAGCGAGTCGGTTGCGGGCAATCCTTATCAGGTACGGATAAAATCCATTCAATTGCAAAACAATTAGAACTGCCTCAATTTGTGGTGGATTATGCCGAAGAACTGCACAGATACAGAAATACCATTACGCATCTTGTAGAAGGTGACAAAAAAACTGCTCCAATTGCAAATGCAGATTTCATTGTCGCCTATCGATATGCCAAAACTGCTTGGGTGATTTTCGGTGCACTATTGCGCCGATATGGGATGCGACCCGATTTGGGTGGTTGGCGAAGATGGACAGCATCCTATGGTTTACCACCGTCGATGGGTGCTGCGGAGAGTGTTTTATGAATGACAATCAACTCTCCCGAATCGTTTTAAGTGGTTATAAGTCTATTCGTCAGTGTGATTTGGAACTGAAAGAGTTGAATGTACTGATTGGTCCCAATGGTGCCGGTAAGTCTAACTTTATAAGTTTCTTTAAGCTTGTTCAACAAATGCTGGAGGGTAAGCTGCAACGCCATATAGGATTAAATGGTGGTGCGGATTCTCTACTTCACTTTGGAAGAAAAAAAACAGAACAAATTACAGCTGCACTAGTATTCCAACCACACGCATATACGATGGAGCTTGTTCCAACACAAGATAATCGCCTGATGTTCGATAAGGAGCAATTCATGTTCAACAACATGATGGATATAGCTTATTCCGGACATTTCGAAACCGCATCACAAGATGATGGATCGATTCAAAGTCACTTTCTGTTACCGGTCATGCGTAATTGGCGACTGTACCATTTTCATGACACCAGCGAATCCGCCTTGGTAAAGCAGCGGCATGGTATTAACGATAATGCCTATTTACGGCCCGATGCCCGTAACCTGGCAGCCTTTCTCTATCGGTTGCAGAAAAACTACCCTCAGCACTATCAGCGCATTGTTCGTTTGGTTCAGTTTATTGCCCCTTTTTTTGGCGATTTTTACCTTCGCCCCAATACCGATAACCCCGAATATATCGAACTGGAGTGGACTGAACAGGGAGAGGATAGGCCTTTCAAAGCGCATCAGTTATCCGATGGGACATTACGCTTTATCTGTTTAGCTACGCTACTGAATCAACCCGAGGAGTGGTTACCCGAGACGATTTTGATTGATGAGCCGGAATTAGGGCTTCACCCCAGAGCTATCGGTTTTCTGGCTTCGATGTTGCGTTCTACTGCCAAACAGCGACAACTCATTGTTTCGACACAATCGGTCACTTTGGTGAATGGATTTTCTGTTGACGACCTGATTGTCGTCGAGAGACAAAATGGAGTCACGGTTTTTCAGCGTCACGATGAAAAGCAGTTTCAGGAGTGGTTGAAAGAGTACACCGTTGGCGATCTCTGGGAGAAGAACCTGCTCGGAGGGCGCGGATGAAACGGGTGCATGTCATTTGCGAAGGACAAACGGAAGAGGAGTTTGTTCGCCATCTGTTAATTCCGGCATTACTGGAAAAGCAGATTCATTTATTACCGTCGTGCATTGGCAAAGTTGGTCATAAAGGCGGTAATGTCAGCCTGCCACGGCTTGCGCTGGATCTCAGAGTACGATTGCTGCGTGATCAGAGTTGCTATTGCACCACTCTGTTTGACTATTATGGCTTGCCTACCGATTTTCCCGGTAAAGCCGCTGGCGAGTCGATTTCTGATATTTCTGATAAGCACGCAGGAATAATCCGATCACTATCCCAATGGGCTGAGGATGCTTTCGGTATTCAAACCGCCAAACGCTTTATTCCCTATGTGCAGATGTATGAATTTGAAGGTCTGCTATTCAGTGAGCCGATGGTTTTAGCCAATGCGCTAGATTGTTCTCACTCGACCAGTGAGTTTCAACAGATTCGTGCCGATTTTCTAACCCCGGAATGGATTAACGACAGCCCCAGTACTGCACCCAGCAAAAGAATCGCAAAATTATTCCCCCCATACGATAAACCGGAACACCCGCTATTTGCGGCACTCGATATGGGTTTGGACACCATACGAAAGGAGTGTCTGTTGTTTGACAACTGGGTTAAACAGCTTGAGGGACTGGGTACCGAAGGAGAACACTAAGAGACTCATTATGATTAAACATCTGAAAATGTCCAATATCGGGCCTGCATCCGAGATGGAGCTGGAGTTCGGCAAGCGCCTGAATCTGCTAACCGGAGATAACGGTTTGGGTAAGAGCTTTCTGCTACACAAACAATTCGTACGACTATGAAAGTACTCGACCACCTCCTGAAAGCAGTTCGTGATGCCGCTATCTTTAATCCTGAGGTGCAGGTTGCACCCGCCTGTATCCTTTGGCCTGATCAAGATGGGCAATGGCAATCTATTATTTCCACCCTACAAACTGAGATGACTGAACTGATAGTTTTGGGTGACTATGCGCCCGAAACCAGAACAGGTCCGGCTATTTGGTTGCGTTGCGTGATTGCTGATCAAGTGCCTGATATCGCGTTGCCTAAAAATTGCCCTCCGATTATCTACCTGCCCGGTGTGAGCCGACAAGATTTGCGCGCGGTTGAAAGTTGTCCGGATCATTTAAAGCCGTTAGCGGAGCTACAGTACCGGGGAGCGATATGGTCGCAACTCAATTCAAAAGATTGGACCATATTGGCCTATCTGAAATCAGATCAGGGTGGGCTTGGTCTCGATGTCGCGCAAGATGGCGCAAGTAAAGAGGCGATGCTATTGGCACTACCCCACTTTCTGAATGAGCAATTGGCATTATTACAAGGTAAACACCTCGATAAAGACTATTTTAATACCCCCCTGAGTGTCAAGATACCCTGAGACCACCCCTGATGAGAAATGAATGTAGAATCAGGGGGGCAACAGAGGAGATACACGATGCCCAAAGATACTACCGTTTTACCCTCCAACGAGGTTACCGACCCCGATGAAGAGAAGCGCTCCTACCGCAAATTTAGTGAGGAAGAGAAGCTTCGGATCCTAGCAGAAGCAGAGCAGTGCAAGGAGCCGGGTCAGCTAGGCGAGCTGCTGCGCAAAGAGCAGATCTACAGCTCCCATCTGACCAAATGGCGCCGACAACTGCAAGCACAGGGGCAGGCTGGCCTGAAAGGGAAACAGAGTGGTCGCAAACCGAGCCTAGACAAGCGAGATAAGGAGATAGAGCGTTTAAAGAAGGAAATTCAGCGTCTTAGCCAACGGTTACAGCAGACCGAAGGGGTGATTGCGCTCCAAAAAAAAGCCTTCAGCTTATTGGAGCAGATGAACACAGAGATAAGCTTATGAGATTAGTTGAAAAAGAGTGCCCCAGTTCGGTGAGCATAAGAGCCGCTTGCGATAGCCTAGCGCTCTCGCGTGCAGGCTACTACCGCCGACAGGCTCCGGTTGTCTCCCCCCGAGCGAGCCTTCCAAGACCCGTCGCAGCCAATGCGCTGAGTGAGGCAGAGAGGCAAGCCGTTCTGGGGCTTTTGAACAGCGAACGATTCTATGACCAACCTCCGGCAGAGATCTATGCTAGCCTGCTGGATGAAGGGAAATATTACTGTTCAATCAGTACGATGTATCGGATCCTTCGTGCTAATCAACAGACGGGAGAGCGGCGAGCTCAAAAACCGGCCAAATCACACGCTATCCCCCGATTACGGGCGACCCGCCCGAATGATGTTTGGACATGGGATATCACTAAGCTTCCCACCACAGAGCAGGGTAACTTCTTGAATCTCTATGTGGTGATGGATCTCTACAGCCGTTTTATTGTGGCTTGGATGGTCTCAAGGAAGGAGAATAGTGAGCTCTCCAAGCTGTTAATCAGTGACGCAGCGGCTCGCTATCGGGTCGCGCTCAGTGGCTTAACACTGCATCAGGATAGAGGTGTGCCGATGACCGCCAGAGGCTATCTCGACTTGATGGCCGAACTGGGGATCACCTGCTCCCACAGCCGTCCACGAGTCAGTAACGACAATCCGTTTAGCGAGAGTCAATTTAAAACACTCAAGCAACAACCCGATTATCCTCAACGATTGACAGGAGTTGACCATGCCAGAATATGGTTTAGTGACTATGTTGACTGGTACTGTTTCCACCACCACCATCGAGGGATTGCGTGGTTCACTCCAGAGCAGGTATTTACCGGTCGTTACAAGGAGGTTAGCGAGCAGCGTGAACAGGCGCTGAAGCAGGCCTATCAGCAGCATCCGAAACGCTTTATTCATGGTGAGCCCAAGGTTAAGCAACCCCCTACTGAGGTATGGATTAACCCCGCTCTACCGGAGGAGGGGGTGGGGTCGCTGGAGGTCAACTATCCAACCCTGAATAGAGCGAAGGAGAGATGAGTGACGGTGCCGCTAGTGGGTCTATCGTCGATGGCTTTAGCCGGTTGTGGTGGCTGAATGACAGAGCGTTATCCATAGCCCGCCCCCCGGAGACCCCCTTATTATCGTAGGGGGGCGGGCTGTGGGTAACGCGGTGCAGGAGGGAGGTTCCTAGATTAGGGGTTGCAGTTCGCCTTGCAGCTCCCCCTTGCTGAAGGGCTTGGCTCTTGCGGCAAAGGGCCATGAGGGTCATGTTCGCTCCTTGTTGCGTCATGACTCAACATAGGCGAAATTTGCCGGTGAGGGCAGTGGCAATCACCGGCTAGATTTAGAGCTTTATTTTTTTAACAACTGGTCTCAAATTGCTTGACAGCTTCCGCGTTTATGGATCGCATCCACGCCTTTTTGCCGGGCTGGGATGTGCCGAAAATTGGTAAAGCGTTATTAACCGACCATTTTGGTTTGGTCAGTGACTTTCTGTCCGAGTGTTGGAGCCAGTTACGTAATCAAAGCCGGGTTAACCAACTTCAGGGAAGAGTATTTTTTGGCGGTTCCCTATCAGGAAGAGATACCAATGCGGTGAATAAAACCGCGAGCGGGTTACTGAAACTGCTCTATCCCGGAGAAGATTTGATTCCGGATGAAGATATTGAGTGGGCTGTCCATATTGCGATGGAAGCGAGGCGTCGCGTCAAGGAACAGCAGAAACGTATCGGTGCTGCAGAGTTTCGTAATACCCATTTCAGCTATGTGATGGGAACTGATGGCGTTGAGAAGTTTGTCTCTACACCGGAACTCCAGAGTGATAACAGTATTGGTGGTGATCCATTAGAACCGGGACAGGTTTGGTCTATCTCACCCGGAGGTGAAGATGATCATCCGGGTTTGTATCGTATCGAAGTGAATGAAGCCGACATTCCGCATACATTTCCAAGATTTGGCAATTTAATAAAATTTTGATTTTAAATAAAGAATAATATTAAGCAAAATTCATGCCTGTATTTGATGTTCTGCATACAAAATTTTCACTTGAGTATTTAGCCAACGCCCAGATTTGGTGAATTTTAATATAGCATCAGGTGTAGAATTGTATGTCAGTCCATGTAGAAACAGGTACCCCATTACATCCCAACCATTACGAAACCAAAACCCTAGACCATTTGGGTCTAGTATCCGCCATGATTGATGAATTAGGGTTGGTTGAGCAAATAGATGCCCTACTACCTAAAGATGAAGAGAAACAAACTATTTCCCACGGACAGGCTGTTAAAGCAATGATTTTGAACGGATTAGGGTTTGCTCATCGCGCACTCTATCTCACGCCTCTTTTTTTTCGGGATAAACCTGTCGATAGATTAATCGGAGAAGGAGTTACTGCTGATCAAATTAATGACGATGCTCTGGGGCGAGCCTTAGACGCTGTATATAACTATGGCATTGACTCACTCTATGGACAATTAGCTGTTAAAAGCGTTCATACACTCGGCTTAACGGGAGGTATCTACCACATGGATAGTAGTAGCTTTCATACTGATGGCAGATATAATAGCGAATGTCCTCCCCAAGAGGGTAGTGATATTATACATGTCACGAAAGGTTATAGTCGCGATCATCGTCCTGATTTAAATCAGGTTGTTTTACAATTAATTTGTGAAAATAAGTCGGGTATTCCGGTGCTCATGCAACCTCTCAGTGGTAACAGTAATGATAAGATTAACTTTAGGGATACAGTGACTAAGCATATAGCCCAATTAAAAAAGGACGTTGGGTTGGAATATTTAGTTGCCGATAGCGCGTTTTATACTCGAGAAACGCTCGAGTTAAGCCAAGATTTATTCTGGATATCTCGCGTTCCGGAGACATTGTCATTAGCTCTTTATTTTATTGAGTCACATGCTCCTTCTTTGATGGTGGATTTTAATCAAATGTCAATGATTGATTTGCCTTGTCAGTACGGAGATATTGATCAACGCTGGTTATTAGTCTATTCTCCTGAGGCGAGACAACGTTCGCTTAAAACTTGCAAAAAGCAGTTTCAGAAAGTAAGCGACAAAGAGATGAGAAATATTAACGCATTATTTCGTCAGGAATTTGCCTGTCAAGCCGATGCTGAGCAGTCCGTTGAAAAACTTCAAAAACAGCTAAAGCTGACGGAACTGACTGATATTGAATATAAAGAAGTCGCTCGTTATAGCAAAAAGGGGCGTCCGGCAAAGAATGCCAAACCTGATAAGATAGTCATTCAAGTTTCCGCTATATTATCATCTGACTCATCTCTATTTCAGAAAAAGATACAACAAAAAAGTTGCTTTATTATTGCCACCAATCAACTTGATTCTAATGAATTGCCGAATTCTAAGCTGTTGAAGATTTATAAAGAACAGCAAAAAGTAGAGCGTGGATTTCGGTTTCTAAAAGATCCATTATTTATGGCAACAACATTCTTTGTTAAATCTGAGGAAAGACTGATGGCAATCACAATGATTATGACTTTATGTCTTATGATTTATGCCGCTTTGGAGCATCGGATTAGACAAGCTCTTAGCCAATTTGATGAGTTTTTTCCTGACCAAGTCGGTGGGTTGACTAATAAACCGACAGCACGCTGGGTATTTCTCTATTTTAAAGGCATTCATGTTTTAGTCATTCGGAAATGTGAAGAGATGATACTGAACCTAAATGAGCACCAAAAAAAGTTACTGCTTTTGCTTGGAAAACGGTATATTGATGTTTATTCCTGATGTCCAAGTTTATGTGCGGAATGTCGGATGAAGGACCCGGTTCGGGATTAAAAATATTGAACAAACCCGTACCACCGGCTTTTAAAGAGAGTATGGGCTATGCTGAACAGAATCTATATGCTCGCTCAATGCAATTGGTCGGTGATAAAGATCCGCGTCACCACGAATTCACGGTTCAACTCAGGGCTTTTGATGCCTCAAAAGCAGGTGCCAAACTTGGGATTGCAGCATTAATAGCGCTTTCGACTTCATTACTCAAAAAGAGTGTACGAGGTGGGCTGATTATTGTTGGGGAGATTAATCTCGGTGGCTCAATAGAGCCTGTGCATAACCCGGTTACTATTGCCGAAATAGCCGTTGAAAAGGGTGCTTCAGCACTGTTAATGCCAGTGACCTGCCGCAGGCAGCTATTTGAACTATCGGATGATATGGCGACGAAAATTGATATTCAATTTTACTCTGATGCCAGGGATGCGCTTCTAAAAGCTATTGTGGAGTAGTCTATGGATACAGCCCAATACCACTATCCAAGAAGTGCAGGTGATTCAAATTTTCGGCACAACACCTACCTGCAGGAATCCTGGTTCGATTCCCAAATAAACAATCGAATTAAAACCCCCTCCCCTATCCAATTATTTATCTTAAAATTAATCAGTTATCATTAACCCTAATTTGCCCTCATGAGCCATCAAACCCTGATCTAACAAGTTGGATTCCAGTTGCCACCCCACCACCAGATAAATTACCTAACTAATCATATAGTTAGGTGTTTTTTTGGTAACTTCTCATTAACCGTTAGCAACAGCGGCATTTCTGATCGCATCAGCTAACGGGATTAATTTATTGGCGCCAGATATCCTGTCGTTCAGATAATCCCAAAACGAGATTCCGAGTTTTCGGCAGGTTTTCTTCAGGCTTGTAAAAGTATCCCGACAGCGGCGCCCGTTTTCGCTGCGGGTTGAACCGCTGATTTTTCGTCGGGTCACATATTCCCGGATTTCTCGCTCACTGAGGTTGTTGTGTAAGGGGATGTCGGGGCGCTCTAACACCCGAAATAACTCTGTTTTATTCGCTGCTAGCCGGCTCAGTGCGTTGTTCATCAACATATAGCTGGTTTTTGTTCGACACAGCTCATCAAAACATGCCAATATCTCTGTTTTAAAGGCCTCAGTCTGCAACAACGGGTCGGCCTTAAATCGTTTCAGGTCAGCATAGATATCCCAAATCACTCGGCGAACCCACTCTTGCTGCTTCGTATGTACATCGTTAAGAGGAAGCAGTTTAGTGATAACCCGCTCGGCATGAATCCAACACAACGCATGGTAAAACAGGTTAAACTGACCGGCATCATCGCTTGTCAGGGCGATATTCGTATCAAATCCTAAATCGACTAACCCACCGAGCAGAGCCCCTTCGGTCACTATCCGGATATGGCGTTGGTTTGTGATTCCCACTTTCCTCAGATGGATATGCCATGAGTCGCGGTCTGTGAATGTTTGACCTAATTTCAGCTGTTCTTGTTTTTTCTGCGGGAATTTTTGTCCGCTCATATAGGTCAACGCTTCAGAATTGAGGACATAGCGACACTCGCCTGCCTGCAACAGCGTCAAAAAATTGATCCGACTTTTACTCTCTGTACTCCCGAACCATGTAAACAGGTCATTGGTAATGACCGTGCAATAGCCATTTTTCCCATCGTGCCTCGCACCGGTATCATCGGTTTGCAGATAATCACAGACATCTATCCCAGCCTGTAACACACTAAGCGCTTCTTCATGAAAAGCCTCATGCCCTTCGGTTAAAAGCTGGCTCAGTTGTCCGGTGGAAAGCTGGAACCCTATTTCTGTCAGTTGTTGGTGAATTCGTGGCTGCGTCATGCAGCCGTGGTGGTTTTGGTAGAGCAGATAGCTTTTTAGAGTAGGGCCAAAATGACCTTTAACATCGTCAGGCAACTCGCCAATCGCCAATGAGCCATCCGGACGACGCCAAACCTCGCGCCGATAGCAGATCACATCGACCTCCATCAATAGCTCCTGAACCAGATAGTCGCTATGACTCACATGCTTCCATCCTGCCTCTTTCGGATCGTCAGGCAGATCGGGCGGGGCAAGCTCGCGAAGCGTTGTGACGACTAATTTATCTTTTTTGCTTCCTTTGGGACCTGAGTTGCGTTTTTTGCCACGACCCGATTTGTCCTGATTATCTTTTGACTCATTACCTTCTTCATCAGAGTTGGCATCACCGGATGAGTCGGCCTCATCCTGCTGATCTATTTTACTCGGTTTGATGGTCGGTTTTTGATTCAGATTCTTCAGACGAATAATCTCCGCTTCTAACTGCTCAATTCTCTCTTGTTGAGCAAGTAGCATGCTGAGTAATGTCTGTTCTGTATCGGTCACTGGTTCAGTTTGAATTTTGGCGAGTTGATGAATTTGATGGCATTAGTCTAGCAAAATCAGCGGCGAGAATGCTAACGGTTTATGAGGAGTTACGATAAATTCGGGTAAAGACTACTGTTACAAACAACCTTCACCGCTGTGACAACTCAGTAGCTAATTGAATATCTTCATGTCCGACTTCATCAGTTATCCAAAAACCACTACCGTAGCGCTCTTTTAAAAGTACAGCAAACGCTTCAAACTCTAACCCCGCTAAGCTGGCTGCGGCTGTGAAGCTCAGCTTATGGGCATGATAAAGCGCTGCAGCCATAAAGAAATTTACGGAATGTTGACCTAGCGGTTCCAGTATCTCTTCAAATTGATGATTCAGTGCTAACGACATAAAACTACCCCACCTTTTTTTCCAAAGTCACTTGTTCTGGCAGGCTTTGTTCGTCAATAACAACCGAATAATCGCTAAAAGATCGTGGTGGCTGGTTGTTAGCCGTTACTGTAATGAGGTCAAACAGCTGATGCGCCGGCGCATTACCTAATTTGCTCTCATGTTTGAACACAAAAAGACCACGACAGCTCATTTCACCACGAGCGGCAGAGCGGTCATGATCAAACATATTGATTAATGCCTGCCACAACAGCTCCAAATCCTCTGCGTCAAAGCCGGTTTGATCGGCCAAGTGGGCAGAAACAAAGCCGTGACAACGATAGAGAGCGTAGGGGATGGTGAATTTTCTGCCTTGTATTCCAATTTGTTCCTGAATGGACTTATTACCAGGTTTATCCGGATCTTTACGAGCAGCTACCACACTCAAAGAGTGTTCTGCTGTAACGACAGGATCAATAGAGCGGGAGAATGTTATCTGTACCGGCCCTCTAACCTGCCCTGCTTTTTTGGCAATATCACTTTTGTCATCTTCGTCATTTTTATCGCTGGTGGACATCACGGCACCGAAAGTGCGTACATCGAAAAAGTTGTCACATACCCATCTTTTGGCTAAATCTTCATGGTGTATTGATTTAATTAGTTTTTGCGCCTCTTTATAGGCTGTTTCATCGGCTCCTTTTTTTGGTTTTGGCACCCTCTTTGCCTCTTCCAATTGTTGCAGCTTCTCTGTTAACTCATCTGACTCAGTATAGGCTCTGGCATGTTGATTATTTAATATCGCTTTTTCAGTGACATATATTTCAAACGGTGCACTATTTTCTTTTGCAATTCCGACATAGTTACGCACCTTACGCTTCAAACAGACATCAGTAACCAGCCCCATCCCGGTTTCGGGATCTAACCGTGGCAGATTACCGGCATCGGGATCGCCGTTAGGATTGCCATCCTTAACATCAAACAGTAAAACAAATTCATAGCGGTTATTCAGACTCATGTTGACTCTCCTTGGAGGTGGTATTTTTGCTAAATAGATGTTGGCGCTGGTGGTAGTAACCGATAGCAAACAGCCCCTGATTTTCAAGATTCAGATGGGACGGGAACTGCTGGATTTTTGCCATCACTTCACCAATCCTTTTCTCCATCGACCCACGCCATTTAGGGTTTTCAATCTTTTTGAGATGATGGGTATGTAACCGCATCAGCGTGGCAAACACCGATTGCGGTGTGGTACTGGCACTGCTGTAGTAACGATCACGAATAGTAGCATTCAGCCCCGGATTAGCATCTTGCTGTAGCTTCTCTAACAGGGCAAACAGACGACCCAGCAGATAGCCGGGACGATCTTCTTCGGGATTTAGCGACACGGTCACCTCCTTGAAAGTGGGGTTATAACGATTTTGACGATTGAGCCACGCTTTAATGGCTGAAGTTCTAAGAAAATCTAAATTATCCTTAATTGCTTTCTCGTTTTTATCCTTTGGGCATTTTTCTATTTTCATTCTGTACAGCAATGCATTTACTAACGATATTGGTAATGGCTGATTTAGCAATATCGCTCGAAGTAGATCAGCAGGCAGTCGTGGTGAGAGGTGTTTATCCTCCCCTTTGAGTGCTGTTGCCCGCAGCAGCCTGATGAGTGGTGGGTAACCATAGTGATCCCGACCAACAATATCGAGATCATGAAACCACTGCGCCAAATTTTCGGCAAATTCGGCTACGGTGCCGTTTTGCCACAGCCGCACCATAATACGCGCCGAGTTGGGCGCCAGTGCTAACAGATAGAAGCGGTCCTGACCATCGGCTGCGGTGTAGGCGCCGTTATGAATGGTTTGAAACAGTGATTTAACCGCCTCGGTGCCGCTATCGGGATTATCGCTGTAACCAAAAATGGCGGAGAAAGTATTTTCGAGTGGAGTTCGTTTCTCTGACCAAAAAAGGTAGTCCATATCACCAATATGAAAACTATTTTGAGAATGACCACTTAACAAATGATTAAGTGCAGTTGAGTATTGAAAACTGGCTAACTCACCAATCGGAGAGTTATAGCTCTGAGATTTACCGAGTGACTCAAATGATTTTTGATTAAAAGATACGACTCTTGGAGTCTTCGGCTTGCTTTCCTGACTTCCTTTAACTTTTATAACGCTATGAATTCTAGCAATTTTGGCATTATCTCCTTTTAGCAAACAAAATCCGTCACTTTCTAATGCGGTTTCACTCTCAATATATCTAATTACATCATGAGATTGGCAAACAAGATGAGCACATCCAGCCAAACGAAATGCCAGCATCGTACCATCCTGTTTAACCACATCGTTCCAACTCTCGTGTTGTTTGAGTTTATCCAGATTTGCTTCATCTTGATAAAATCTAGCTAAAGATTTAACTCCTGAATCATTAAGCAATATTTTAGCAAGCTGATCTGTTTTAGCTTGAAAACCTGCTAATTGCTCCTTAGCTAATACAACATCTTTTTCAAGATAGCCTTTAGTTTTTTTATCACATTTAGCTTGCCCAGCC
The DNA here is from genome assembly GCA_008375315.1 of Ectothiorhodospiraceae bacterium BW-2. Lineage (NCBI taxonomy): Bacteria > Pseudomonadati > Pseudomonadota > Gammaproteobacteria > Chromatiales > Ectothiorhodospiraceae > Ectothiorhodospiraceae bacterium BW-2. The sequence continues at coordinate 1,594,734 of CP032507.1, read as the reverse complement.
ACATAACCAAAATGATCTATTGCTATTCCAGCAGTTAATCCACTACGCACCACCTCATCTTTCGCTTTTCGGGTCTGCGGTAATTTTGGCACTAAAAACTCTCTCACCACCTTCCGTTTTCCATCCATCTCACGAGTATCCTCTAATGAGATGAACTGGCCATTTTCGTCAATCACAATCACAAAGGGTATTTTCTTATTCTCAAAACCATATTTTGGTAATTCATCTCGCTTACGCTCATAATAGTCACACAATGCCTGCAGTATCATCCCCGTACCTCCTCACTATGGCGAGGCGGCACCTCAATCACACCGTTTTGCATCATGGCATTAAAAAAGAGCGGGGTCGGTTCTCTGCCACTGTGATCAATATCATAGAGCATCCATCCCAATGGTCGGCTTTCGTTAATCGCGGGTGTGGCTGGCTCCTCCTCAATCAGTTCAAACGAACAGGAAAATTCCCGACAGCCGAGATAGGGTTGGTTAAAACACTGCCCCTTTTGCGCCCGCCGCCGGAACATTTCGGCAAATTTGGCTTCACTATCTGTGGTTCCGGCTTTGTTAGTCATCATAAAATGGCCATGCAGGCGATAGCGCACATCGCGCAAAAACAGCCCTGCCCGCTGCTGGCGATCATCTTCAATTGAACAGTGCGGCATCGTACCTCCCTTCATCGCCTTGGTGACATTCATCATCGGTATCACACTGCTTAACTCATTGCGGCGCAAATTGATCCAGCGAATCGGTTGTAATACTTCAATACGATCAATTTGCCAGCTTATCGCCGGTTTCCAGAGTATCGCCTCAAAAATAGCCCGTGCCGCCGAAGGGGTAATTACATCGTAACTGACCCGTTCGACTTTCATCTCCGGACGGGTAAAACAGGCAAAATCACCCGCCACTTCCAGACAAAATCCCATGTTCACTCCTCAAATAATGCTCTCTTCTGCCGAGAGTTGCAGATCACCCAAATTCACACCCCAACTGATATCGTAATATTCGGCTAACAGCAACCGTTGCCCAGCCATCACTTCAATCACATTGTCATCCATTAACCGCTGAACCCATTTTTGCGGTAGTGTGACGCTATAACGCTGTAATTTACGGTAGATCCACTTTTGGCTGCTATCTTGCTCCAGCAGACTCAACCACTGATACACTGGCGACTCTTTTTTATCGCTACGGTAGGGGACGATAACACTCTCTCCCTCATTATCGATTAAACGAAATTTTTCTGCCGCCGTACGAAAAGCAATCGCAAGTGGTGCGTCCTGACTATGTTCTGGTGTGAGCAGTTTAAGGATGCCCTGTTTATCTCGTTCCCCTTTGCTGTTAAGCAGATCAAAATAGGCTGAAAAACTCTCTGGCGCTAATGGGTTGGTCAGTTTACCACTCTGCAACAGCTCTATAGTGACCTCTTCGCCCTGCTTTAACAGCCCCATTGGTGCAGCAGTCGGCGGTAGAAAGACCACCACCCGACCAGGTTGGGGTAATTTAGCTTCACGATTACAACGCCCTGCCGCCTGTGCAATCGAATCCAATCCCGCCATCGCCCGATAGACCACCGGAAAGTCGATATCGACACCAGCCTCAATAAGCTGTGTGGTGACGACCCTTAGTGGTGGATCATCTTGTTTCCAATTCAATAAAGATTTTTTAATTTCACCCAAAATAACACTACGATGTTCTGGACACATCTGTGCAGAAAGGTGATATTTCTGCCCTTCATCCGGTAGCAGTTCAAATAAAGTACGAGCATCATCACGACGATTAACCACCGCCAACACTAACGGCTCGGCGATTAATACCTCTGCAATGCCTTGCCAGCTCTGGCGTTTGGCATCTGGTTGTGGTAATTGAATTATAACCCGCTGTAGTTGATTTGCCAGCTCAGAGGGAGCATTGATGATTTCGCGTACATTACTCAGTCCTTCAAGTAGCGTTTGACCAAAGCTGTTCTGCTGCCTGCCTAACTCTGGCTGAGTCGCGGTACAGAGCACCCAGCTTACGCCAAAGTCATCCGCTAACTGCTGCATCACGGTAGTAATCGGCGCGTGAAAATCCCGAGGTAACTGCTGTACCTCATCCAGAATAATGATACTGTTAACCAGATTGTGTAGTTTACGACAACGGCTGGTACGACTGGCATGCAGTGACTCAAACAGCTGCACATTAGTCGTCACAATCAGGGGCGCATCCCAATTTTCCGCTGCTAAACGACTACGACCGCCCTCTTCACTCAACGGCAGATCCAAATTACTGTGGTGTTCTAAAACGGCATCATCACCCAGATAGCGACGAAAAACATCGGCATTTTGTTCAATAATTGAGGTAAACGGAATCGCATAGATAATGCGCCGTTTGTAATACTTTTTAGCGTGTTGTAGCGCAAACGCAAGACTGGAAAGAGTTTTACCGCCACCGGTTGGCACTGTCAGGCTAAATAATCCGGGTTCCCAATTTGCAGCGACAAGGCACTGTTGATAAATTTGGGATCGTATCGACGCTAAGGGCGAATCACCCTGTTTCGCTTGTAATTCCGCTATCGATGTATCAAAGCGACCACGCAACTCCTCCAGCGATGGCCAAGTATCTCGCTTCGACGCCCGTTCAGGACTCATATAGCGTTCAGTATCGAGAAAATCGGCATCAACCAGTGCCGAAAATAGTAAGCGCATCCACAGTGACCAGATCGATTTTGACGAATTGGTAAACTGCGGTAGGGATAGCTCTATACCACTCAGAATGTCGGCTGGAATATCAGCTCTCATCGCTTCCTGGTACTCCTGTTGCCCCTGTTTCAGCCGATAACCAAGACTCGCTTTACCACCATGCCAATCGGGTAATCCGGCATGGTGACCCGCTATCAGATAGGCAAGAATATGACCTAAACTATCGCCTTGTTGCTTAATCGCATGAATAGCACCCACAGTCGAGTGAGGCGCTTTATTAATATGTTCAAGATGGGCACTTTCAGCCTCATAGCCGGTTTGCAGACGAATATAGTCCTGAAACCGTTGCCGATATTTACCTAAATCGTGCCAGCGCCCAGCCAGCTCAGCCCACGCTTGAGCCTGAAATGGTGTTGAAACCTCAGCGGCTAGCTTTGCCGTTTCGATTAGATGTTCTTTAAGAGCGTGTGGTTTGATGACTGTTTCAGAATCATCACAACGAACATGCGCTATGCTCTCTAATTTCCCCATTGAAGTTCGCTACCCCTGCCAGATCAATCAATGCGACTTGGTTTTGTTGCCAAACTTTCCCTAAATACCCGATTTAACGCTTGGAGAATATTATCAGCACCACTTAGAGCCGGTCGCCCCAGCCCTTTAAACGAGTCACCATGTCGCTCTATTTCTGATTTAATAAATCGGTTTAGCGCCGGCATAGCCTCCCCTACCCCTAATTCCGGCGCATGGCGTTTATGTTCGATCAACGCTTCAATGTCAGATCTCACCCACTCAGGAGCCACGGCAGCAACCAGTGCTGCAAAAGCGACCGGAGGTGGAGTATGATTTTGTTCAATATAACGAATCGCTAACAGCGGGCGAATCACATAGAGATATTTCTTTAATCGCACCTGTTCACTCTGAAGATACTCCCGCCAATTCCCTTGTGCCATGTGGTGATAGTGGTAACAGAGCGCCACCGGGTTAAACGCGGTTTGCGCTAACTGGCGCAGCTGCTGTGCGGTATTGCCTTGCTCCACATAGACAACCGGGCTATTGAGCCACTCCAGCAGCGCACCATTGGTTCGGGTAAAAAGGTAGAGCGCTTTGCGTATATCCCAGCCGTTATAATCAATTTCATCAACAATCGGATATTCAATCACATCCCGCTGCCGCTCTACATCAAAAGTGAGATACCATTCAGTTCGATGGGCATAGATAAAACGCACATCGTAATCTGAGTCGGATGACTCAAAGCCCCATGCCCGGCTTCCCGATTCACAGGCATAGAGTATGGTAACTTGATGCTCTGCCTCGGCCGCGTGCAAACGGCGATGAATCTCACTCTCTATCTCCGGTTTAATCATGTGCCCCCCGTAACAACCGCTCCAGCTGCTTAATTTTACCCTTGCTAACCTCTGCCTGCGCTATCCACTGCTGCACTATGGCAATAAAACTATCGCTATCCTCCAGCACCTGTTCTATCTCGGCTTGAGCCAGACTCTCCAGTGGTTGCAGCGCCTCTTCGCACCACAACTGATAGAGGTAGGCTGCCAGCTGCTCCAACAGTGCCGTTTTAGTCAGGGTCGGATGGTCGCGTAGCCATTGTTCCAGAGTTAAGAGCAACTGCTCAACCGGTTCTGCTGGTTTCTCAGGCTTAATTTTATTCATTAATCGCGTAAAAAAGTCATCATCATCTTGCCTTACGGAGAACATCGCATTAGCCGATGCCGGAGTCGATGAACGGCGTAAAAAGGCAGGAGCAAAAAACAGCTTGCAGAACATCGAGTGAGTCATGGGTCATCTCTCCAACACAAGCAGAGGCCCTCACCCGACTACTGCCCCCATACCCGGCTGCTAACAGATGCGGCTGTTTCAGACTCTGCGGCAGCGTCTCAATCGCCTCTTCCCGCTGCAATACCGCAATCATGCTGGTCTCGGGGCCAATCAGTTGGTAAAACTGATCCCATTTAGCCCGCTGTTTACCCTGCCATAACGGGCTAAACGCAGCTGCCGCAAGGCGTTGCAGATCCCGATCATTAATGGCCGTTTCGGCTGCCTTGTTAAGATGCGGCAGAGCCGGATCGGATGGAGCAAAGGGTAAACCGCTCTGGTGCACGGTAGCCGAGGTGACCGGACGACAGGCGCGGTAGGTTTGACGCTCTATCACTTCGGTCATATTTTCCCTGAGGTTGACCAGCTCACAACAGCCGCCACTCTGCTCCGCGAGTGAGCGAACTAACGATTCACTCACGGCGCTACCAATACCGATAGTGTAAAAGCGTGCGGCTTCGGTTTTAGCCCGTTCAAGCATCGCCTCCTCGCCCCAGACTTCGCCATCGGTTAGCAGCACAATGCGTGAGGGATTTTGTTGCTGTTGGCGGTAGATCTCGTCTAATGCGCGGTGTAGTTCAGTTCCACCTAAATCGGCCTCGAGGTTAGGCACCCAGCGTAGCGCCGCTTTGCGCCATCGGGGAGTTACATTGAGTGGTTGGCGGCTATAGCGACGGGTCGTCGAACCAAACGCAAGCAGGTTCACCCGCTGTTCGGATGGCAGGTGGTCGATGATTTGGCTCAGTGCCTTTTTTGCGGTCGCTATCGAATCCCCTGCCATTGAGCCGGAGCAGTCAACCACTAACCAGAGAGTCTCATCCAACGGTTGGGTTGAGACGGTATCGCCCGGTTCGATCACCCAGCGTGAGATTTGAAAATAGCCGTTCTCACCGTCGGTTATCGGTAGCAGACGATTCGCAGGGGGCTGTTCGGCCTGTAGTGTAAAGATAATATCGCGATCCGGTTCTGCCCCTGCTGCTAGGCAATACCCCGACTCATCCGGCTCTAACCGGTGGCTCGGGCTGCGCCACTCACCATGCAGTTGTGCCAGCGGCTCCGGTTGTAGCCGACAGCTCAACGGAATGGTCGCCGCCACCGCGATGTCAGGAATAAACTCATCGGTGACAGTTGTCCGACCAAATTTGGGCGCAATGGTGGTCGGGATGTAGAGGCATAAGGTATGGCCTTGCCACAAGCTGCGGTGTATCCAACGGTAGGTCAGTGTCAGCTGCTCCCCTGCTGCTAAATTCCCTAATGAGAGCCCCCATAATCCCGCTTCAAGCTGTTGCAGATGAATAGCGCTATTGCCGTCACTTATCGCCTGTTCATAGCGTTCTTCTGCCACCGCTTTGACTTTAACTTCAGCCTGCAACCGCTTCTCGCCTAACTGACCAGTAAGCTCCAGCAGCACAGCATTGCGCGGTAGTGGTAGGGTGTAGTGGATCTCCACCGCGTGGTCGTGGCTATTTTTCCATGTCTGGATCGTTTCAACCCGATAGGCGATATCAATACCTTCGCCAAAAAAATGAGGAGGGCGAGGGGCTAAGGTGATAAGCTTAAGTGACCAAACAACAAGCGAACACCGGAGCCCCAGCCCATGCCAGACATTATGCTACTTTTAACCTGTTTAAGCTACGAGTTAGGAAAAACAAATCAGCGTTGTTTAGTTCGAATCGCTGAAGCGATGCTGTCGATGACAGGCCGAGTCACCATGTTGGGACTTTCGCGTTAGAGCGGTCGAGGGGGGAGTTATCGTACACTTCAGCGTTTTTTTCATAGCACGATTAATTGGCCACAACTGAATTGGTCGCTGTTTCAGAGCCATCTTTTAGGAGAGGATACCGAATGGGTGATGGCTGCGGATGAGGTTGTGGTCACGAAATCGGGTAAAAAAACATATGGCTTGGAACGATTTTTTTCTTCAATATATGGCAAGACGGTACCCGGATTGTGCTTTTTCAGTCTATCGCTTATTAATGTAAAGCGACGCAGTTCGCACCCGATGCTGCTAGAGCCGATTATAAAAGAGGCAGCGGCGAGTTGTCCTAAAGGAACGAGTAGCGTTAAAGAAAAAAAGAGTGGTCGTCCGAAAGGGAGTAGCAATCGAAACCTTAAAGAAGTCGAGTTATCTCCTTATTTGCAGTTTGCAAAAGGATTGATAAATCAGGTATTAACGCGGATCAATGGCCGGGTTTTAATCCGCTATTTTGTTTTCGATGGCGCATTTGGACACAATAACGCCCTGCAAATGGTTCAACAATTGAAATTACACCTCATCTCAAAGCTACGCTGCAATTCAGCACTTTATCTCCCCTATGACAGTCCCTACAGTGGCCGAGGCCGACGACGCAAATAGGGTGAACGGCTTGGTTATCGCAACCTGCCACAAGCCTATCTCAAAAACACATCGACTGAAGACCATATTCGAACGGACATCTATCAGATGCCTGTTTTCCACAAGACATTTGCCGATTTACTGAATGTTGTAATCATTGTCAAAACGAATCAAATGAGTGGTGCACACTCTCATGTCATTCTCTTCAGCAGTGATGTGGAATTAGGCTATGAGAAGTTGGTTGACTACTACCGACTCAGATTCCAAATTGAGTTCAATTTTAGGGATGCCAAGCAGTACTGGGGACTGGAAGATTTTATGGCCGTCAAACAAACCCCAGTTTACAACAGTGCTAATCTTGCGATGCTGATGGTTAACCTCTCTTATATATTACGCCAGTCCATGCGTGAAGAGTGTCCAGACTTCAGTGTGAACGATCTCAAAGCGCAGTTCAGAGGGCGCCAATATGTCTTGGAAGCTTTAAAATTGCTTCCACAAATGCCGGATGCGGTTATTATTGACCAAATTATTCAGCAGGCGGCTAATAGAGGCCGTATTAATCAGATACCTAAGGCTGCCTAGCATGAATAATTTTGGCGAAGGTATTGAGATCAATCATGCCGTGAATATGGCGGGGGGAGTACTCAATACGGCAGCAGTCGAAGGTTACAGGGAGCGATACCGGCAAATACTGAAGAGGGGTGAGAACGAAACACCCCCTCCGGATGAGTCTCAACGAAAAAAAGGGCAGCGAGGACGGTTAAAGCGTTCTAAATCCAGAAACTTACTGGAACGCCTGTTGGCGTACGAGGAGGATGTCCTGCGCTTCATGGATACAGTGCTATATTCAAGCACCCCATACCGTAATGGTTTGCTGCCCGTTACTGCGCTGCTGTTGCCAGATTTTCTTGTCCCAGGGGGTATCGGGATTGCGGTTAAATATCATCAAATGGCACTCTCCGGCATCGGCTTTATCCGCATAGTCGAGGGTCTGTTCGATGCCTTCGGTGATGATCTGTTCCAGTTCGCCGCGTAAGATTTTTAGTTCAATCACAATGCGCTGTATGTCGCCAAAATAGCCCTGCGCTGTGGTTGGCCACTCGATAATCAGGTCGGTACGGCGTCGGCCGAGGGCGTATTCACGGTTGAGGCGACCGCCGCCGTTGATAATGCGTTGCAAGAAGGCTTGCAGTAGTAGTTGCGGTCCTGCCTCTTTGTAGTCGAAGCGCTCTATCCAGCTCTCTGCATTTTCGCGAAAGAAGTGTTGAAACGCTTGCAGCAGTTTGACCATGTTCAGGCGGTTGTCGCCGGTGAGGTACCACTGCTGTTCCTGATTAGCTATCGATGCCTGTAGGCCGTAGGTGAGTTCACGCGGCAGTATCTCACGGTAGATACGGTTGCTGATGGCCAGATGGGGTCGGGTACGAATCAGCCCTAAATCTTGACAATATTGCAAGTCACTGTCGTGCTGTTCGATACTCTCTCCGGTCAGTATCGGTGCGATGACCCGATGCACTCGTTCTTCACGCAGTTTGTCAGCCAGTTGATCGAGGTGGGTGGCACGGGATTGAATCAGCCGTTCGCGGGCGGCATAGTAGTGTTGCAGGGTGACGGGGCGACTGCGGTCGCGCAGTTCGCGCTCTTCCCAGGTCATTTGATAAGCTAAGGCATTGACCAGCCACGGTTGGCCATGGGTATCGGGCCAGAGCTGGTCAAAGATTGCGTTGTCAAAAGATTGGCCGGTCGCTTCAGTGTGTTGCTGATAGAGGGTTTTGATCTCCTGCTGAGTGAAATTACCCATCGTCAGCGATTTGGCTTTAATGTTAAAGGCACTGCCGCCGGTGATAATCTCGCCATTGCCCTGATGGATACGGTAGTCTTTAATATCTCTCACACCACAAAGTATCACGCTATGGGGAAAGGCGTGCGGGCGCTGGCTGTAGCCGGCGCGTAGTTGGCGTAGTAACGAAATGAGGGTGTCACCAATCAGGGCATCGACCTCATCGAGAAGGAGTACGATGGGTTTGGTACTGTTAATTGCCCACCAACTAAGTAGCTGACTTAACCGCTGTTGCGGTTCAATTGTACTCAATTTATCTCTGATTTCACCCCATGGTAGCGGTTCGTTAAAAAAGAGCTCGCCGCTTTGCATTAGGGTGTCGCAAATAATGCGATTACCTTTGTCGGCATCGTTGCGTGCCGTTTGGGCTGCTTCAATATTGGCATAGAGGGCGTGGTAATCTCCCTGCTGGTTCAATCGTTCCACCATCGCCAGCATGGCGGTGGTTTTACCGGTTTGGCGCGGGGCGTGGAGCAGAAAATATTTTTGCTGTTGAAGCAGGTGCTCTATCTCCGGCCACTCTATCCGACCCAATGGCGGCATAATATAGTGCATGGATGGGTTGACCGGCCCTTCGGTGTTGAAGAATTTTTCCATGGGTTAAAGCCTTAAATCAAAAAAGTAAAATCACTGTCCGCCACGAACCAACCGAGCGCATCGCACATGATAGTGGGTTTGGGTAACCCAGGATGGCGCAGACGCAGAATCTCATCGATCAACTCTCCGGCATGGCCAATATCGGTCTGGTAGAGCACGATTTGTTGGCCACTCTCCAGTGTCGCGATTACGCCGGAAGTGAAGGTGCCGCTGCGGGATTTAAGTTGACCGCTCCGTCTGTCAGGCTTCAGAATCGTGCCCTGATTCAAAATCCGGTTGGGTGTATCATCCAGATTGAAGTGGGGCGCATCAGCAGCCCGTTGTTTGAGTGCCTTAAATACCACGAAGCCATCATTGGCGACAGACTGGGTCTGGTCATAGAGTGACGACGCAGTCAGTGGCACCCCTAATATCTGCTGCAGCGTCTGCTGCCGGTGAAGCGGCAGACCGGCAAAGTGGCGGTGAAGCGCGATAATAGCCCGGGCGCTGTAGCCATAGAGCTGATTCATGCCGCCATCTTGCTGAAAATCGTCTGTAGGGGTCGCGGTAAAGTAGGCGCCACAGCTATTGCAGCGCAGCCGCTCGAAAATATGTTCGACCGCACTTAAAGGGGGCTCGCCCTGAATCCGTACCCGTATCACCGGCTGATAGATGTAGAGCCGGCCATGACCGCATTCTGGGCAGAGCTGTCCCGCCTTCAGCTCATCATGGTTGTGATGGCACTGCAACCGAATCACCCGCTCTGCTTTTTGAGTCGATGGCTTTTTCTTCGGCTTGCCTGATGCGGTTGACTCGCTGTTACCGTCGGGTTTTGAAGTAGCTGCATCGCTCTTTTGGGTACCATCCGAGTCGTTTGACGCATCGCCATCAGGAATAACCGCAGAGCGTTTCTCTGAGCTGCTGATTATCCCAGCCAGTTTACGCCATTTGTGTATCGTGACATCTTTCAGAGACAATGAGATCTGTCGCTCTGTGACCATTAACAAAACCCCCAACAGTAGCTGCATATCGGCTTTAGAGAGGGCCAAATCTTCTGCAATGGCTCTCTCAACACGCTCAATCAGCTCGTCAATCTCGGTTTTACTCAATGTTTTAAACTCTGTCATGGCACTATCTTACCAAATTTGAGAGGAGTTGGCGTAATTGTTGTGCCTTAATCGCACTTATCGGCTCTGCCGGGCGAGGCCAACCCCGGTATTTGCCTTTGGAGAGGCGTTTGGTCATCAGCCAGTAGCCATTGTTCTCATAGACCAGCAGGCGAATCATCGTTTTGGAGCGGTTAATAAAGGCAAACACGGTGCCCGAGCGCGGCTGTTGGCCGAGTTGGTGTTGGCACAGCGCGACAAAGCCGTCGATGCCACGGCGAAAATCAGCCGGTGCTGTCGCTATCATCACCGGAGTCTGTTCTGTGAGGTAGATCATGAGTTAGCTCCCATCTGACTGAGCAGGGGCAGTAGTTGCCGCCATTGTTCCGGTGATAACTCGCCCTCCACACTCAATGGTCGACCGGTAGTGGTTTCGGTCGTCCATTTGAGAGCCAGAAGAGGTTCGCTAGTCGGCTCTGACGGCTCAAGCGCGATGAATCCCGGGATGGTGTCGTTCTCCTCCCGGCTCTTCTTCCAGCTGCTGAGTTGACGGTAATTGATGCGCAGCGCTTTGAGTATGTGGCTCACCGGGTAGTGGCCTATTAACGCTACGGTTTGTTGTTGCAGCGCCTCGGGAATTCGGCTTCGCGCGCTCTTTTCTGGGTTCTCCCGCCAATCTTTAAAGGCCTGTGATACGGCTACCAGGGTGGGGTTCGGCATCTCTGTTCTCCTCTGTGGTTCATCAGGGGAGTAGTGAAACAAATTTTTCGGGGCTTTTTACGCTATGGTGGCGTAAGGTTACGCTGCATCAATTGACCAATTCTCTTCATAGTTAATTCAGGTAGTGTCACCCCCCACTTCTGGTCGTGTTGCGGTGTCAGTCGCTGTACCGTCCCACACTCTCCAAGGAGATTTGTCCCGCCCTTTTTTAGATGAGACAGAAGCAAAGTCCCACGCTAAAACAGAGCACACCTCACCCCAAAACAAAACGGGACAAATCCATCACAGACTCGTCCCGCTCTATTTGTGGTTGGCCGCGTTACCCACAACCCGCTCCCCTTACGATATATAAGGGTCTTCAGGGGAGCGAATTGTGGATAACGCTAGATTGCCCCTAACGCAACTCCTCAATAGCGGCCTGGATTAACTCATCGGGTAGATGATTCATCCCTTTTTCCGCTGCCAGATTTAACGAGGTTTTCAATAAACGGGCGGCCCGGCGGGGGATCCCTCCCGACGCTTGGTGTAGCAACTCTATTCCCGAATCGGAGAGCAGGGTCTGAGACGCACCGGCACTTTCAAAAGCGTGTTCAATGAGCTGCCGGAATAGCTGGCGTTCAGTCACCGGTTTAAGCTGTAACCGCACATGGATCCGACTGTTTAAAGCATTATAGGGTTGTCGCTCCAGCAAAGTCGCCAGATAGGGGTGACCGACAAACCAAACGGTTAACAGCTCTTTCGAATCAAAGGCAAAGTTAATGTAGGCCGGAAAATCGTGGAAAAAAGCAGTGGGCAGATTTTGTGCTTCATCGATAATCCAGATCGGTAACAGCGCCTGATGGGTCGTGAGCTCTTCAATTCGTTGCTTAATATCACGCCACAATTGGGCACGGCGATATGCCGGCTCCAGTCCGAGCTCTAGTGCCAGCGCCCGATAGATATCGACCCGGCCAAAATCGGTTTCGGCCAGATAGATAAGCTGATCAGTCACCACTGAAACCGGTTTTTCAGCCGCTTGTGCGTCTCATCCTGCCACAAGTTTTCTTGACGTTGATCGAGCGGAAAGTGTTTGAATCCAAAGTGATGTAAGGTACGCATTAGGACTCCCCTCCGTAGTGGCGTTGTGCGGCCAGATCGACCGGTGAGGGGCCGCTACTGTGGTTCTCAGCGACGGCTTCACTTTTACGCTGGCGGCGACGGCAAGGGTTATAAGCCCCTTGACTCTCCAACCCTCGATCTGGATAGCGAAAATAGACGCCATGGCTCCACAGTTGTGTTTTGCCACAGTGCGGGCAGTCATCCGGACGATAACGCTCCGGATCGGCCTGAAGTTGCTGATGGTGTTGCTCAAGAGTGGTGATATTGGGCACAATACGCGACATGGGTACTCCTTTCGGTTGCGTGCGATGACGGCAAATTGTCACATTTTACCGCAGGGAGATACCCTCTGTTTTTCTTCTTTCCGTCCCAGACTGCTAGCAAGTGAATTGAAAAAGAACCTCTTTGTCAGAGCGGGTCATTTCGGCTGTAGTGCCCTTTGATTTTGTGGGTCGTTACACCATGGTTGGTCATCTTTTGTCAGATGAGCAAAGAGGATATGACCACCGGTAGCAAAGTTCTGATTTTCAATCTGCTGTTTCAAGCGGTTCATGATTTGATTGGTCAGAGGGATAAACAGGTTTTCTGCTGGCTTGTCCAGATAGTTTTTTAGCCACTGCTGTACCGGATAGTTATCGGTATCACCATCGAATGAGCCAAAAGTTTTACCGGTTTTGTAGGCTTTCCAGACATAATCCAACAGATCAATGACTAGCTCATCATCGTGGGATAATTCGGTTTTTCGTGGGGTGATTATTGCAATAGGTGCTGGTTGACCCTGTTCTCTTTGCCCTTTTTCGATTTTGTGAACAATAATAGCGTGAATATCCATCTGCATAACTCCTGTTCTGGTGTTAAACCCAGTTCTCCACCCTCAATTGAGGTACCCGATTAAACTCACTACTATTGTTGGTGATCAGCGTTGCTTGCAATCGACGAGCATGCGCTGCAATCAGCAGATCGTTGTTGCCAATCGGATTACCTTGTCGTTTTAAGTAGCTGCGAATCTCACCATAATGGCGGCTACAGAGCGCATCCCATGGCTCAATCACCAGATTATCGGTAAAGAGTTGTAGCTGATGGTAGCGCTGTTTCTGTAGATGCTCTGCGCCATTTTCAATGCCATAGCAGAGTTCCGCATGGGTAATTGCTGAGATACAGAGATCTTTAGCCAGATTAAATTTGTCCCGTAGTTCGGGAGTCCTTTGCTTCATGACATAGATACAGATGTTGGTATCGAGCATGATCATGGTTAAAAATCCCGTTCCTGCGGCAATGAATCAGCTCTATCGGCTAAAAAATCATCGTCAAAGGCGGGTTTGGTATCAAAAAAAGTATCCCAGCGTCCCATAATCACCGGTTTCTCTGCCTCTTCAACTTCAACCGGTGGGTTGCGTAGCAGTGACTCATACTCATCAATCGGCAGAATCACCGAAATGCGCTGCCCTTCCGGGGTGGTTATGAATTGGGGGTGGAGGGTTTGATTTAGCATGGTGTTCTCCTGTTTTCGGTAATTTCGAGCAGTATCATGAACTTTCATATCATTATATTCTGAACCAAACCAATAAACGGCTTCCAACCGGTTACTATGGTTACGATTGCACTGAAAAAACTGATTAAAGCGACCACTCCAGCAATTATTTTGAATAGTTTGCTCGTAATTGCTGTTGCTGCCTTTTGGTGGTTAATAATATCTAGCCAGTCAAGCAGCTGAATTGGCAAAGATAATACCTCTCTGATACCGTTACGGAACCACTTAATTGGGTTTACTAATTCTTGTTTATTTGTTTCGAGTTGGTTATCTAGATAGCCCATATAGCGAATGAGTGTTTCCTGCATTGCGTTCATGTAATTACTTGCCAACTGAGCCGACAAGAACTCGTCATCCAGTGTCTGCCTTAACTCCGGCAACATATTCAAAATGACAGGATAATTTTTCATCATATAGTTGCGGTACGGGGGTTGGTAATGAACAAACACCCCTAAACCCCCCATTATGTTCTGCATCTTATGGGAATCATGCAGTAATTGACTATAAGCCTCGTTATCTCTGCCACCGCTATTCCAGTATTGTTTTAACAGTTGCAGAAAATTCTCTGAGAAACTGATGTGTTCAGTAATCTTATTGCGTTTGCGAATAGGAATAAGCAATCCCCAAAGCGATATACCAAGCACAAGTAACAGGGTGTTAGTGCTACTCATCTAGTCCCCGTTATTTTGCCTAAACGCCTCGCGCAATACCGCTTGCATCAGTTGGTCGGCATGGCTCTGGTTTTGGTTGATTTGGGTTTCGAGTTGATCGCAGAGGGCGAGGAGCTTTTCGACTTTGGTGACGATGGCATGTTGTTCATAAAGAGGTGGCAATGGGATAACTAAAGGGTTTATGTCCTTGTTATTAACTTGAGGAACAACGGAATCATTACCAAGCAATGCAAGATCAATGCTATCAAACCACATTTTAAAATAACCGAAGCCAACATTATTTAATGTCGTTACTGCCATAGTATTTGAATCTATTAATATTGGCTCTTTCAGTACAACACGACGTTTATTAGTTGAAATAGCACCGCCACGCTTTGGAAAAATAATACTTCCGCATGGTATTAAATCTTGCTTCCTAATTTTGTCAAGATGAAAGTATGTTGAAGATGTAACAATCTCGTATTCATTTCCATACAAATTCATATCACCTACTTTTACAAACATAACGCCGCTATCAGTTTTTGGATAGTGATACTGATTCCCACTCTTTAGGTTAGCTATTACCTCTAACCGACACCACTCCCACCCCTGCGGCAGTTCAAACGGTTTTTCCTCCTCACTAATCGGCGGCAGGGGCTTTTGCTTTTTAATCTTTCCCTCTTTAATCAGTTGCGCCTTTTCAGCGGCAATGCGTTTGAGTAATTCGCTGGCAGGTTCGACATTGGGGTTTTCTGCTCGCCAGTCGGCGGTGAGTTTACCCTCTATCGCCTCTTGCAAAATTTGTTGGCGCAGTTGTTTGAGCAGGGTTTTTTGGTGGGTGAGTTCGTCGTTTAATTCTAATACGATTATTGAATTATTTTGTAGGGACTCAATTATTTTTTCGATCTGTGAAGAAAAATATGACTCACCCTTCGAAATTCCGTTTACTTCCAAATCTTCAATAAACTTCACTACCTTACCTTGAACTTCCAATGATAAGGGAATAGCTAACAATTTCTTTTTAAGAAAACTGAAGTGTCGACCATAGTTCTTTGTATCTGTTTCAAGACCAATCAAGCTATAGTAAAAATACTTTGGGTCAACATCTTTCTTGGGCTTAAGGAGTTTTACACCATCAGCGCCAACTACAAATGGAAAGTCTATAAATTTGATCGTTTTCGAATGGTCACCATAAATTATTAAAGGCAAATCGGTACTAATTACATTCTTTTCGAAATCACTGTATCCAACGATCAGTTCCTTGCTTTGTGACACAACTGGATACTGACCGAATTTTTTAATCTCTTTTTTTGTCAGCCCTTTAGGTAACTTAAACGGGAGTTTATCCAACAGGTGTTCAACAGAGACGTTCTGTTTTTTAATTTCATCACGCGCAAAATAGTTTTCAATCAATTGCATGTAAATAGGCAGGTTCTGAATATAAACCTTATTCCATTTATCCACTACACCACCCCCTTCCAAAACCACCTCAACATCAAATCACACACCACCATTTCCCCCTCAATCAATCGCCGCTCGCGTTCCAGTTCAGCAATCAGCTCCGCTTCGGTAGGCAGGATGCGCTGATATTTGGAGGCGAAGAGCTGCTGGTTTTCCTGCAATATCGAATAGCGGACGATTGCGCATCTGGCGGGCGACGAATGAGAAGCCTTTGCCCAGTTCAAGCATAAAATCACTGACTTTGACAGTTCGCCAACTCATAGCGATTCACCTTCCATTGGATTAATTAACCTCAGCCCCTCAATCCACTCAAAGTCATCGATGTTCCGAGTGGCTAATGTTTGCTGATACTCCAACGCAGTCGCCGCGATCACCGCATCGCCTAACGACATTTTGCGTTGCAGACACCATTCCCGTAGTTGGTTGAATTGTGGCTGAATCGCATAGATGAAGATATTGCTATCGAGTAGCACCGTTACTCTCTCCCCGGCAGGGGTCGATCCTGACGGATCTCCCGTTGCCATGCTGCGGGATCGTCTATCTCCCGAAAAGCGGTGCCTCGTTCGGCAATTTTTGCCATCAATTGCGCTACTTTAGTGCCATTGGGTTCCTCTTTCGGTAAACGCTTGCTCTCCTCATCCACCCAATCAATTAACCGATGGATAAGTTCAAGTTTTTCATGGTGTTGAAGCTGTTGTACCAATGGCATCATCTGTTCAATATTCATGCACTTAACTCCCGCTTTAGTTGTTGCAATAGCTCATCCGACTTGGCAAACGACTGCTGTAATCGTTCCAGCAGTTCACCACTGCTCAGTTGTTGCGCCTGCTCCGGTTGGTGTGGATTCTTGATATCGAGGTTATAGCCGTTGCTCTCCAGTGTGGCGCGTTCGACCTGCCACGCCTGTTCATTGGCGCTTCGGTTGTGCCACCACGCTTTGAGCGATTCAAACTCATTGAGCTGAATCGGCTTGGTTTTGGAGTAGGCCTTGTAGCCTTCGGGTAGCTGATGTTCGTAGTACCAGATGGTTTGGGTCGGCTCTCCTTTGGTGAAGAAGAGCAGATTGGTGGCGACCGAGGCGTAGGGCTGAAACACCGAGTTGGGCAGGCGGATAATGGTGTGCAGATTGCACTCATCGAGCAGTTTTTGGCGGATGCGCTGCTTCACGCCATCGCCGGTGAGGGAGCCATCGGGCAGGACAATCGCCGCCCGCCCCCCTGCTTGAGCAGGTGGATCATTAGAATCAGAAACAGATCAGCCGATTCCTTGGTGCGGTAGCTCTGCGGGAAGTTGTTTTCGTTGTTATTGGAGACCACGCCACCAAAGGGGGGATTAGCGAGGATAATATCGACCCGATCGGCGTGGGTGTATTCGGTCAGTGGTCGCTCTAACGAATCACTATAGCGAATATTGGGGGTGGTCATGTCGTGCAGGATCAGGTTGGTATTGGCGAGCATATAGGGGAGCGGTTTGTACTCCCAGCCGCGTACATTCTGGTTGATCGCTTCGTGTTGCTCGCCTGAGGTGGCACTCTGTTTCAGGTGTTCAATCGCGGCGGTGAGAAAGCCGCCGGTACCGCAGGCGGGATCGAGCGCGATCTCCCCCTGTTGCGGATCGACAAGTTCGGTCATCAGTTGGGTGATGGCGCGTGGGGTGTAGAACTCGCCGAGGGTGCCGGCACTTTGCAGTTCACCGAGGAACGATTCGTAGATTTGGCCGAATAGCTGAAGGTCTTTGCTGTCGTTAAAGTCGATTTCGTTGAGTTTGTTAATCACCTGCCGCAGGTGAACGCCCTTTTTGATGTAGTTGTAGTTATCGGCAAAGACTTCGTGAATCAGCAGGGTACGGCGGTTTCCGGTAGAAAGATCAAGGTTCGCCAGTTCGGGAAAGAGGCGATCATTGACAAAGCTAATCAGCTCATCACCGGTGATTCCCTCATCATCAGCCGCCCACGCCTGCCAGCGCAGATCGGCGGGGATCGGTGAGGTGTAGCTATCGTCCAGCAGCTCCAGCTCTTCATCTTTGTCGCTGATGATTTTGAGAAACAGCATCCACCCCAATTGCAGGATGCGTAGTTCATCGCTACCGGTGCCAGTATCTTTGCGCATGATGTTGCGGGCGGATTTGACGATACTGCTGACATTGCTCATGCGTTATTGATTCTCCAAAATTTATGCCGTTTGATAGAGCTGCTCTTCCAGTGTGGCGAGCGCTTGCAGGTAGTTCTGTTTGCCGCCAAAGTGGCGAATAATCTCGGTCGGGGTGCCGATTTGGTTAAACGGGTTAATTTTGAGGATTTTAATATCTTCAATATTCTCAATCCCTTCATCGGCATATTTATCCAGCAGGGCATTAAGCACTTGTCGTGCCTGTTCGCCATATTGGCTGAAGGCATCGCGTTTTTTAACCCGATTGGCGCGTTCGGCACGGGTGAGCGGCGGTTGGTCAAAGGCGGTGTGGCAGATGAGGTCAAACAGATCCATCTCTTTGCCCACAGCTTCTTTAAGGTTCTCCAGCACCACGCCCTGTTCGATTAACTCATCAATAATCGCCTGCTTTTGGGCACTGCTGTGCCAGCGGTTGAGGAACTCGTTGAGCGATTGATACTCCTCGCGTACCTTTTGGCGGGTGTAATCTTTCAGGCTGCCGGTGATCAGTTTGCCGTGGTTGTCGAGGTATTGAACCCGCTCGTTCAGCACCGCGACATTGACGCCATTAACATAGTATTTGGCGCGTGGTTCACTAATAATAGTGCCGCCATTAATAATGTCAGGCGGATTATCGGCTTCTGTTGGTTCAAAAATCACCTCTTCACCACTGATTTCATCAATGATGGGTGTGTCGTCAGTCAGCTCATCGTCGGGGTTTTCAAACGCTTCATCCTGACCGACCTCTTTAATGCGTACCGGCTCCCCGTCAAAGTCAGGATCGGCAAACAGATCGGTGACATTGCGGAAATCGAGAATGGTGAAGAAGTGTTTGCCAAAGGCTTCGTTGATACGGGTGCCGCGACCAATAATCTGCTTAAACTCGGTCATCGAGCCGATGTTACTATCGAGCACAATCAGCTTGCAGGTCTGGGCATCGACGCCGGTGGTCATTAATTTGGAGGTGGTGGCTATCACCGGATAGCGCTCTTCGGGATTGATAAAGTTATCCAGCTCGCGCTTGCCCTCTTCATTATCACCGGTGATCTGCATCACATATTTGGGGTTCTGCTGCACCAGATCGCGGTTGGCATTGGCAAGGGCGGCGCGCATCCGTTCGGCGTGGTCAATATCGACGCAAAAGACGATGGTTTTATCGAAGCGGTTGGTTTTGGTGAGCAGTTGTGTGATTTTGTCGGCAACGGTTTGGGTGCGCTCATCAATCACCAGCGTTCGGTCGTAATCTTTGCGGTTATAGATGCGGTCTTCGACCCTTTGGCCGCTTTTGTCGGTTTTGCCCGCTTCGGGTCGCCACCCTTCGAGATCGACATTTAAGCCCACGCGGACGACTTTGTATGGGGCAAGAAAACCATCCTCGATCCCCTGTTTGAGGGAGTAGGTGTAGATGGGATCACCAAAATATTCGGTGCTGGAGATCGTTTCGGTCTCTTTGGGGGTTGCCGTTAAACCGATGTGGGTGGCTTGATGGAAGTAGTCGAGAATCATGCGCCAGGCACTCTCTTCAGACGCACTGCCGCGATGACACTCATCAATCACAATCAGATCGAAAAATTCAGGGCTAAACTGGCGATAGGCATCGCGGTTTTGGTCGTAGTTGGTGATCCCCTGATAGATCGCCAGATAGATCTCATACGACTTGTCGATCGCTTTATGGCGAATTACCGTCATTTTGTCCTTAAAGTGACGAAAATCACCGCGTTTGGTCTGGTCAATCAGGGCATTTCGGTCGGCTAAAAAGAGAATCCGTTTTTTGGTGCGCGACTTCCATAGCCGATAGACAATCTGGAACGCGGTATAGGTTTTACCGGTTCCGGTGGCCATTGTCAGCAATATCCGTTGCTGTCCTTTGGCAATCGCTTCGACGGTGCGGTTTATTGCGATCTGCTGGTAATAACGGGGGTTGCGGCCACTGCCATCAAAGAAGTAGTCCTGGGCGCTAATACGCTCGGCATCAATACTCTCTATCCCTTTGTAACGTTTATAGCACTGCCATAACGCTTCGGGCGTGGGGAACTGGTCAAGGGGTATCTCGCGTTCTATTTGACCGGAACTGGCGCTGCGATCATGTTCATAGAAGCCATCGCCGTTACTACTGAACACCACCGGAATATCAAGAATAGTGGCGTAGTCTAGCCCCTGCTGAATGCCTGCTTTTACCGAGTGGTTGTTATCTTTGGCCTCAATCACCGCAACGGGGATATTGGGCTTGTAGTAGAGGATATAGTCGGCGCGTTTGCGTTTGCCGCGTACTGACAGATTGCCTTTAACAAAGATACGACCGTCGGTGAAACTCACCTCTTCGCGCACCTGTTTGACCATATCCCATCCTGCTAACTCTAAGGCCGGATTGATGAATTTGGTGCAAATATCGCGTTCGGAGAGAGCTCTCTTACGGGTCATCATTTCATAATATCCTACATACTTTTATCAAAAGGTATCCTGATAACTGTTCAAAGCGAGTGGCCATTATCCATCTTCTCTTCCAGTTCTGCCATCATTTGTGAAGGTTTACACGCCAAATGCTGCGCCAACACAAACAGTGTGTGGATACTCGGTGCCCGTAAGCCTCGCTCCATCAAACTAATGTAAGTTCTATCCAGTCCTGTCTCCATATCCCCAGTTTAATTATGTGCCCCCCGCAACAACCGCTCCAGCTGCTTAATTTTACTCTTGCTAGGCTGCTAACAGACGGAGCGGTCAACTTAAATCCCGCAGCGGCACCTTCACTTCCGGCGTAATCGCGACACTGGAGAGTGGCCAACAAATCGTGCTCTACCAGACCGATATCGGCCATGCCGGAGAGTTGATCGATGAGATTCTGCGTCTGCGCCATTCCGGGTTAGCCAAACCCACTATCATGTGCGATGCGCTCAGTCGCAATCTGCCTACGGTGCTGGATGAAACACAGCGACACGATACATTCTGCAACAGCCACTGTAGGCGGGGGTTTGTGGATGTGGCAGAGCTGCATCCGGATAACGGCCCGTGGGTGTTAGCGCTCTACGACCCGGTGTGGCACCACGATGCTCACTGCAAGGAGGAGAAGTACACCCCGGCAGAGCGGCTGGCTTACCATCAGCAGCACTCACTGCCGCTGATGGCGCAGCTCAAACAGTGGGGCGAGGCGCAGATTGAGAGTGGCGATGTCGAGGAAAACAGTCCGCTGGGCAAAGCGATCCGCTATCTGCTCAACCACTACGACAAATTGACCGGATTTTGCCGCATTGAGGGGGCGCAAATCGATAATAACCAGATGGAGCGCATGCTCAAGCTGGTGATTCGGGGACGGCATAACAGTCTCTTCTTCAGAACGCTCGGCGGAGCCGGTGTCATTCTCTCTCTGGTCGCTACTTGCTATTTGGCCGGGGTCAATCCGTTTGATTATTTGGTGGCGCTACAGCGTTATGTCCATCAGGTTAATCGCCACCCACAGTTGTGGTTCCCTTGGAACTATCAGCAGACGCTGGCATCGTTGTCAGTTCCTCTGAAAGCTGCGGCTTAGCCGAGCCCACTCCCTCCCTCTGTTTAAGTCTATCAGGCCGGTCCGGGGCTGTTACGCTATGGTGGCGTAAGGTTACGCTCGGTTGGTATTTTGTTAGCTGCAATTAGTGCTATCGGGCCGCTTAATATAGCGACCTATTTCATTTTAAAGAGCCCTGATGAATCGATATGCGCCAATAGCCCGCCCCAGTCCGATTTCGGGCTCTATGCGGTCAGCCACCACTACCCGCAGAATCTGTCGGCTTATCTCAGTGCAGGCAATAAGCCGGCTCTACCGCCTTAGCTGGGGCAGTGATACAATCACACTCATTGTCCTGACTCAAATCGGCAGTTATTGGAAATCTACAGCGAGGAGGAGCCTGAGGTGGCCTATACCCTAGAACAGTTTACTAAAGAGTTTGTTGCTAGCCATTTGGGAATTCTGTCACCTAATGAGCGTTTGAAAGATTTATCTCCAGATGAGATAGCGAACAACTTAAGCGAAGAGGATTTGCAGACACTGCTCGATGTTGTATGGCTCCAATAGTGATATGGCTCTACTTGGCCAAAAATGGCAACCCTATCGTTCAGTCGCTTCCTGGTATCTCTGGCAATCGTTGGATAATACCTGAAACCTGTGTTCGGACTATTCAAAAAACTCAGTTGTGCCCGCTGTAACAAGCCTATCGAAGGTCAGTATCTTAAAGTGGGTAAAACTGCACTGCACCCTGACCGGAAGCTGTCAAGTAATTTGAGACCAGTTGTTAAAAAAATAAAGCTCTAAATCTAGCCGGTGATTGCCACTGCCCTCACCGGCAAATTTCGCCTATGTTGAGTCATGACGCAACAAGGAGCGAATATGACCCTCATGGCCCTTTGCCGCAAGAGCCAAGCCCTTCAGCAAGGGGGAGCTGCAAGGCGAACTGCAACCCCTAATCTAGGAACCTCCCTCCTGCACCGCGTTACCCACAGCCCGCCCCCCTACGATAATAAGGGGGTCTCCGGGGGGCGGGCTATGGATAACGCTCTGTCATTCAGCCACCACAACCGGCTAAAGCCATCGACGATAGACCCACTAGCGGCACCGTCACTCATCTCTCCTTCGCTCTATTCAGGGTTGGATAGTTGACCTCCAGCGACCCCACCCCCTCCTCCGGTAGAGCGGGGTTAATCCATACCTCAGTAGGGGGTTGCTTAACCTTGGGCTCACCATGAATAAAGCGTTTCGGATGCTGCTGATAGGCCTGCTTCAGCGCCTGTTCACGCTGCTCGCTAACCTCCTTGTAACGACCGGTAAATACCTGCTCTGGAGTGAACCACGCAATCCCTCGATGGTGGTGGTGGAAACAGTACCAGTCAACATAGTCACTAAACCATATTCTGGCATGGTCAACTCCTGTCAATCGTTGAGGATAATCGGGTTGTTGCTTGAGTGTTTTAAATTGACTCTCGCTAAACGGATTGTCGTTACTGACTCGTGGACGGCTGTGGGAGCAGGTGATCCCCAGTTCGGCCATCAAGTCGAGATAGCCTCTGGCGGTCATCGGCACACCTCTATCCTGATGCAGTGTTAAGCCACTGAGCGCGACCCGATAGCGAGCCGCTGCGTCACTGATTAACAGCTTGGAGAGCTCACTATTCTCCTTCCTTGAGACCATCCAAGCCACAATAAAACGGCTGTAGAGATCCATCACCACATAGAGATTCAAGAAGTTACCCTGCTCTGTGGTGGGAAGCTTAGTGATATCCCATGTCCAAACCTCATTCGGGCGGGTCGCCCGTAATCGGGGGATAGCGTGTGATTTGGCCGGTTTTTGAGCTCGCCGCTCTCCCGTCTGTTGATTAGCACGAAGGATCCGATACATCGTACTGATTGAACAGTAATATTTCCCTTCATCCAGCAGGCTAGCATAGATCTCTGCCGGAGGTTGGTCATAGAATCGTTCGCTGTTCAAAAGCCCCAGAACGGCTTGCCTCTCTGCCTCACTCAGCGCATTGGCTGCGACGGGTCTTGGAAGGCTCGCTCGGGGGGAGACAACCGGAGCCTGTCGGCGGTAGTAGCCTGCACGCGAGAGCGCTAGGCTATCGCAAGCGGCTCTTATGCTCACCGAACTGGGGCACTCTTTTTCAACTAATCTCATAAGCTTATCTCTGTGTTCATCTGCTCCAATAAGCTGAAGGCTTTTTTTTGGAGCGCAATCACCCCTTCGGTCTGCTGTAACCGTTGGCTAAGACGCTGAATTTCCTTCTTTAAACGCTCTATCTCCTTATCTCGCTTGTCTAGGCTCGGTTTGCGACCACTCTGTTTCCCTTTCAGGCCAGCCTGCCCCTGTGCTTGCAGTTGTCGGCGCCATTTGGTCAGATGGGAGCTGTAGATCTGCTCTTTGCGCAGCAGCTCGCCTAGCTGACCCGGCTCCTTGCACTGCTCTGCTTCTGCTAGGATCCGAAGCTTCTCTTCCTCACTAAATTTGCGGTAGGAGCGCTTCTCTTCATCGGGGTCGGTAACCTCGTTGGAGGGTAAAACGGTAGTATCTTTGGGCATCGTGTATCTCCTCTGTTGCCCCCCTGATTCTACATTCATTTCTCATCAGGGGTGGTCTCAGGGTATCTTGACACTCAGGGCTGACTGTTTTATCTGTCACGCTTGTCATCAACGGATTAATGGTCCGTATAACGCTTCAAGAGGAAAAATCTACCATCCGCACTGTTATCAACAACGCTTTGGCTATCGGTGCGAACAGTGTGGAGAGTTATTGGGGGAGCGTTGGGTCACCTACCAAAAAAAACGATATCATCAACACTGTTATGAGACGCATATTCAGCCCCGTTGTGCTCAATGCAGCCAACCTATTAGCGGCAAATATGTTGCAAAAGAGAACCAACTTTACCATCAGACCTGTTATGCCAAACACTTTTTACCGAAATGTTGTGTCTGCCATCGCGCCTTAACCCGTGGTTACATCACCGATAGCTGGGGTAACAACGCCCATAAAACGCATCATCAGCGTCAAACACCCCAATGTAATAGCTGCGGTCGCATCATTGGTATCGAAAGCTCTAACAAGGGTACGCAATTAGCCGATGGCAGATGGAGTTGTGGTTACTGCCAAACCTCCGCCATTACTCATCTATCTGAAGCCAGCTCAGCCGAGCAGATCGTACGCGCTCTGCTCGCTGCAAAAGGGTTTCAAATCCCCGCTTCCGTGCCCGTCAGGCTGGTTAATCGGGAGCGGTTAAAAGTTGAGGCTCAAAATGGTCGGGGGGATACGCAGGGATTGGCCAAATATACCCGGCAATTGCGGGGAGATACAATCAGTGAAACGCACGAAATTTTCATTCTGAACCATCTGCCAAAACCGGCATTTATGGCCGTCCTAGCGCATGAGTTACTGCATGTCTGGTGCAATCATCATGCGGTCAAACTCAGTCGGGCTAAGCTGGAAGGGTTCTGTAATCTGGGTTCTATGGTCATCTATCAGCAGGATGGTAGCCCGCTGGCTCAGCAGCAGCTGAAAAAAATGGAGCTCAGTAAAGATCGCATCTATGGCTCAGGGTATCGGGCCATGCGTCAGGAGCTGGAAAAATTCGGCTGGAGGCAATTACTATCGAGGTTATCATCGTGATCACAATCAAGGTTTGGTTGCAGAGGCCGATCAAGCGATGGGATTTTGCTTTTTTAACAATTTGGCAATTGGAGTAGCTCACGCTTTAAGCCATCCCGACATCAACAAGGTAGCGATCATCGATTTTGATGTCCATCATGGCAATGGAACCGATGCCATTTTTGCCAATCAACCGCGAGTATCGCTCTTTTCCAGCTATCAACACCCGTTCTACCCCGGTACCGTTGCGGTTACACCCTACACCATCCTCTTACCAGCAGGAAGTCAGGACACCCATGCATGGAAACTCATGCAACAGCAGTGGCTACCCACGCTTAAGTCATTACAGCCCGATATGCTGTTCTTCTCTGCCGGTTTTGATGCGCATCAGGATGACTGGATTGGCGGTCTGAACTGGTCTACCGAGAGCAAAAAACAGTTCTTGATTTTTTATTTATTTGTCATTAGAATTTTCCACCGTAGATAGGTTATCTACAAGCGCGAAAGTTTTGCGTGCCATGGTTAGAGTCGAAGTCGAATCGCAAGGTTGTTCTCTGTTCAGGATGAACGTCGAGGCAATTTTTATGGCGCAAGCTGGGTTTCGATGGCTGAAACTGCCCATGTTGCCGGTGTTGACCGGCCATCCGGTTGGGACTGCTCAACCAGGACTCCAGTTGCTCGCCCGCAAGGGTGTTATCAACGGAGAGCGAATTACCAAAAACCGCCATGAGCAACTTTGCTTAGGTTTTTAGGAACAGTTATTATCAAATGACCACCGAGCTAACCCGCTCTTGTTTAGCCTCTACTCAAGGAAGAGTAGTGTCAGTGTTAGAGGGCGGTTATACACTCTCCGCTCTAGCTGAGTGCGTAATGGCTCACCTGAACGGTCTGCTGGATGCAACAAGTGCGTTGCCATGAAACGGATTGCCTTATGTGGGACGGTACACTTGTGGCGAATCGGAATATAATCTGCTTCAGTTTTGTCACGACAATCCGGCAAAAGCAGCTCATTTACGAGGCAATGCGGTGAATACCGCACCTAATCACCGCAAAAATTGCAACGAATAAACTGGACTTTTCACTGAACAGGCCGCATATTCGCCTTAAATGATGCGGTGATTAAAATGTGGATTCATGAGCATACAGATTGGCCAGGCTTCCGTTGGGATGCAGCCTCCCTAGCGGTAAAACTGGCCGAGGTACGCCACCGTCAGGGGCGACAATTAGCCTTATCTAATTGAATAATTGATAAACTCACTCATCTGGCCATAACTCGTAATCGTCAGACTCTTGATTGCCCTCGTCATCGCAACATGGAGTAGCGCCCGCTCAGATAACTCATGCTCTCTTAGTTCGACCGGATCCGTTGTGGCAGCCGTCAGCTTGAGTGGTAATTTGTCGATGTTGGCACCTGCAATCAAGATATGTTGAAACTCCAGCCCCTTCACCCGATGCATCGTAGCTATCCTAACGCCTTTAATGTTTCTGTCTTCCGAACCATTGGCCAATATTTCATAAGTGGAAAATCCCGCTTTTTCCAGCTCTTTAGCATAACTGTTCAGCAGATCTTTGGTTCGGGCAACAACACAAATATCCTTCAGTAAAGCCCCGGCAGCTTCTAGCTGTTCAATCCGTTCACAAATGGCATCTAACTCTTCGGTAAAATTAGTAAAATTAATGACCTCTGGTGCTTCACCATGCATCAGGGAGACATAGCCTCTATTGTCATCCCCTCCCCCATCCAGATCATCAACCGAGACCCCTTCAAGTACAGAAACGGCCAGCTTTTTGGTCTCTTCAGTAGTGCGGTAGTTAATCCTGAGCTTTCGGCTTCGCCCGATAATATTAATCCCGCACTGCCCTAGCACTACCTTATTGCGATAGATGCGTTGATGACCGTCACCGACAATAAACAGATCATTTGGCTGCTCGGCAACCACTCGTCTTAACAGTTGGTAAGCCGTTTTTCCCATATCCTGCCCCTCATCCACAATAACGGCTGAATAGATCGGTTTAATCGATTTTTGCTCGATAATTTGAATACAGTCCTGCATCGCATCGGGCATCTCTCTTAGGTTGCTGTGACTTAGCTGCAACATGTACTCTTCGAAAACCGGCCAGACGAGTAGTCTCTCTTTACGGTTTAAACGGGTACCTCGCCCGGTACGCTTTGCCTTAATATACGCCTGTTTTGTGGTGATTTTCTGCGCCTGAATCACCAAACGCCACTCCTCTTCGTAAAAGCGATCTGTCAAATCAAGTTCAGCAGGTTGAACATCTAACGCCAATTGCCAGCACTGCTGTCTGGCCGGATTCGAATCATTCGGAAACACGATTTGATAGCTATAGCTATTTCTCTTTAAAAAACTATAAACCCAGGCATCAATATTAGAGACTTCAACTCGTTGTAACTCATGGTGGTTACAGATGAGCGCTAAGTGATCTCTAATATCCGATGCAAGATTTTTGGTGAAGGTCGTGAACAGAACTTTTTGGTTTGAAGGGGGCAGATGGTTTACCAGCCATTTTGCTCGATGAATCGCGGCAACCGTTTTACCGGTGCCGGCGCCTCCTAATACACGAACTGGACCATTCCAGTCCCTCTCTACCAGTTTTCGCTGCGAAGGATGCAAAAATATCCGCCACTTCTCCAGTGGTGCATCGAGCATCTTTTCCAGCTCTTCATCTGAAACCAACACAAAACGACGCTTTGAGCCTTCCCGTTCAAGTGCCGCGCTATAGTCATCGGTGTCGATGTGGGTTTGTGTCGAGGTATAGTCGTCCAGAACCTCTTCATAGGGGATGCCATCGGCTAAAAAATAGAGTGCTTCATAAGCATCAGATGGGAGTCTATTGGTTAACTGTTCCAGATCCACCAAGGAGCGTAAGGTTCGAATGGGGGATAACAGCTCCTCTGGTAGTCCGATAGCAATTAACTGCTGATTTGAGTAGTCTGAGAAGATAGGTTGCGTGGCGTCTTGAGCTAACTCGTCAGGTTTATCGGACGGTTTAGTGACCTCATGCTCTGCTAGTATCGTTTCGGTAGCATAGAGTTGAATCGTACCGGTTGCCGGATGAATTTTACACTGATGGCTTCTGGCCCAGGCGTAAGCCTCATCGTGATGATCAACCCATAGCAAAATAAATAATTCGCCCTGCTCCGGTTTGAGCACTACCCCACGATAACTGTTATCGATCCGTACGGATCGCATCAATGAATTAGCTGCATTATTGATCTTTTCGTAGTGAATACCCGCTGCAGTGGGATTATTACGAAATTTGTTCACAAATTGATTCACCTTTTTCTGCTGTGTTTTAGGTAAATTCATCATAGCGGTCAAAAAATCAGATGCAATGGCAACCTGTGGCATATTAGTTTACTCCCAATAGTTGTTCTAACTGTTCGATTAACCCGGAATGAACCGGATCAGATAAGCAGCTCCAACCCTGTTGCTTGAAGTGTTCAATCTCTGACTCAGCTGTAGTCGGTGCAAAAACAGCCACTTTTTTCGCCTCCCATGCCAGCTCTGCTTCAGCCACCACAACACTATTGAGGGTTAATTCATAACCAACCTCTGGAATAGGTAGTTTTGAGGCGTAAAAGCGCTCTATCTCACCTGAAAGCAGGGTCTCATCTAAGCAACTCTGCCAGGCTGCGCTCTTCTCAGAAGATGGCTCCGGCTGTTTGGCGGCATCGATTCTGGCCTCGCGGCTTGTTTCCAAAGCAAACGAAGATGCCCCATTTTTGACCGAGGTTCGTGAACACCAGCTAATATTATCCAGCAGTTGCAAAATATTTATCAGCTTCCAATACCCAATCAGTGCCGCTTTATAGCCGGGATGCTGATTATCCCGATCATCAAAGCAGATATGGGTTTTCAGATGGTGACTCAGATAGGCTAAATCTGCATCACTTTGGCTAAAATGGGCTTGTCCAAAGGCTGAAAGGGTTATTGAAGTCGCAATTTCAACCAACTTTTCCGAACTTTGTAAACTGTCGAGCAAGCCGCCAAACCAAAACGGCTCATCGGGTAATAGCTCATCCACACGGTTAGGGGGGGCATTTTCCCGCATCTCCCACGCCAGCTTATGCGCAATATCGGTGTTCATATCGCTTCTGCCATCTGCACTTAGCCAGCAGAGTGTATGGGCGACAGCACAGCCAGTTAAGCGCGACAAGGCAGCGGGTGGTTCTTTCAAAATATCTATCAATAGGGAAAAGCTGTTCTTGTTATTGTGTACCGTCTGCCACTGGGCATAGTGCTTATCTCCGATTGTGCTTCCAAGTAGATCCCGTACCATCTTATTCTGATACTGGTTCAGATACGCTTTCAAGTGGTCGCCGTTATCACTCTCCAAATCATCCCAGTAGAGTGTCCAGACCATGAATTTTCCGGATTGGGCAATTGCCAGTCGTTTATTAGCATCATCGGCCACAATATCTCGATGAAACTCATAGCCATCCAGAAACAGGGCAATCGGTTTAATCGTTGCATCGGTTTTAACTGGCCAGAGGATAAAGTCGGGTTTACTGGCGATATCAACCCCCTGCTGAGAGTCAAGATTGACCTGTGGCTCGATTTTCCAGGCCACTGAAAGCTTATCTTTTGTCCCGACCGTTAACAGATAACCATTTTTGCCATTAACTGTACTATTGCTAACACGCCACTCAGCGCTGTAGAGCTTTAAGGTATCAATAAACTTCTGTTCCAGCTCACTCTCCAGCAGCACATTAGGGTTAACCTCTGCCAGTGACGCTACTTCAACCAGATATTGACGGTTTTCCAAAATCGACAGCATCAGTTTTTTGGCCAAATCGCGTGAAATTTTTAAGCGGTTATAGCGATCACGATAAGCGTAAAGGCAATGGTAGCAACCGTCTCGGAGTGGATCCTGATTACAGCCACAACTATCGAGTACCACAAAAGCCTTTTCAATTAGCGCAAACAGATTTTGCGGATCGCGCATCAGCTCTTTTAGATAGCCGGTTCCTCCCGGAATCGAGTCATAGATCACCAGATAGTAGATGCGCCCCCCCTCATTCAGAGGTTCACTATAGGTGGTGGCTCTGATATGATCGATACTTCCCTTAAAGTAGTGTTTAATCCCCAACTGAATCGCTGCGGCGAAAGAGGCTTCATTGGCGCTATCAGCACGATAGCTGGAGACCGGCAACACCATCCGAATCGCCTCTGAAGCCAGTTCCCGGTAGAGATAGAGACAGTGGATAAAGTTAGCCGGATCTTCTGCCTTTTCCAGATCATCGTGATAGGGACAGGTTAAGTCGTGCTTAATCTTATTGCGTTTTCTGGTTTTGACCATGCCGCACTGGTTGCAGATATAAAACCCGCTGCGTTTGGCTTTATCACCGGCAAAGGCACTCTCCTGACATTGCGAATCGGGTACGCCAAAATTGATATCCTTAATGTTGACCTTTTTCAGAAAATCGAAACCAAACGGCAGATCGTCACAGTCGATTTTATAGGCCTGCAACAGATCTGCCGGTTCATAGCTAACCAACATCTGCCGCTTGTAAAATTTGGGTTCACGATTATCGCTATCATCGCTGATTCTGGCATCCTGTTCCGGAGTGCGGGCATAGACCTGACGCAACTTCACCATTTGCGTCTTTTGGCCACTATCACCCCAGGTGACGCTCTGACATTTAGGGCAAGTGGTCAAGAGATCTTTAGTGATATCGATATTTTCTGCGTAGTGGCAGTTATCACAGATTTTCCAGTTCTCAATTTCAGAGAGTTTTAAATCGACCTGCTCAATCTCCACCTTATGGCCACCGGCGTAGAAATAGTTATCGGGAGCTAGTTCGGCGATAGCCGAGGCAGAAGGGCGCTCATACTCATAAGTGGTACGAATAAATTGAGTGCCATCGGTTGATGACTCATCCGCTTCGCGTTTACGCCACAAAATCGAGCGAATCGTGACCCCCTCTTCGGGGAAAGTATAGTTGGGTAGCAACCCCTCATCGGTAAAGAAGTTAAGCGTCTGTTTGCTATTCATGGAACGAATTAAGGCACGAAGGGCGGTTCGTTCCCCCTGTAACGCCTCGACCTTCTCCTCGTGATCACTCTCCTGAATGACAGCTTTAGCCAGCTTAGCCACCTGGTTATCGATCTTTTTGACCCGGGCATTGAGTGATGCTCGCTCCTTAATTAACTGTTGCAAACGGTTACGAATCCGCCAGCTCAGCGAGTACTCTTCGCCTCCTCCGCCACGAATAAATCGTGATAAATGGGCGATCGCCTCTCTGTCCAGATTCTCAAAAAGCTGAACAAATGCCTCCAGCAACGCACCTTGATGGCGTTCAATAAAATCGAACCACAAAAATGGAAAGTGGTGCGTTTGGCCACCCTCTACGCTATTGAGTAGCTCACGAACCGACTTAGGAATCATCGACTCATCCACCCCGGTTGCTATCCAGCGATCAAAACAGAACGCGGTTAACTGCCGCTCCAACACCGCAATCGCACCTAAAAAAACCCCGGGCGGTTCGACATCGCCCTGAATCATCTGTAGCGGATCTTCAAAATAGTAGAGATCGTGCGGTTGAGCCTCGGTAAAGGTGATGTTGTAGGCATTGCCATCGCGCCGTCCTGCCCTGCCGATGCGTTGCAGATAGTTCGATTGCGCCGGCGGTACCGAACTTAAGGCAACAGTAGAGAGATCACCAATATCGATCCCCATCTCCAGTGTTGGCGTTGCCGAGAGCAGATTAAGATCCCAAACCTGTTTACCCTTAATAAACGACTGCTCAATCTGTTCCCGTAACGGGCGATCTAATAGTCCGGTGTGTTCAAAACCGTTAATCCGCACACTCTGTAACTGCTCCCAGCGACCGGACGGCACAGCTTCATCACTAGGGATCAGTTCACCGCTACAACTGTTTACCAAACAAGGGGCTTTTTGCCAATAAGCGCGTAAATCGGCGGCAACTATTTGCTCAATGTGACAATGGTCACAACGCAATGAGATCGGCTGACGATTAATCTGCAAATGATCAGGGTTGAGACCGTAAACCGGTTCGCCTCTATACGCCTCAGTTGCTAGAAGACCCTGCTTATGCAGTATCGCTAAGGCTCTTCGATAGACCAAATCGGCAGAACCTGAGGCCAAAACCGAGCTATCCACCGCAATACTCTTCTTAAACCAGTTCAGATAGGGGGCATTGAGGCTCTGCTTCCCTTGCACTGAATCAAATTGGGCAGAGAGTTTAGCCACACTTAAAAAACGCGGCAGGCGGGATCTCGGCCCATAATTGGGCATAAAGTAGCCGTTATCGCCTACCCGACTGAGCCGGTAGCTATTTCCGCCCTGCTGAATAAAAGTTTTCAGCAGCGGATGATAGATCGCCCCCCGACTCAAAAGCAGTTGCACTATCCCGACCACAAACAGCTCTACCCGCTCGACTGATAAGCTGTTCAGCCTCCCAATCTCTTCCGTTAACGCGGCGTGGATATCGAGACACGCTTTGTCCAGTAGCGGCAACGAGGGCGTGACAGCGGCAGAACCGGAGCGCAACAGCGATCGACCGATGACGGATCTCAACCCCATCTCAACCAGCAGCTCCCACGCCAGCCGCTGTTTAACCCGTTTGACCAAAGGACTCTTTTCCGGCAATTTTTGGCGATGGGTCAGCTCCTTATAGTGCCACTGCCACTGCATATCGGGGGCGATAAAGGTGCCGACAAAGTTCTCTTCACTGCCGGCACCCGATAACGCCTCTTCACCCACCCGAATCGCCAGTTGTGATAACGATATCTCATTAGGGGCGTGTTGAATCACTTTAGCAAAAAAGGATCGAATCAGTAACGGATAGGCACGCGCAGTGATAAACCCGGCGCGATGAGCCGCATCCTGCACCGAGTCGTTAAAGGTAATCAGCTGTTTATCACTATTAAAGCGTGAACCAAACAGATTCTGCGCCATCACACTGAGCAGACTGGCAACCCGGGCACCGATAATACTTAAGCCATGTTCGCTACGGCAAAAGGGGCAGTTATGATTCGCCACTAATGATGTAGCACCACCACTACTTCTTAGATTCGAGTCGTTATAGAGAAACAGACTAAGCAGAGGTTCGTGATGACAGCTGACACAGCTGTTCTGTTGAGTCGTATTCAGCCGTAAACATTGCGGGCAGAGCCGGTATACCTGACCCAGTTTGGTTAACGCCTGGCCGATAATCTCCTCCGCTATCGGGAACAAAAGCACCGCTTCGGGACGATGTTCAAAATAGAGTTGATAAAAGAGCGGCAAATCGTCCTCGATATGTGTATCGGAGTCGCTCTGCAATACCCCACCCCAGCCGGTCGCATGGCAGTCACGGCAGTGGATCACCGGCAGGTATTTAATTTGATCGGTATCTGTGGCCAAATCGTCACTAAACAGCAGTTGCGGTTCAGCCACGAAGCCCTCCACCCGTTGCTGTCCCAGAGTAGCCACCATTCGCCGTAACTCTCGCACCCAATGCTGAAAACGCACTTGCAACAGAGGCAGAACCGGTCGCGGTTTGCCCTGTTGTATTCGCTGTTGTAACACAGCTTCGCTCTCATTGACCGCTAATCGGGCCACTGAAATCAGGGCACAAAAGTTTTCAACCACCTTTAAGCGCTGACTCAATGCGTAGTGCTGACCATGAATCATATCTTGCGCTAACGCTTCCAGCGCGACCGCTTGCCCTGCCAATTTATGCAGCAGATGGTGAAAAAAGCGGTGCTGCTTTAGCTTTTCGCCCAGTTTAATTCGCCCAGCACGCCCCGCATCGGACTCCCAATCCGCATCAATGGCTAAATCTTCCTCAAACCAGCAGGCGATAGATTGGTTAATATAGTGCTGTAGCGAGTGATCATCGTGCCAGTCGGGCAACGCATCAGGCGCAGGATAGGAGAAGAAGTGGAGTGACTCCTGACTCAGATACTCGGCGGCACTGTAACGATCTTCGTTAATCACTGCCTCGGCATCAAAGCGGGCATCAAAAATATCTGAGGCGTAGTCAATCAGTGCCGCACTGCTGTTACCGACCGTCGCCGAAGTACCCACAACGGCGATATGATCGGTCGGTGACTGCAGTCGATGTTTCAGCCGCCGCAACAGACAGGCCAAATCGGTTCCCTGAGCGCCGTCAAAAGTGTGCAGCTCATCGACGACAATATATTGCAGTGTCTCCGGGGTATTGTGTTGCCACAGCGGTTGGTCCTGCGGTCGTAGTAGCAGGTAGTCGAGCATTTTATAGTTAGTCAGCAGAATATCGGGCGGGTATTGGCGCAGCGTCTCTTTATCGGTAATCACCTTTTCCGGTTGCATCGATTGGGTTTTGTCGGCATCCTCCTGTCCCACATAGAGGCCGACGGTGACTCTGTTTTTGAGTCCGGGATTATTAAACACCTCTTTAGCAAAGCGCTTGGCCTGATCGGTTGCCAGCGCATTCATCGGATAGATGATAATCGCCTTAATCCCCGGCGCTTTATGGTTAGCACAGTAGTTGAGAATCGGGTAGAGAAAGCACTCGGTCTTACCCGAGCCGGTACCGGTAGCGACTAAAGTCGATAACGGCTGTGGCCGGCTTAACCGTTCATAGGCGATTGCCTGATGTTGATAGGGGGCAAACGGCAGTTGAAAATTGGCAAAGTAGTCGAGCGGGAGTGCGCTGATGCGAAACGGTAACTGCAGTGAAACATAGGGACCTTTAGCCAGTAGCCCTTCGGTCGCCAAAAACTCATCCATGGCGGTGCTGCCATCGGCACGACGAAACAGCGGTGAGCCCATCCGAAACGCATGGCGCAAAAATTGTCGCAGTTCACTATCGATTTGGCGATTAATAATCGAGGGCAGCACTACTCTACCCCTCCGCTCACAAGACGCTGGTTATTGTAGTCATCGAACCACGTCTCATCTATTGTGGCATCCTGAAGCAGTTGATAGTCGTTATCACAACTTTCAAACAGACGGGCGATTTTGCTAATGGTTTCGGTTAGTGGCGTTGGCACAGTAATATCCCCTGTTCGGTGGCGATGCGGTCGATAAGTTTCGGCTGGCGGCGTTGAATTACGACATCGATCTTCTGTTCTCCCAGTTGGCGGTAGAGTTTGGCTATAAAGTTAAGCCGCTTCTCCGCCAGATTGGTCGGCTGCTCCGGCTGAATATAGAGGTCGATATCGCCCCCTTTTAGCCGATCATCGACCCGACTGCCAAACAGATAGAGACTGCCCTTATCGAAGACTTCGATAAAGGTGGCGACCCTGAGTGTCAAGATACCCTGAGACCACCCCTGATGAGAAATGAATGTAGAATCAGGGGGGCAACAGAGGAGATACACGATGCCCAAAGATACTACCGTTTTACCCTCCAACGAGGTTACCGACCCCGATGAAGAGAAGCGCTCCTACCGCAAATTTAGTGAGGAAGAGAAGCTTCGGATCCTAGCAGAAGCAGAGCAGTGCAAGGAGCCGGGTCAGCTAGGCGAGCTGCTGCGCAAAGAGCAGATCTACAGCTCCCATCTGACCAAATGGCGCCGACAACTGCAAGCACAGGGGCAGGCTGGCCTGAAAGGGAAACAGAGTGGTCGCAAACCGAGCCTAGACAAGCGAGATAAGGAGATAGAGCGTTTAAAGAAGGAAATTCAGCGTCTTAGCCAACGGTTACAGCAGACCGAAGGGGTGATTGCGCTCCAAAAAAAAGCCTTCAGCTTATTGGAGCAGATGAACACAGAGATAAGCTTATGAGATTAGTTGAAAAAGAGTGCCCCAGTTCGGTGAGCATAAGAGCCGCTTGCGATAGCCTAGCGCTCTCGCGTGCAGGCTACTACCGCCGACAGGCTCCGGTTGTCTCCCCCCGAGCGAGCCTTCCAAGACCCGTCGCAGCCAATGCGCTGAGTGAGGCAGAGAGGCAAGCCGTTCTGGGGCTTTTGAACAGCGAACGATTCTATGACCAACCTCCGGCAGAGATCTATGCTAGCCTGCTGGATGAAGGGAAATATTACTGTTCAATCAGTACGATGTATCGGATCCTTCGTGCTAATCAACAGACGGGAGAGCGGCGAGCTCAAAAACCGGCCAAATCACACGCTATCCCCCGATTACGGGCGACCCGACCGAATGAGGTTTGGACATGGGATATCACTAAGCTTCCCACCACAGAGCAGGGTAACTTCTTGAATCTCTATGTGGTGATGGATCTCTACAGCCGTTTTATTGTGGCTTGGATGGTCTCAAGGAAGGAGAATAGTGAGCTCTCCAAGCTGTTAATCAGTGACGCAGCGGCTCGCTATCGGGTCGCGCTCAGTGGCTTAACACTGCATCAGGATAGAGGTGTGCCGATGACCGCCAGAGGCTATCTCGACTTGATGGCCGAACTGGGGATCACCTGCTCCCACAGCCGTCCACGAGTCAGTAACGACAATCCGTTTAGCGAGAGTCAATTTAAAACACTCAAGCAACAACCCGATTATCCTCAACGATTGACAGGAGTTGACCATGCCAGAATATGGTTTAGTGACTATGTTGACTGGTACTGTTTCCACCACCACCATCGAGGGATTGCGTGGTTCACTCCAGAGCAGGTATTTACCGGTCGTTACAAGGAGGTTAGCGAGCAGCGTGAACAGGCGCTGAAGCAGGCCTATCAGCAGCATCCGAAACGCTTTATTCATGGTGAGCCCAAGGTTAAGCAACCCCCTACTGAGGTATGGATTAACCCCGCTCTACCGGAGGAGGGGGTGGGGTCGCTGGAGGTCAACTATCCAACCCTGAATAGAGCGAAGGAGAGATGAGTGACGGTGCCGCTAGTGGGTCTATCGTCGATGGCTTTAGCCGGTTGTGGTGGCTGAATGACAGAGCGTTATCCATAGCCCGCCCCCCGGAGACCCCCTTATTATCGTAGGGGGGCGGGCTGTGGGTAACGCGGTGCAGGAGGGAGGTTCCTAGATTAGGGGTTGCAGTTCGCCTTGCAGCTCCCCCTTGCTGAAGGGCTTGGCTCTTGCGGCAAAGGGCCATGAGGGTCATGTTCGCTCCTTGTTGCGTCATGACTCAACATAGGCGAAATTTGCCGGTGAGGGCAGTGGCAATCACCGGCTAGATTTAGAGCTTTATTTTTTTAACAACTGGTCTCAAATTGCTTGACAGCTTCCGCCCTCTTTGCGGCCAAGTATCTCTTCAAAATCGAAACGCAGCAGCCGGTTTTGCGCCCATTTGGTGCGGTCAATCAGTAGCGCTTGGCGGTTGCCCAGTAGCAGCAGCCAGCGGGGTGGCTCTTCTAAGGAGAAGATCTGCTTGGCAATCAGCTCTTGCCAGGTGAGGGCTTCGCCCCCTTTGCGTTTTAGCAGTGACTGTTGGTGTTTGTGCTGCTCGTCATCCTCTGCGGCAACCGGTGACAGCTGTTCTGGTAGCAGTGACAGTGCCAGCGGATCGTGGCTATCTTCATCACGCTGGTCGTGCGCCTCCACAAGCCATAAACAGGGGCGGTTATCGCTGTCACGATAGTCGGCCAACAGCGGTAGCTCTGCACCTGACTCCAACAGAGCGGTGGTCGGGTTAAATTGATAACCTAACGGCGACAGAATCGACTGCCAGCGTTGGCGTTGCTGCTTTAAGCGGCGGCTGAGGCTCTGCTCTTTGCTATGTTCATTCAGTTGTTTGAAAAACTGACCGCTATAGCTGGCTAATCGGGTATGGGGGGCGCGATAGCCGGTTTCAGCCTCCCGACCCAGTGCCCGCTGTTGGCGCTCCTGCTCCCGCGCTTCGCTCTCTTTGCTCTGCCACCACTCCAATACGCCGCGAATATCGCTCTCAAACAGCGAGCTGAGGTAGTGGCTGGAGTAGAAGTCGTTTTCGTTGTAAATTCCGATCATGGGCATGGGGGTTCTCCTACTCTTATTTGGCTGAGTCAGTTACAAACAGTTGGAGCATATCAGCTTCATGCTGTGCTATCTCATCCACATACCACTGCCCATTTTCATCCATCAATTTGATCATTTTATAGAGTTTCAATGTATCAATTTTCCTATCTCTAATCGCTGCCTGAAAGTGATCGCGTTTGGCTCTTGGCTGCAAATTGCTTAAGCGTGAATTTTTGCTATGACTGATTAAACAGAGGTTGCCAAACCGATGAAGATAACATTCATCTAACTTAGGGTGTCCATCTATTGGGTGTTGAGGATAGAAGTGCTCGACCGAGCTGCGGAAGCTGTATTCAAACTGTTTTATCACCTCATCCTTCTGACAGTTACCCTTATCCTTCTGACCGTTATCCTTATCCATGGCGTTGCACCAGATCAGGTAGTCGAGATAGTTAAAAACCAGATTATTTTCGATGTGAGAAAATTTTAGTCGTTCTAAAACCTTTGGGTGAACCCTATTGATTGGAGCATAACTGCTGTTCTCATAAATCATCGGATAATATTCAGCAGGCGGATCTACACTCAAAAAACGACCATAAACAAACTGTCTTGCCAAGTGTTCGAGCTTTGCCAAATAGTCCCCTGCATTAATATCTGTCATCTCGTAGAGGATCGATAGAGCGCCATTTAGCCAGTGTTTATAGACTAGAGTGGGTGTAGAGACATGAAATGCACTGAGTAGCATCAGTATGCGTCGGTTATTACCTTCAAAGCCATCTTCCGCATCTTCATCAAAGGTATTAATGTAACTTTGACTGTTTTGATTGTAACATTTGAGCCGTTTTAGACTCCAGTGGTCACCTCGATCGGTAAACTCGCGTTTAATGATATAGTGATCAAACAGATATTTGACTTTTAGAAGCGCAAAAATAAAGCTTTTCGTCGCGCTAATGGCATCACCTGATTTCAGAATATATGTTTCAAACTGCTCTAGTAACCGCTTATCATCCAGCGGGATATCTTTCCTGCTACATACTCTCAGCACATGAAGAAGGAAGTTTGAGAAGTTAATTACGCTGTTAAATCGTTCAGATTTTTTTGTCGGATCAACGTCCAGAAGCACCTCTTTTTGTGGTGGGTTGGCCAAAATTTCTTCCATGGTTAGAAAAGTTTCAATGGCAGTTGTTTTATCAGTACCATCAGTGATACACATTGTTAGATCAGTAAAATTTTTGGGAATAAGCTTTCCCCAGCTACCCCCAAAAATCTCATACCGTTCATTAATGGTAAAACCATACTGAATATAGCGCTCCATATTGGACGCAGCATCCCAGACCTTTGAAAGTACCTGAATAGCTACATCCCTCTCCGTTTTATCCTCTATCTCATTCAGCACTGCCATTAGTTTGGCTTTTAATACCTCGTGTTTTTCGAGCTGCTCTCCACGATTATTCATCACTTCAAAATAGTAAAGTTGTTTCCCAATCAAACCATATAGTTTATAATTAATTTTTTTAAACAATTTTTTGAAAGGTTTTAATGATGAAATTTAGCACATCAGAGTTAAATACTGATAGAGGTTGGGCTGCTGCTACTGGCATAAAGAAAAAGCAGTTTTACTTAATTTTGGAAACTTTCGAAAAAAGCCACTCTAGTATTATCGAATCGAAATTACTTAAAAATACGATTGAAATTGGTGATGAATTCTGTATCAAAAACACAGAGGAACTTTTATTTTTTACGCTGTTCAGTTTAAAGAGTGGATTAACTTATGATAACTTGGGTTTTGTGGCTGGAATATCATCATCTTATGCGCACAAAATTCAAGCATTTGGTCTCTCTGTTTTGGAGCACGCATTAAATGAGTTAGAATGTATGCCAATTAGAAAATTTAAGGATCCCACTGAATTTAAAGAGTTTTTTGAGAAAAATAATATCGAAAACATACTCATAGACGCAACCGAGCAACCGAAACAAAGACCATCAGAATATGATAGACAAAAAGAACATTTTTCAGGTAAAAAAAAAGGCATACAGTAAAGGCTTTAGTGATTGCAACCTCTGGAAGAAATATCCCATATATAAGTATGCCATATGCAGGTAGTGTACATGATTTTTCAATGATGAAGCAAGAATTTGATCCGATGGAAAACTGGTTTGAAAATATGAATGCAAATGTTGATTTAGGGTTTCTTGGTATTGAGTCTGTTTATGATTTTAACTCAATAAAAATTCCACATAAAAAACCTAAAAATGGCTCATTGACAGATGAGCAAAAAGCAGAAAATAAAATGGTTGGTTCTGAGAGGATTTTCGTTGAACATAGCATTGGTGGGCTAAAACGTTTTAGAGCTTTAGCTGATAGATTAAGAACTCATTCCGTCAAGTTATATAGCAAAATACTAGGAATATGCGCTGGAATCTGGAATTTCTCTCTCGCTAACCCATTGATTTAAAAAAAGAAACATGTCTAGTGATTTAAGTCGGTCTTATCGGGAACCGGAACACGTGCTATCTGTACATAGTTAAAGAGATAGTCACAAAAATCAGTCAGTTGATTTCCCAATAATAATAGTTCTTTTTCTATTAGCACAAATCCTGTAATGACATCACAATTATATTCCGACTTATCCAGTTTTTCGGGTGCTAAACCTTGGCTCAACTTTTCAAAAGTATCGGATGACTTTTTCCGACTCTCAAAGTCAAGATTGGGCTTATCGTACCAGCTCATGTCCAAGCAATGAGAAGGATAATTCATTAACCGTCGTAGACAAATTGCCATCAGCGTGAGCGTAGTAAAACGCTGCTGACCATCAATCACTTCAAAACTGCCGTCTGAACGCTTAAAAACAATTAGAGTGCCGATGTAATAGTGTGACTTATTATCGGAATTATGTTGTTTCTGCTGCTTATCCAGCATATCCCGTACATCTTGGATTAACTGTTTGATCTCACCCTCACCCCAAGCGTAGTTACGTTGATACATGGGGATTAAATAGCGAGTAGTATCGGTTAGTAATCCACGAACACTGTAGCTAGAGATAGCTTCACTCATAATATTTCAACCCCTTGAATAGCGCTGTAATCTCATCCAATTTGGTGCCATTAGCCTCAGAGCTTTTTATTGTCTCTAACGGCAGACTGAGTATTTCGAGAGGCTTAATCGCGTGTTTGATGCGCTCGAACACATTGTCTTCAAGTGCATGGTTGTCCATCGTAGCCAGCTGTACCACCTGCTTTTTCAGGCGACATCTGTATGCCCAAATAAATAATTTTTCGATAGCCACTGAGAGTTCGTCAGTGCCAAATTTATCGATATAAAATATCAGCGCACAATCAAACAGAGTGCGAATATACCTATCTCCTGTACGTGTTCGAGAGGGATAACTATTCAGAACTTCGACAATTTTGTATGCCATTTCACTCAAATCGTTATCTAATACATTCACCCTGCCCGTTTTTTCGTCATGTGTAATGGCACCAATCTTTTTTTGATAGTGCTCAGCCATTTCAAAAAATCTGCGACCGTTTATGATCATCTGATCTAAGTGAAAGGGAAAATCCATTTTCTGGTGATCAATATGGCGTTGATACTGACTATTATAGTCATCAACAAAGTGGTGTGCGATACGTAGCGATTCGACATAGGGGTAGGAACCCACCCGATCAAGATTAACCCCTTTGAACACACCCACATCAGCTTTACTGAAATATCGCGCTGATTTGCCTTGAACCCAGTGACGGATACGGTATAAATAGTTGGCAAACAGCTGTGCCAATGTATCACTTTCCAGATTTTCCCAGTGTTGAACCGTTTTTGCCTTTAAGTGCGATTCAGACTCTGCAAACTCACGCAAATGAAAGGCCTTGAGTAGATCGTGTGGTTCCAAATCTCGACCACGGGCATTTTGTGAGTCAAAAAATTGGAAGGCTTCCGAGATATCAGTCAGTACAAAAGTGACTAATTGACAGCGGTTCAATAGAAAGTCGATATCAGTTTCGGTAAAGTCATCTTTACGTGCAACAGCTCGCTTTGCAGCCATAAAATTCTGATGCAGATTGTGGTGGCTAATATCACTTTTAAAGTGCTGTCGAGATAGAAATTTTTCAATTGCAGGGGTTAGTTCTAAAAGTTGTTTTTTTATATCCTCTCGTTCCAATTTTTCTACACGCTCATCCAATAATGCCTTAACAATAAGTATTAAAGTTAAGGTGCGCTGCTGACCATCAACAATATCCAATTTCTCCTGCTTTTCGTGCTTGTCATCTCCGTCACAGTGGTGGTGAAACACCACTGCGCCTAAACGGTAAGCAGGTTTATCACGATAGAACCTTAAATCGCCTAACAGGTCGTTAAGGTTTTTTTGTGACCATTTATAGGGGCGCTGATAAGCAGGAATAGATAGTATCGGTTCGGAGAGCAACCTTCTCACTGATATGATTTTCTTATCCAATTCATGTTTTTTTTGACGGTCTTTATCACAATTATCCATTCTCATTTTTCCTTTTACTAAACATCTACACCAGTAATTACTGCAATTAACTGAATATAGGGCTGCGGCTCAGTGGTCATGGTCTCTTCAATCCACTGCCAATAGTCATCAAAAACGGTTTCGATGTACCGCTCCTGCTTGCGCTTTTTGTCTTCCCTAATCGCCCCTATCCCTTGTTCACTATTATACTGAAGCGCTAATTGCTCCAAACGCTCACCACGCAGTTTTTCCAGTGCATCCATCTGCTGTTGCAGTTTTTGATTCAAACGGTTCTCGACCTCTTTGCGTACCCCGGCAAAGTGGTTGCTCGCCACCTCTATCGCTTTGGGTAGTAGCTGCTGCTGAGGTTTACAGTTGTCCGCTTTGGCGGGATTGGCCAGTTTGATTGAGCCTAACGGCGTTGTGGTCAGAAATTCATCCAGTGTCTGCAGCTGGCTCATCTGTTGATTAGTAAAAGTAATGACGATCCATTCGTGAATAATCGCCTGCCCCTTACGATTAGGATAGAGCCCACTGAGGATAAACTGATTCTGATTGGCCGATAGTTGAGTAGGCATGCGAATTAACGGGGCGTGATGGCGACCAAAAGCGGAGACCATTTTATCGGTGAGCCACTCCATCACCGGATGTAGGTGCCAGAGGTAGTGTTTGCGTGGCCAGGCGTGTTGTTCCCCTCTTGCCTCGGCGATCTCCTGCGTGATGGCGCTAATCGATTCGGTCAAAATGAATTGATCATCCTTAGGGTAGATCTCCGGCGTCACCCATTTCATGCGCTGTTTTAGCTCATCGTTCACCGTCAGCTTGAGGCTATTGCCGCTTACCTGATAGTCGATCGGTTGCCCTTTGCGCTGAATAAACGCCAGTGCCTCGGTCGCAAACGCCAGCTGACTGCTATAGAGGGATGGCAAGGTGGCGTTATCGTCATCACTGTGGCTGATGGGTGAGTGGTGGGCGAATGATGCCAGTGGATTATCCTGCTTATTAGCGGTATGAGCGGCATTATTATCAAACAGTGCGGCCAATATATCGGCACCATTGGTTTGCTGACTGCCGACCACTTCAGCAACCAGCTCCTCTTCACTCTCCTGATCGTAGCGTTTGGTAAATTCCGATGGATCACCGATATTTTTTTGCGCCTGATCATCCTTTTCAATCAGCACTTCCAGAATCCGGCTATCACCACGAATCTTCTCTTCGCTACTTTCGGTGATCAGATAACGAATTTGCGGCTGA
Organism: Ectothiorhodospiraceae bacterium BW-2; assembly: GCA_008375315.1. Lineage (NCBI taxonomy): Bacteria > Pseudomonadati > Pseudomonadota > Gammaproteobacteria > Chromatiales > Ectothiorhodospiraceae > Ectothiorhodospiraceae bacterium BW-2. Next base: position 1,551,090 of record CP032507.1, on the reverse strand, counting down.
CGGCTCTGACCATAGCGATCAATCCGGCCATTACGCTGCTGAAATACCATCAGTGACCAGGGGATATCGAAGTGAATCATGCGATAGCTCAAATAGTGCAGATTGATCCCTTCTGAGGCGACATCGGAACAGACCAGTAACCGCAGTTTCGATTGGTTTTTACCAAACTCCTCCACCGTGTTCATTAACTCGGCATCGGCCATTTGACCGTGTAAAATGCCTAACTGCTCCGGTTTGAGCTTAAGATCCTGTTGCAGCTTTTGCGCCAAAAAGTTAAGGGTGGCGATACTTTCGGTAAAGATGACCAATCGATCATCGGTTTGGGTTGCCCTCCAGCCAAAACCACCCTTTTTATCCTGAATTAAACTCAGCAGGCGTTGATATTTACTGAATTTATCCGGGGTAATTTGCGCCAACCCCTGAGCTAATGAGTGTAAGGTGTCGATATCGTCGTTAAACTGCGGATCATCCAGCTTTTGTAACCGTTTCAGTCGGTTATTGACCACCGAAACACAGGCAGCAGGGCTGGAGAAGAGCGCTTTTTCCAGCGTGACCCGAAATAGCTGACTTTGGCTCTTACCTCTATCTAAAGTGGTAAATTTCGCCTGCGCCAACTCCCGAAACAGGCTCTCCTCTTCGGCAGTTGCACGGGTTTTTATCACCGCAATATCGCGTTCAGGAAACTCGCTGGCAATCTGATCTTTAACATCCTTTTTAAAGCGGCGCACCACCAGCCCTTTGTCGCTAAAATCGTCGTGCTGGTAATCTTTTTCGTGACTAATGGCGGTCGCATCGAGCATATTGACCAGACTGGCGAAACTTTCCGGTTTACCATCATGCGGCGTTGCTGAGAGCATAATCAGGGTATCGGATCGACCCGAAAGCAGTTGTGCCAGTTTACTGCGCTGCGAATTGCTACCGCGCCGCGCCACATTATGTGCCTCATCGATCACGATAATATCCCAGTAGGCATGTTCGAGGTAGTGGCGGTACTCCACATCCTGTTTGAGGGTATCTATCGAGATAATCGCCTTATCGTAGTAGTGAAACGGATTGTGGTTAGTCGGTATGCGATTGCGTACCCGCTGAATACCGGCGGAGTCGAGCCGGGTTAGCGGAATAGTAAAGCGCGACCACATCTCTTTTTGAAACTGGGTGAGCATCGATTTAACCGCCAGCACCAAAATTCGCTTGCCCCGCCCGCGGCGTATCAGCTCGGATAGCAGTATGCCCGCCTCTAGCGTTTTGCCTAAACCGACGGCATCGGCAATCAATAGTCGTTGTCGGGGCTGTTTTAGGGCAATTTTAGTTGGATCAAGCTGAAACGGTAGCGGATCCATCGCTGCCTGATGGCCAAAATAGATCTTCTCATCCGTCGGCATCTTTTGACGCAACTGGCTTTCGATAAAGAGCAGACTGTCTTTAAAACCAGGGGAGCTATCTTCGGTAATCACCGTTTCCGCCGGATCCAGAATTCGGATCGGCTCTGGACTGAAAGCAGGATCGTTCTCAATTTCGGTTAAAAACCGCCCCACCTTGCCACGCACCAGCTCTGAAATACCCTCACACTCAAGCAGATAGTCTCCTAAGTGGGTCATATCGGCTCTATGGATCACCCATTCGGCATCTCTGACGACAATACGCATGCCGGGGGCGTAGTTTTGGTTTTGATTCATCTATCTAATCCTAATTTTAGCTATAAAATTTTACCCGTTAGCCGGATTCAGCATAAAAAACCTATTGTTCATACAAAAATTTCTGGCGCAACGCTGCTACCTGAATCACTGCAGGAATCGTTACCCTATAAGCGGGACCGGCAATATCTATGGCAGTCCAAATACCGGTAATAGCCCATCCAATCGGACCGGTTAAAATAGCCATCGTTCGGGTAAGCGCTGCATTTCCGGCAAAAGATAGACCGCGACCAATAAGTGCTTTCATAACTGCATTAACTACGATTAGTGTTAATTGATATGACTTAAACCCACCAGCGCGAAAAACTGCTTGAAACAGACCTGCGATGGTTTCTGGTGTTATCCCACTTGTGTTTTCTATACCAGTGGCTTCAGCCAGTTGTTTCAGCTCATCCTGAGTCATATTGCCTAATGCATCGGTTAGAATTTTCATAAGAAGATTATTCTCAATTTTGTCAATCTCACAATACCTTCGCCAAAATTATTCATGCTAGGCAGCCTTAGGTATCTGATTAATACGGCCTCTATTAGCCGCCTGCTGAATAATTTGGTCAATAATAACCGCATCCGGCATTTCTGGAAGCAATTTTAAAGCTTCCAAGACATATTGGCGCCCTCTGAACTCCGCTTTGAGATCGTTCACACTGAAGTCTGGACACTCTTCACGCATGGACTGGCGTAATGCTCGCGCCTGAGCGTTTATCTGCCCTGCGCCGCGTGGCTACTATCGAGAGCATCGGCTCATCAACTCGCATAGAGGGCAGCAAGCTGTCCGACCGCGAAGTGGAACAACTGCTGTCGAATCTGGAGATCAAGTCTTTCGCTACCCGCGATGAGCAGGAAGTGGCCGGCTACGCCGAGCTGATGGATCTGGTGTTCTTGTCGTGGCAGGAGATCCCGTTCACCGAGAACCACATCAAGCAGCTACAATCTGTTAATTGCTCCCAAACTTTCCCTAACCCATCTTTCGTCAAATCCGACCAAAATCCCCAAAATATATCGGGAACCCGATATGCTATTTTAATTAAATCAATTACTTGAGTTTTGAAAATAAATCGTAGTGCCATAATGTGACGGATAGGCTTGCAATCCCCCATTTTGCAGCTACACTGTCAGTATGTATATTCGTCGCACTACGATTAAAAGCCACGGCTCCGGTGAGCCCTACTTCACCTATCGACTGGTGGAATCCACCCGTGTGGCCGGCAAGGTCAAGCAACAGACCCTGCTCAATTTGGGTCGCCACTTTAGTGTAGAGTCGGCGCAATGGCCGCTTCTGACCGCCCGCATTGAGCAACTGTTGAACGCACAGGGCGATTTTCTCACCCTGGCACTGCCAACCGCCCTGGAGCAGACCGCCCAGCAGTTGAGCAACAAACTACAGCAAACCGGTTACGGCGAACCGTTACCGCCGCACACCTGGCAATCGGTCGATATGGACTCTCTGGAGCTAAGCCGGCCTCGTCAGGTTGGCATTGAACAGTTGGCTCTGCATGCGCTGCAACAGCTGAAACTGATTGATAAACTGCAAGAGCTTGGCTTTAACCGTCATGAACTGGCCGCAGCCATTGGCAATATCGTTGGGCGCATGGCTTCTCCTGCCAGCGAGTGGGCCACCTATCACTGGCTCCAGCAGCAGAGTGGACTGGGCGAGCTCATCGGTTATGACTTTGACGCCATGGGGCATGATCGCCTCTATCAAGCCAGCGACCTGCTCTGGAAACACAAAGCGGCACTGGAGGCCCATCTCTGGCAGCGGGAGCAGACGCTTTTCGATCTGAAGGAGACTATCGCCCTCTATGACTTGACCAATACCTTCTTTGAAGGAGCGCCCGACTCCGAACTGGCACAGCGTGGGCGCTCCAAGGAGCGGCGCAGTGACTGCCCGCTCGTTACCCTCGGTCTGGTACTCGATAGCAGTGGCTTTCCGCGCTGTTCACGCCACTTTGCCGGTAATGTCAGCGAACCCTCCACCCTGGAGGGTCTGCTCACTGAGCTGGAAGCCTCGCCACACAGTACTGTTATTATGGATGCCGGCATTGCCAGTGAGAAGAATCTACAGTGGCTGAAAGGTGCCGGTTACCACTATATTGTCGTGAGCCGTCAACCCCATCGAGAGTTTGATGAGACCCAGGCCACGCTGATCAAAGAGAGCCCCGGCAATTGCGTACGCGCGCAGCGGGTTGAGGATGGCGAGCGGGGGGAAGTCAAACTCTACTGCCACTCCGAAGCGCGAGAACTGAAAGAGCAGGCGATTCTGGATAGCATTGCGCAACGCTTTGAAGCGGGGTTAACCGCCCTTAATGAGGGACTATCTAAACCCCGTTGCACCAAAAGCAGCGAGAAAATCCATGAGCGGATTGGTCGGCTCAAACAGAAGTATTCCCGTGCAGCCGCCCGCTATACCATTAGCGTCAGCGAACAAGAGGGCAAAGCCACGGCCATCACCTGGTCTCTCAACGATGCCGCCGACTCAGCGGCCAGCCATCCCGGCGTCTACTGTCTGCGCACCGATTTACTCGATTGGGATGCTGCCAAGCTGTGGCAGACCTATATCCTGCTCACCGACCTCGAAGCGGTCTTTCGCAGCCTGAAAAGCGAACTGGGGATGCGCCCCGTCTATCACCATACAGCCGATCGCCTCGAGGGCCACCTCTTCATCACCCTGCTCGGTTACCATCTCGTGCATACGCTGCGACATCAACTCAAAGCACACGACATTCATGCGAGCTGGACATCCCTGCGACAGCTGTTTGCCAATCGTCAGCGGGTGAGTGTCACCGTCAAGCGTGAAGATAATCGCACCATTCATCTGCGCAAAACCACCCGCATCGAACCCCATCAACGTCCAGTTCTGGATGCGCTGGGACTCGACTATTCGGTCCATCCGACAAAGATGACGCTGATCTAAATTCGGCTCAGTCAACACGCGTTCTGCATTCTGCATCGTGAAAAATCATAGATGTAGTGCCATACTACCCATTGAATTCGTCTCAACTATTTGATTTTTTGCACTATTCGATCTAGCAAATCGAAAGATGGGCTAAATACCCGATTTAACGCTTGCCGAACATGACCAACACCCCTCTGAGCCGGTCGCCCCAGCCCTTTGAACGAATCACCATGCCGCTCTATTTCTGCCCGAATAAATCGATTAAGCGCTGGTATAGCCCCCCCTACCCCTAATTCTGGTGCATGGCGTTTGCGCTCGACCAAGGTTTCAATCTCAGCCCTCACCGACTCAGGAGCCACGGCGGCAACCAGTGCCTCAAAAGCGACCGGTGGTGGGGTATGGTATTGTTCAACATAACGGATTGCTAACAGAGGCCGAATCACATAGAGATATTTTTTTAATCGCACTTGTTCACTCTGAAGATACTCCCGCCAGTTACCCTGTACCATGTGGTGATAGTGGTAACAGAGCGCCACCGGGTTAAACGCGGTTTGCGCTAACTGGCGTAGCTGCTGTGCGGTATTGCCTTGCTCCACATAGATAACAGGGCTGTTAAGCCACTCCAGCAGCGCACCATTGCCCATCTTTCGATTTGCTAGATCGAATAGTGCAAAAAATCAAATAGTTGAGACGAATTCAATGGGTAGTATGGCACTACATCTATGATTTTTCACGATGCAGAATGCAGAACGCGTGTTGACTGAGCCGAATTTAGATCAGCGTCATCTTTGTCGGATGGACCGAATAGTCGAGTCCCAGCGCATCCAGAACTGGACGTTGATGGGGTTCGATGCGGGTGGTTTTGCGCAGATGAATGGTGCGATTATCTTCACGCTTGACGGTGACACTCACCCGCTGACGATTGGCAAACAGCTGTCGCAGGGATGTCCAGCTCGCATGAATGTCGTGTGCTTTGAGTTGATGTCGCAGCGTATGCACGAGATGGTAACCGAGCAGGGTGATGAAGAGGTGGCCCTCGAGGCGATCGGCTGTATGGTGATAGACGGGGCGCATCCCCAGTTCGCTTTTCAGGCTGCGAAAGACCGCTTCGAGGTCGGTGAGCAGGATATAGGTCTGCCACAGCTTGGCAGCATCCCAATCGAGTAAATCGGTGCGCAGACAGTAGACGCCGGGATGGCTGGCCGCTGAGTCGGCGGCATCGTTGAGAGACCAGGTGATGGCCGTGGCTTTGCCCTCTTGTTCGCTGACGCTAATGGTATAGCGGGCGGCTGCACGGGAATACTTCTGTTTGAGCCGACCAATCCGCTCATGGATTTTCTCGCTGCTTTTGGTGCAACGGGGTTTAGATAGTCCCTCATTAAGGGCGGTTAACCCCGCTTCAAAGCGTTGCGCAATGCTATCCAGAATCGCCTGCTCTTTCAGTTCTCGCGCTTCGGAGTGGCAGTAGAGTTTGACTTCCCCCCGCTCGCCATCCTCAACCCGCTGCGCGCGTACGCAATTGCCGGGGCTCTCTTTGATCAGCGTGGCCTGGGTCTCATCAAACTCTCGATGGGGTTGACGGCTCACGACAATATAGTGGTAACCGGCACCTTTCAGCCACTGTAGATTCTTCTCACTGGCAATGCCGGCATCCATAATAACAGTACTGTGTGGCGAGGCTTCCAGCTCAGTGAGCAGACCCTCCAGGGTGGAGGGTTCGCTGACATTACCGGCAAAGTGGCGTGAACAGCGCGGAAAGCCACTGCTATCGAGTACCAGACCGAGGGTAACGAGCGGGCAGTCACTGCGCCGCTCCTTGGAGCGCCCACGCTGTGCCAGTTCGGAGTCGGGCGCTCCTTCAAAGAAGGTATTGGTCAAGTCATAGAGGGCGATAGTCTCCTTCAGATCGAAAAGCGTCTGCTCCCGCTGCCAGAGATGGGCCTCCAGTGCCGCTTTGTGTTTCCAGAGCAGGTCGCTGGCTTGATAGAGGCGATCATGCCCCATGGCGTCAAAGTCATAACCGATGAGCTCGCCCAGTCCACTCTGCTGCTGGAGCCAGTGATAGGTGGCCCACTCGCTGGCAGGAGAAGCCATGCGCCCAACGATATTGCCAATGGCTGCGGCCAGTTCATGACGGTTAAAGCCAAGCTCTTGCAGTTTATCAATCAGTTTCAGCTGTTGCAGCGCATGCAGAGCCAACTGTTCAATGCCAACCTGACGAGGCCGGCTTAGCTCCAGAGAGTCCATATCGACCGATTGCCAGGTGTGCGGCGGTAACGGTTCGCCGTAACCGGTTTGCTGTAGTTTGTTGCTCAACTGCTGGGCGGTCTGCTCCAGGGCGGTTGGCAGTGCCAGGGTGAGAAAATCGCCCTGTGCGTTCAACAGTTGCTCAATGCGGGCGGTCAGAAGCGGCCATTGCGCCGACTCTACACTAAAGTGGCGACCCAAATTGAGCAGGGTCTGTTGCTTGACCTTGCCGGCCACACGGGTGGATTCCACCAGTCGATAGGTGAAGTAGGGCTCACCGGAGCCGTGGCTTTTAATCGTAGTGCGACGAATATACATACTGACAGTGTAGCTGCAAAATGGGGGATTGCAAGCCTATCCGTCACATTATGGCACTACGATTTATTTTCAAAACTCAAGTAATTGATTTAATTAAAATAGCATATCGGGTTCCCGATATATTTTGGGGATTTTGGTCGGATTTGACGAAAGATGGGATTGGTTCGGGTAAAAAGATAGAGTGCTTTGCGCATATCCCAGCCGTTACAATCAATCTCATCAACAATCGGGTACTCAATCACATCCCGCTGCCGCTCTACATCAAAAGTCAGGTACCATTCAGGCCGGTGGGCATAGATAAAACGCACATCGTAATCTGAGTCTGATGACTCAAAGCCCCATGCTCGGCTTCCCGATTCACAGGCATAGAGTATAGTGACCTGATGCTCTACCTCCGCCGCTTGCAAACGGCGGTGGATCTCGTTCTCTATCTCCGGTTTAATCATGTGCCCCTTGCAACAACCGCTCTAGCTGTTTAGTTTTACTCTTACTAACCTCTGATTGCGCTATCCACTGCTGCACCATGGCAATAAAACTATCGCTATCCTCCAGCATCTGTTCTATCTCGGTTTGAGTCAGGCGCTCCAGCGGTGGCAGATTCTCTTCGCACCATAGCTGATAGAGATAGGCTGCCAACTGTTCTAACAGTGCCGTTTTAGTCAGGGTCGGATGGCCGCGTAGCCACTTTTCTAACCGAAGTAGTAGCTCTGTCATCGGATCAGGCGGGGGCGGTGGTGCCTGGAATGTCGCTTTAATCCGTTCAGCCAAACTCATATCGTTTTGATTAACATTGACTCCTTCTGAACGCGCCGGACTAGAGAGGCGTCTTAAAAAGACCGGTACCTCCAGCAGATCCAGTGACGCATCGGTTACTGAGGGTATGCAAGTGGCATAGTCTAACACCCCACTACTGCCCCCATACCCCGCAGCTAGCAGGTGCGGCTGCTTCAGGCTCTGTGGTAGCGTTTCAATCGCCTCCTCCCGTTGTAACACCGCCACCATACTGGTCTCGGGGCCAAGCAGTTGGTAAAACTGATCCCATTTCGCCCTCTGGTTGCTCTGCCATAACGGGCTAAACGCAGCTGCCGCGAGGCGTTGCAGGTCACGATCATCAATGGCTGTTTCCGCTGTTAGTTGCACCGGCTTCCCCTCTCCATACTCAAGGTGCCACTCATCTGCCAAAGCTGGCAAGTGATGAATTAAGGTTAACGGCTGACCTAAGTGGAGCGTCACCGGTCGCGGCTGCCGGGCTAAACGCCACAATTTTTTAAGATGCGGCAGGGCAGGATCGGACGGAGCAGACGGTAAACCACTCTGGCTCACGCTAGCTAAGATAACCGGCCGACAGGCGCGGTAGGTTTGACGCTCTATCACTTCGGTCATATTTTCTCTGGGGTTGACTAGTTCACAACAGCCGCCACTCTGCTCGGCAAGTGAGCGGACTAAAGATTCACTCACGGCGCTACCAATGCCGATGGTATAAAAGCGTGCGGTTTCGGTTTTAGCCCGCTCAAGCAGCGCCTCCTCCCCCCATACTTCGCCATCGGTCAGCAGTACAATGCGCGAGGAGCTCTGTTGTTGTTGGCGATAGATCTCGTCTAAGGCGCGATGCAGTTCGGTACCGCCTAAATTGGCTTCGAGTTTAGCTACCCACCTTAGCGCCGCTTTGCGCCATCGTGGAGTCACATTGAGTGGTTGGCGACTATAGCGGTGGGTACTCGATCCAAACGCAAGCAGATTCACCCGCTGTTCTGGTGGCAGGTGGTCAATGATTTGGCTCAGTGCTGTTTTGGCAGTTGCAATCGAGTCCCCCGCCATTGAACCGGAGCAGTCGATTACCAGCCATAGCGTCTCATCTAAGGCGGCATCCTCCTGCGGCTCCGCGTCAATATGCCAGCGTGAGATTTGGAAATAGCCGTTATCGCCATCCTTAATAGGCAGCAGACGCGAAACGGGAGGCTGATCAGCTATTAGGGTGAAGATAATATCGCGATCTGGCTCTGCCCCTGCTGCCAGACGATACCCCGACTCATCCGATTCTAACGGGTGACTCGGGCTGTGCCACTCACCGTCTAGTTGTGCCAGCGGTTCCGATTGCAGTCGGCAGTCCAACGGGATGGCTGCTGCCACGGTGATATCGGGGATAAACTCATCCGTGACGGTTGCCCGGCCAAATTTGGGAGCAATAGTGGTCGGGATATAGAGGCGTAGGGTATTGCCCTGCCACAGGCTACGATGGATCCAACGGTAGGTCAGTGTCAGCTCCTCCCCTGCCGCTAGATTACCTAACGAAAGCCCCCATAATCCCGCTTCGAGCTGCTGCAGATGGATGGCGCTATTGCCGTCACTGATCGCCTGTTCATAGTTATTCTCCGCCACCGCTTTGGCTTTGACTTCAGCCTGTAGCCGCTTCTCCCCTAGCTGACCGATGAGTTCTAACAGTACGGCATTACGCGGTAGTGGCAGGGTATAGTGAATCTCCACCGCGTGGTCGTGGCTATTTTTCCACGACTGGGTCGTTTCGACACGATAGGCAATATCGGAGACAGTAACGGTGATATCGAGCCGCTGTAGCGGCAGATCACAGTTGAGACCGGGGTTATTCATCATAGGACTCCTGTTCGGTGAGCCACTGCTGCAGGGTTTGGCTGAGGTGGCGGATCTGTTGTGGGTTGAGTTGAGCCAGTTCAGGCTGAATATGGAGCTCAATGCCGGCAGCGAGGGTTAAATGGCTCCAGACTTTGACACTGCCCGGCTCCTCTCTCGGAATCAATCCTTCCGGCTGCTGCTGTTGTAGCATCAATCGTTTAATCGCTTCGAGGGTTAAGCCTGCCTGCTGCCATTGTTGGATGGTGAGAAGCTGCTGTAGCTGTTTGGCGCCATATTTAGCGCCTCGGCCTCGTGCACCCGGTGCATCGACTAACCCTTGGGTGATGTAGAAGCGCACGGTACGCGGAGCCATGTCCACCAGCTTGCATAGCTCGGTCATGGAATAGGTGTTTTCGCTGTTCATGGGTAAATAATAGCATAAATATTGTCACTATCAAGTGTCATTACTTCAGAATCGGGAGAGCCATTGACATTATTCATCACCGATATATGCTAGTGCCCGATTGAAAACGACCCCGTTTGGATTAGCCTTAATAACCAGACGGCACGAACCCAAAAACTGGGTGATGCGAACAGGACATGCTAAAACTCGAACAGATTCAAAAAGATTGTCAAATCATTGGCCTCACCGGTAGCGATGTCGTGCGTATCGTTCAAATTGAAGCGGTCGGCAATGACGCGCTCACGCTCTACTATAAAGATGCTCAGGGACGGCTGGGGGAGCAGATGGTGTTTCGTGTCGATGAAGCGCGGCTATCGCTCGCTGAGGTGGGGCGTTCTTGGGCGTTTGATGCCGATGGTGACGACTTTAAGCTGGGGTTAGAGGCGTACCGCATCACCCAAGCGGCACTGTTTGATCCGATGATGGCGGTGCACAGCTCTGGCTGTTGCTACTCGATGGCGATCGCTTCTACGGCAAGTTTCGCGAAGGGGTGCATCAAGTCGATATTAGCGATCTGATGCGGCGCATGGTGAAAGAGGAGCTGCTTAAATTTGATGGCCGGCCACTCTTTCCCGAGCGATGCGCCTATACCGCCAACTACCACCTCTCCGATCTCGAAGCGGCACTCTATGAGCAGGTCACCACCTATGTGCGCGAAGAGATGAACCGCGCCGACCGCCTAAGTGGCAAAAAGAGCAAAAAACAGTTCTTGATTTTTTATTTATTTGTCATTAGAATTTTCCACCGTAGATAGGTTATCTACAAGCGCGAAAGTTTTGCGTGCCATGGTTAGAGTCGAAGTCGAATCGCAAGGTTGTTCTCTGTTCAGGATGAACGTCGAGGCAATTTTTATGGCGCAAGCTGGGTTTCGATGGCTGAAACTGCCCATGTTGCCGGTGTTGACCGGCCATCCGGTTGGGACTGCTCAACCAGGACTCCAGTTGCTCGCCCGCAAGGGTGTTATCAACGGAGAGCGAATTACCAAAAACCGCCATGAGCAACTTTGCTTAGGTTTTTAGGAACAGAAACACCGTCGGCTTTGCCCTGACCCAACTGCAACGCCGACTCGCCTCCAGCCCCGAAGCGATCTACCAATCACTCAAACGGCGGCGCAAAAAGCTTGAATCCCGCTTAAACGAAGAGAAGCTGATAGCCCGCGGCAAAAAGGTTAAAACCGATACCGATCAGATTGCCGAAACCCTTGGTGAATACGCCATCACTAAAACCATCGAACTCCCCGATAACTTTGATGAGCTCGATGAAGAGCTCTCTGCCGCCGAGTATGAAGCCTACGCCGAACTGCCTTTACCAGCGAGCCCGATTTTGGCGTGGCGAGTGTGAATTATGACCTCGATGAATTGCTTTCTCGTGCTGTGTCAGCACAAAATAGCTTGTTTCAATAGCAACAACCATGTGATTAAAATGTTATATTTGCGGTTATTCTGCAAAATATCACCTTAAATCGGATGACTCATGCTTATTGAATTTAATTTACAGAATTACCGCTCCTACCAGACAGAACAGCGATTTTCGCTGGTAGCGAATAGCGATAAGGCGCTTTTCCCAAGCCATACCTTTACGCCAGAACTCTGTAACGGCGTAAAATCGATGCCGCTACTGCATACGGCTGCGATTTATGGCGCGAATGCATCGGGAAAATCAAATTTGCTCAAAGCAATGCTGGCGATGCAGTCAATTATTCGTTCATCGACGCAATTGGGGCATCAATCCCTTACGCCATTTATGTTTGATTCAGCGAACCGAGAGGCACCCACCCTGTTTGAAGTGGTGATCTATGCCGAACAGGTACGCTATCAATACGGTTTTCGGTTGACCGCCGATCGTATTTACGACGAGTGGCTGTTTGCCTACCCTAAAGGACGGTTACAACGCTGGTACGAACGCAGCTTTGACCCACAATCCAATCAGGAGCAGTACCGTTTTGGCGACAAGTTAACCGGAGAAAAAGAGGTGTGGCGCAAAGTAACCCGCCATGACGCACTTTTTTTAACCACAGCTGTGCAACTCAACAGCCAGCAACTTCTGCCAGTATTTAACTGGTTTAACGATACTTTGCGTATTGCCTCGGTAAGCGGTTGGAGCCCAGGGTTTACCGTAGAGTGCCTGCAAAACCAGAGTAAATTGCCACAAATTCTTAAATTTTTGCAAAGTGCCGATATTGCCATTGATGATTTGCGTCTGGAAGAGGAGCACATCCTGCCAGAAGAGGTGGAAAAGAAAGTCCCCCCAGCGTTACGCCAGCTTTTTGCCAGTCAAATTAAACAGGGAAAAAGTTATCGGGTGTGGATGTGTCACCACACAAATGAAAATGAAACCGTTGAGCTAAACCTCGCGGATGAATCGGACGGTACCCAAAAACTGTTTAGTTTTGCCGGCCCGTGGCTCGATGCGCTGCAGCAGGGAAAAGTCATCTTTATGGATGAGCTACACAGCAACCTGCACCCCTTTTTAGTCAAATATCTGCTCGATTTTTATCACAACAGTCAAACGAATCCTAACGGGGCGCAACTGATCTTTACCACCCATGAAACCAGCAATCTAGATCAGGAGACCTTTCGGCGTGATCAAATCTGGTTTTGTGAGCGCAACCGCAATCAATCGACTTCACTCTATCCGCTGACCGATTTTAGTCCGCGTAAAGAGGAGAATCTGCAGCGTGCTTACTTGACCGGTCGCTATGGCGCACTGCCGATTGTGCAGTCACTACTGGATGGTGAACATGGGTAGCGATGATCTGTTTCACCGCCGCAAAGAGCGTAAAGAGCAACAACTCAGGCGGCAAAAAGCAAAACGGAAAGGTTATGATCGGGTATTAATCGTCACAGAAGGCCAAAAAACCGAGCCTCTCTATTTTAGAGAAGTTATCCGGCATTACCGTTTGCAAAATAATGTCACGGTAGAGGGCGGAAGCTGTCAAGCAATTTGAGACCAGTTGTTAAAAAAATAAAGCTCTAAATCTAGCCGGTGATTGCCACTGCCCTCACCGGCAAATTTCGCCTATGTTGAGTCATGACGCAACAAGGAGCGAACATGACCCTCATGGCCCTTTGCCGCAAGAGCCAAGCCCTTCAGCAAGGGGGAGCTGCAAGGCGAACTGCAACCCCTAATCTAGGAACCTCCCTCCTGCACCGCGTTACCCACAGCCCGCCCCCCTACGATAATAAGGGGGTCTCCGGGGGGCGGGCTATGGATAACGCTCTGTCATTCAGCCACCACAACCGGCTAAAGCCATCGACGATAGACCCACTAGCGGCACCGTCACTCATCTCTCCTTCGCTCTATTCAGGGTTGGATAGTTGACCTCCAGCGACCCCACCCCCTCCTCCGGTAGAGCGGGGTTAATCCATACCTCAGTAGGGGGTTGCTTAACCTTGGGCTCACCATGAATAAAGCGTTTCGGATGCTGCTGATAGGCCTGCTTCAGCGCCTGTTCACGCTGCTCGCTAACCTCCTTGTAACGACCGGTAAATACCTGCTCTGGAGTGAACCACGCAATCCCTCGATGGTGGTGGTGGAAACAGTACCAGTCAACATAGTCACTAAACCATATTCTGGCATGGTCAACTCCTGTAAATCGTTGAGGATAATCGGGTTGTTGCTTGAGTGTTTTAAATTGACTCTCGCTAAACGGATTGTCGTTACTGACTCGTGGACGGCTGTGGGAGCAGGTGATCCCCAGTTCGGCCATCAAGTCGAGATAGCCTCTGGCGGTCATCGGCACACCTCTATCCTGATGCAGTGTTAAGCCACTGAGCGCGACCCGATAGCGAGCCGCTGCGTCACTGATTAACAGCTTGGAGAGCTCACTATTCTCCTTCCTTGAGACCATCCAAGCCACAATAAAACGGCTGTAGAGATCCATCACCACATAGAGATTCAAGAAGTTACCCTGCTCTGTGGTGGGAAGCTTAGTGATATCCCATGTCCAAACCTCATTCGGGCGGGTCGCCCGTAATCGGGGGATAGCGTGTGATTTGGCCGGTTTTTGAGCTCGCCGCTCTCCCGTCTGTTGATTAGCACGAAGGATCCGATACATCGTACTGATTGAACAGTAATATTTCCCTTCATCCAGCAGGCTAGCATAGATCTCTGCCGGAGGTTGGTCATAGAATCGTTCGCTGTTCAAAAGCCCCAGAACGGCTTGCCTCTCTGCCTCACTCAGCGCATTGGCTGCGACGGGTCTTGGAAGGCTCGCTCGGGGGGAGACAACCGGAGCCTGTCGGCGGTAGTAGCCTGCACGCGAGAGCGCTAGGCTATCGCAAGCGGCTCTTATGCTCACCGAACTGGGGCACTCTTTTTCAACTAATCTCATAAGCTTATCTCTGTGTTCATCTGCTCCAATAAGCTGAAGGCTTTTTTTTGGAGCGCAATCACCCCTTCGGTCTGCTGTAACCGTTGGCTAAGACGCTGAATTTCCTTCTTTAAACGCTCTATCTCCTTATCTCGCTTGTCTAGGCTCGGTTTGCGACCACTCTGTTTCCCTTTCAGGCCAGCCTGCCCCTGTGCTTGCAGTTGTCGGCGCCATTTGGTCAGATGGGAGCTGTAGATCTGCTCTTTGCGCAGCAGCTCGCCTAGCTGACCCGGCTCCTTGCACTGCTCTGCTTCTGCTAGGATCCGAAGCTTCTCTTCCTCACTAAATTTGCGGTAGGAGCGCTTCTCTTCATCGGGGTCGGTAACCTCGTTGGAGGGTAAAACGGTAGTATCTTTGGGCATCGTGTATCTCCTCTGTTGCCCCCCTGATTCTACATTCATTTCTCATCAGGGGTGGTCTCAGGGTATCTTGACACTCAGGGTTGCCCCCCTGATTCTACATTCATTTCTCATCAGGGGTGGTCTCAGGGTATCTTGACACTCAGGGGGCCACGCCAATGTATCCGCCGAAAAACTGAACTTTGCCAAGCAGATGCGGAAGTTTCCCACTGATATGGAAGCGCAGGTTTGGGAATGGGTACGCGGCCGCCGTTGTTTAGGGCTAAAGTTTCGCCGTCAGCAGGTGATTCAGGGATTTATTGTCGATTTTTACTGTGCTGAAAAACGGTTAGCACTTGAGCTAGATGGCGATATTCACCTGCAACAAGCTGATTATGACCGTGAACGCGATGCTCTGTTACGCGCTGCTGGTGTAACGGTAGTGCGGTTGAGAAATGAGCAGGTGAGTCGGGAAGAGTTGGAGCGTGTGTTGAGCAGACCTCACCCCCAACCCCTCTCCATAAATGGAGAGGGGAGCAAGAGCAGTGAGGATGAATTAGGCTTAGATGCCGGTGGCTGTGGGGCTACAGCGTATGGCGATGCGGTGGCGGTTTATTTGGGGTTTGCTATCAATAAAGGTGCAAGTTTATGGTCAACAATTACCTCTTGGATGAGTGATAGAGGGGCATTTAGAGAAACTTTTGCTAGACAAGCCATACCAATGGTTTGGGATTATGCAGAATCGAATCCGTTTTCAAATTCAGGTGGTAATTTAGAAACTGCCATAGATAAAGGAAAAATGGCGATTGAGTTTCTACCGATTCAATCGAATGCAAAAACAATCCAAGCGGATGCAAGCAATCAATCTATAAGCCAAAGAAAAGTGGTTTCCACAGATCCACCCTACTATGACAACATCGGTTACGCCGACCTCTCCGATTTTTTCTATGTCTGGTTACGGCGTTCGCTTCGTTCTATCTACCCAAACCTTTTTGCCACCATGGCAGTACCCAAAGCTGAAGAGCTGGTAGCAACCCCTTACCGTCACGGTAGTAAAGTGAAGGCGGAGCAGTTCTTTTTAACCGGTATGGGCAGAGCGATTCACAACCTTGCCGAACAAGCCCACCCCGCCTTTCCCGTCACCATCTACTACGCCTTCAAAGCCTCCAAAACGCACTCCACCCCCCTCTCCATTCATGGAGAGGGGTCGGGGGTGAGGTTAGAAACCAGCAACACCGGTTGGGAGACCTTTCTACAAGCGATAATCAATGCCGGTTTTGCCATTGTCGGCACCTGGCCAATGCGAACCGAATTAGCCAATCGAATGATCGGTTCCGGCACCAACGCCCTAGCCTCCTCCATCGTCCTAGTCTGCCAAAAACGCCCCGCCCACGCCGACACCATCTCCCGCCGCGACTTCCAGCGCCAACTCCGCGCCGAAATGCCCGAAGCGTTAGAAGCGATGATCGGCATCTCCTCAACTCCCCTCTCCATTCATGGAGAGGGGCCGGGGGTGAGGTCTCTCCCCCCCATCGCCCCCGTTGACCTCGCCCAAGCCGCTATCGGCCCCGGCATGGGCATCTACTCCCAATACGCTGCGGTGTTGAATCAAGACGGCACCGCCATGAGCGTCCACGATGCACTGGTGATGATAAACCGCGAAATCACCGACTACCTCAGCCCCGATGCCGGTAACGCCGATGGCGATACCCTGTTCTGTTCGGCGTGGTTTGATCAGTATGGCTGGAAGAGCGGCGCTTTTGGCGAGGCCGACACCCTTGCCCGCGCCAAAGGCACCAGCGTTGAGGGGGTAAAAACGGCAGGCGTCGTTGAAGCGGGGGGCGGTAAAGTGCGCCTGTTCACTTGGAAAGAGTACCCCGCCGACTGGAACCCCGAAAACGATACCCGTATGCCGGTGTGGGAGGCGCTGCACCACTTTATCCTCCAGCTCAACGAAGGGGGCGAGAGCGCCGCCGGCAGACTGTTAGCCCATATTCCCGACAAAGCCGAAGCGGTACGCCAGCTCGCCTACCACCTCTATACCCTGTGCGAACGCCACGGTTGGGCCGATGACGCGCGGGGTTATAACGAACTAATTACCAGCTGGGGTAATATCGTCTCAGAGAGCTTTAATGCCGGTCAGGTGGGGTCGATGGGTGATCTGTTTGGGGGTGTGTAGCGTGCTGCTCTATCTCGATAACTGTATGTTTAACCGACCATTTGATGTTCAGGATGCTATACGGGTTCGACTGGAAACCATTGCCAAGCTCGCCATTCAACAGGGAATTCGAGATAAACACTACCAGTTAGTCTGGTCATTTATGCTTGATATGGAGAATAGCCAAAATCCGTTCGCTGAGCGCCGCATGGCCATAGGAGTATGGCGAACACGCGCCACTATCGAAATTTTGCCGAATGAGTCGATTAGACATAACGCAATGATCATAAGTGGCTTGGGCATACATACCAAAGATGCACTGCATGTTGTCTGTGCGCTAGAGGCGGGTGCCGACTATTTTATTACTACCGATCACCGTATTTTAAAGCGTATGCGGCAGGAGCAACGCATAAAGACGGTTTCACCTATCAATTTTCTGGAGTGGATTAATGACAACGATGACGGAAACTGAACTCAAAATGGAGGGTATGGCGCTATTGATGCGCCATTTAGGTGAGATTCAGGCGGAGACTTTCATTAGCTTGATGTTAAGAGAGCCATTTGATTATACGGCCTGGTTCATCGTTTCGCACGGCAAAGCGACTCAGGTACACTCATACCATCTCAAAATCGTGCTCTATTGTGACGCCGCCACGGGCTAGCATAATCGACGCCGAACAATACTTCTCCGCCGATAGAGCGACTGCTCGCGCCACCTTGTCGCGACTTAACCCCTCTCCGGCGACGATAAAGTGGAGGTGAATTTTGGTAAAGACCTTCGGTTCACTCTCAGCCCGCTCGGCGGTCAGTTCAACGCGGCAGTCGCTCACCGGCTGGCGCGATTTTTGTAAAATATGGACGACATCAAAGGCCGAGCAGCCTCCTAACCCCATGAGAACCATCTCCATTGGTCGTGCGGCTAGATTTTTACCGCCATGCTCCGGCGGGCCATCCATCACTACGCTATGACCGCTACCCGATTCGGCGATAAATTGTGCCCCCTCAACCCACTTGACTAACGCTTGCATCACTCCTCCTTTCAAAAAGAGACTTGCCCTAAACTCATAGCTTCAGTATAACAGCATCTGCGATTGAGACCGAATTAAGAAGTAAGGGGCGACCATTGAAACCAAAACTCTCTCATCTTGGCCATGAAGCTGTAACTGACCGCTTTCTCTCCCATTGTCACCGCCACCGCTACCCTCCCGGTAGTACGATCATTTCGGTGGGTGATTTTCCCGATGTCCTCTACTACCTGCTCAACGGTTCGGTCACGGTGACTATCGAAGATGAGGACTCTCATGAGCTAGTGCTAGCCTATCTTAACCCTGGGGACTTTTTTGGTGAGATGGGGCTGTTTGAAGATGGGATGACTCGCAGCGCCCGTGTGGTTGCCCGAACCGAGTGTGAACTAGCTGAAATCAGCTACCCCCGTTTTCGGGAGCTCGCCCATAGCGATCCCGAGATTCTGTTTAAACTCTCGGGACAGATGGCCAATCGGCTGCGTAAAACCAGCCAAAAAGTGGGTGATCTGGCCTTTTATGATGTCACCGGGCGCATCGCTCGTACCTTGCTCGAACTGGCGCAAGAGCCCGATTCGATGACCCATCCTGATGGGATGCAGATAAAAATTACTCGCCAGGAGATCGGCAAAATTGTCGGCTGTTCGCGCGAAATGGCCGGTCGTGTGCTCAAAAATCTCGAAGAGGAGGGGTTAATTTCGGCCCATGGCAAGACGATTGTCGTGTTTGGTACTCGCTAACCCCTTGCATCGTGCCGATTTGTCGCTATCATGGCGACTCTTTATTAAGTTACCGAAGCTGATTCAATAGACCGCAAATGAGTTCAAGACAGGCCGAAGTTTGCCGCAAAACCCTCGAAACCAATATCAGTGTCCGCCTAAATCTGGATGGTGCTGGCCAGCAGGCGCTCCATAGTGGTATCCCCTTTTTAGATCACATGCTAGATCAGGTCGCCCGTCACGGGATGATGGATCTTACCATTGAGGCGCAGGGCGATCTCCACATTGATGGCCACCATACCACGGAAGATATCGGCATTACCTTAGGCCAAGCGTTTGCGAAAGCGGTGGGCGATAAACGGGGCATTAACCGTTACGGCTATGCCTATGTCCCTTTAGATGAGGCGCTATCGAGAGTGGTAGTCGATCTCTCTGGCCGTCCCGGGCTGGTGTTTCAGGCCGACTTCCCCTCAGCCACCCTCGGCAGTTTCGATACCGAGCTTATTTACGAATTTTTTCAAGGTTTTGTTAACCATGCCCACCTAACCCTGCATATCGATACTCTGCGCGGTCGCAACTCACACCATATTGCAGAGACGATCTTTAAGGCCTTTGGCCGGGCACTACGAATGGCGGTCGAGTTCGATCTGCGCTCTGCCGGTGCTCTCGCCTCAACCAAAGGAGCGCTGTAGATGGGGCAAACGGTTGCTGTGATCGATTACGGAATGGGTAACCTCCATTCGGTGGCCAAAGCGCTGGAGCATGCTGGGGAGCATCGTGTTGTGGTCACCTGCGATGGCGACCAGATTCGGAGAGCTGATCGAGTCGTGCTCCCAGGTGTGGGGGCGATGCGTGATTGTATCGCCGAAATGGTACGGTTAGGGGTCGATGAGGTGGTGCGTGAAGTCGTTGTTAACAAGCCGTTTCTCGGTGTCTGTGTTGGTATGCAGGCACTACTAACCCACAGCGAGGAGAATGGCGGTACCGCTGCGCTAGGGCTATTTGAGGGGGAGGTGCGTTTTTTTGGTGATCACTTAGTTGATGCCGTTAGCGGCACGGCGCTAAAGGTCCCTCACATGGGCTGGAATCGGGTTCGCTACCACGATAACCACCCGCTATGGCACCATATTGCCCAAGAGAGCCGCTTCTACTTTGTTCATAGCTATTATGCCGAGCCTACCAACGGGCAAGAGTGCCGCGCTAGCTGCTACCATGGCGTTGAGTTCTGCGCCGCCATCGGCCGCGACAACTGTTTTGCGGTACAGTTTCATCCCGAAAAGAGCCAGCATGACGGACTACAGCTCTACCATAACTTTCTTAACTGGAGCGGTGACGCCTAAGGATTACCACCGATGCTACTGATTCCTGCAATTGATCTCAAAGATGGCCACTGCGTCCGCCTGCGTCAGGGACGGATGGAGGAGAGCACCCAATTTTCGACCGATCCTATCTCGGTGGCGCAGCGTTGGGTCGATGCTGGTTGCCGCCGCCTCCACCTAGTCGATTTAAACGGTGCCTTTGCCGGTGAGCCGGTGAATAGCGAGGTGGTGACGGCCATTAGCAGAGCCTACCCTACGCTGCCAATTCAAATCGGTGGCGGTATTCGTGATCTCGCTACGGTAGAGAGCTATCTACTCGCCGGAGTCAGCTATACGATTATCGGCACCAAGGCGGTAGAGGAGCCTGAATTTGTACGCCAACTATGTAGCGAGTTTGAGGGCCATATTATTGTCGGTATCGATGCGAAAGAGGGGCAGGTGGCCGTCTCCGGCTGGGCCGATGTGACCGATGTTAAGGCGATTGATCTGGCAAAGAGCTTTGAGCAGGTGGGGGTGAGCGCTATCGTCTATACCGATATTAGCCGCGATGGGATGATGCAGGGGGTGAATGTCGAACAGACGGCGGCTCTGGCTGAGGCGATCTCGATTCCGGTGATTGCAAGCGGTGGCATTACCCATTTGGACGATATTCGCCGCTTAGCTCAAGTCGCCGCTAGCGGCATTATCGGAGCGATTACCGGTCGGGCGATCTACGAAGGGAGTCTCGACTTTAGCGAGGGGCAGCAGCTAGCCGATGAGCTAGCCGGAGCGCTCTAATGGCACTGGCGAAGCGAATTATCCCCTGTCTTGATGTCGATAATGGCCGTGTGGTTAAAGGGGTGCAGTTTGTCGATATTCGTGATGCAGGCGATCCGGTCGAGGTGGCCAAGCGCTATGATCAGCAGGGGGCGGATGAGATCACCTTTCTCGATATTACCGCCACCTCTGATAATCGCGCCACGATGGTGCATGTGGTCGAGCAGGTCGCCGGTGAGGTCTTTATTCCGCTCACCGTCGGGGGGGGGATTCGTGAAGTGGCCGATATTCGCCGTATGCTCAATGCCGGTGCCGATAAGGTCGGTATCAACTCTGCCGCCGTTAAACGGCCCGAGTTTGTCAAACAGGCGGCTGACAAGTTCGGCTCTCAATGTATTGTCGTTGCTATTGATGCTAAACAGGTCTCAGAAGCGGAGGCCCCGCTGCGGTGGGAGATTTTTACCCACGGCGGCCGCCAGCGAACCGGCATTGACGCCGTTGAGTGGGCAACACGGATGGTCAACTACGGTGCGGGTGAAATTTTGCTCACCAGTATGGATCGTGACGGGACTAAAATAGGCTTTGATCTCGCCCTAACTCGGGCGATTAGCGATGCGGTAGCGGTGCCGGTGATCGCCTCAGGTGGGGTTGGCGAGCTAGATCACCTAGTTGCGGGTATCACCGAGGGACACGCCGAAGCGGTATTAGCTGCCAGCATCTTCCACTTTGGCACCTACTCGATTAGAGCGGCCAAGCAGCATCTGGCCGAGGCGGGGATTGAGGTGCGGCTATGAGCTGGCTCGATGAGTTAAAGTGGGATCGCGAGGGGCTCATGCCAGCGATCGCGCAAGAGGCGGATGGTAAGGTGGTGATGTTCGCCTGGATGAACCGAGAGGCGCTATTAAAGAGCCAGCAGTTAGGTGAGGCGATCTACTGGTCGCGCTCACGCCAACGCCTTTGGCACAAGGGCGAGGAGTCGGGCCATACACAGAGAATTGTGGCTATTCGTACCGACTGCGATAAAGATGTGATTCTATTGACCATTGAGCAGGTGGGCGGTATCGCCTGCCACACAGGCCGCCATAGCTGCTTCTACCATCAGCTTGAGCAAGAGAGCTGGCAGGCGGTTGAGCCGGTGCTCAAAGACCCAAACCAGATTTACGGTGAAGCGAGATGAGTGATACCCTAACCCGTCTAGCCGAAGTGCTAGAGCAACGCAAGCAGGCCGCTCCCGATAGCTCCTATGTCGCCTCCCTCCACCACAAAGGGATCGACTCGATCCTACAAAAGGTGGGCGAAGAGGCGACCGAGACGATTATTGCCGCTAAAGGGGAGAGTCGGGAAGCGGTTATTTACGAAACTGCCGATCTGTGGTTTCATACCCTAGTGATGTTAAGCCACTTGAATCTCCATCCCAATCAAATTTTGCAGGAGCTTGAGCGCCGTTTCGGCCTCTCAGGCCTAGATGAAAAAGCTGCCCGGAGTAAAACTAACCCATGAGTGACTGTCTGTTTTGTAAAATTATCGCCGGTGATATCCCCTCGGATACACTCTATGAAGATGATAACGTTAAAGTGTTTCGCGATATCGCCCCTAAGGCGGCGACGCACCTGTTGGTGATTCCGAAAAAACATATCGCCAGCCTAAATGAACTGACGGCCGAAGATAGCGAGTTAATGGGCTATCTCACCCTACTTTTGCCCAAACTAGCGGCAGAGCAGGGGCTCGAAGACGGTTTTCGCACCATCATCAATACCGGTCGTGGTGGCGGACAGGAGGTGTTTCACATCCACTACCACCTCTTAGGTGGCGGACGCCTGCCCGGTTTTTAGCTAACAACACCTCTATCCCTACCCCACCAACCAACTCACCCCGAAAGGAGCAGACATGGGCATTAGTATTTGGCAACTGTTAATCATTCTTGGCATCGTTATCTTGCTGTTTGGCACCAAAAAATTACGCAATATCGGTGCTGATCTCGGTGGTGCGGTCAAGGGGTTTAAATCGGCCGTCAAAGAGGGCGACAAAGATAAAAAGGGTAGCGATGAGAGTAGCGAGGATGGCGATAACAGAGTGCTAGAGCAGCGCGAGGGGCGGATTATCGACGCCCAAGCGACCCGCGAAGGTGATAAGCAGCGTAGTTAACCCAACCTACCCCCCGAGGCAGTTGCCATGTTTGATATCAGCTTTTGGGAGATGATCGTTGTTGCCATTGTGGCGCTACTGGTCATCGGACCGGAGCGACTGCCTGGGGTGGCTCGCAAAGCGGGCTACTGGTTTGGCAAGATGCGTCGCTTTGTCAATAGCGTCAAACAGGATATCGATAGAGAGTTCAAGGCGGAAGAGCTACAGCGGATTATCCGTGAGCAGGCGCAGAGCAATCCCCTGCACGAAATCATGGAGGAGGGGAGCGCCCTTAAACGGGAGCTAGAGGTGTGGGATGATGTGGCCGATGAAGCCTCAATGAAGCGTACAACTCCCCCTAAAGAGTCGGAGCCATCGACACCATCGACACCATCGATACCATCCACGACTGATGCTACCGCCGCGCCTAATTTAGCTGACTCAACAGGTGCAACTGCCTCATCCACTGCACCTGCCGCCGGTAACTCCACTGCATGAACGATCAAACCAACTCCAACGCTAACGATGCCGAACAGCCCTTTATCGCTCATCTGATCGAACTGCGCGATAGAGTACTAAGAATGCTACTGGTGATTTTGCTGATCTTTTTAGCGCTCTTCCCCTTTGCCAACGATCTCTACACCTTTTTAGCTGAGCCGCTGCTAGCCCATCTGCCAGAGGGGGGGAGCATGATCGCTACCGAGGTTACCTCGCCTTTTTTAACCCCCTTCAAATTGACGCTGGTATTGGCTATTTTTATCGCCATCCCCTACCTGCTCTATCAGTTATGGGCCTTTGTGGCACCGGGGATCTATCAGCATGAGAAGCGGTTAATTGTGCCGCTGCTGGTCTCTAGCACACTGCTCTTCTATGCTGGCATGGTCTTTGCTTACTATGTGGTCTTTCCGCTGGTGTTTGGCTTCTTTACCTCGGTGGCTCCCGAGGGGGTGGCGGTAATGACCGATATTGCCAAATATCTCGACTTTGTCCTAAAACTCTTCTTCGCCTTTGGCATCGCCTTTGAGGTACCGGTTGTGGTGGTGCTGTTAATTATTACCGGTGCCTCCACAGTCACTTCACTCCAAGCTAAACGGCCCTACATTATTGTCGGGGTGTTTGTGATCGGTATGTTTCTAACCCCCCCTGATGTGATCTCCCAAACGCTACTAGCGCTGCCGATGTGGTTGCTGTTTGAGTTCGGGCTCTGGTTTTCGCGCTACTTTCAGCAGATCATTAATCTCAAAGAGGATGAGGCGATGGAGCAGATGCTGGATCAATATGAGTCGGATGATAAAAATCTACGCTGATTTAGCTGCTTTGCGTTAAATCGACTTTGCTTTTTCAAGCCGATGCGAGTAAAATCCGCGCTCTTTATCTGTAGGGTTTGCCCTGCAGTGGACTTAATCTGCAACCCCATTCTGTTAGAGGTGAAAATTTAATGCCATCTGTTCGTGTAAAAGAGAACGAGCCGTTCGATATTGCTCTGCGCCGTTTCAAGCGTAGCTGTGAAAAAGCGGGTGTTTTGTCTGAAGTGCGCCGCCGTCAGGCGTATGAGAAGCCGACCTCGGTTCGCAAGCGCAAATTTGCCGCCGCCTGCAAGCGCCAGTTTAAGAAGACGATTCGTGAACAGCTGCGTACCCGCCGCCTCTACTAACACTAGCCCCCGAACGACCTAAGCTGAGAGAGATTGCATATATGTCTTGCGACTTAAAGGCAGCGATTCAAGAGGATATGAAAGTTGCCATGCGAAACAAGGAGAAGGAGCGCCTTGGCACGATTCGTCTGATTTTAGCTGCGCTGAAGCAGCGCGAGGTCGATGAGCGTATCGAGCTTGATGAGACTCAGGTGGTGGCGATACTAGAAAAGATGGTTAAGCAGCGCCGCGACTCTATTGAGCAGTACCAGAAGGCAGCAAGAGAGGATTTAGCCGCTAAAGAGCAGGCTGAAATTGAGGTGATTCAAACCTATATGCCGCAGCCGCTGACATTAGAAGAGATTGATAGGCTCATTACTGAGGCGATTGAGCAGAGCGGTGCGAGTTCAATGAAGGAGATGGGCAAGGTGATGGGCCTCCTAAAGCCGCAGCTACAAGGGCGGGCCGAGATGGGCAAGGTGAGCGCCCAAATCAGGGCGCGTCTTGGTTAGGGCTCTCAATGTTCCCCCTCTCGTGGGGTTAGTTTTAATTTAAGCTTATTGATCTTTATCTGGATCTCTTGGGCAATTTTGACCAACTCCTGTCGTTGATAGATAATCTCGACTTGGTTGTCGATATGGCCGATAACCTTCTCTAGGTAGCGTTGGTCTTCGTCATTAAAAGCCTGTGCCTCTCTCTTATTGAGTAGCTCTATGGCACCGATGACCCGATCGCCGGTGCTATCCATCATCGGAGCACACATCGCATTGCGGGTCATAAATCCGGTTTCAAGGTCGATATCTTGATGAGCCCCTTTTTGGTGAATCATATTAAACTTGCTCATTAAGCGGCGGTTATGGATCACTTGACCCACAAAGGAGTTCGATTTGCTGACGATAATCTGCCGCTCCCGCAGATCGGTACCGCAGAGCAGCCAAGCGTTATTGGCCGCCGGATCGTGGATAAAAATACTGACCCGTTCGCACTGAAATAGCCTTGGGCCGATCTCTACGATAAAGTTGAGCATTTGGCGGTTACCGGCTCTGGCCCAAGTCTCTTTGACAAACTGGTATTTTTCACGCAGCTTGTTGAGTCTCTCTTCGATCTCTTCTGGTGACATGCTAGTTAAGCTCCGGCTGGGGTTAAAAATTTATGGTACAACGACTCGACCGCTATGTCATCTAATCGCTATCTGATTGTGGGTGCGGGTTTGGCCGGAACAACCCTGGCGCTAGAGCTGTCGCGTCGAGGGGCCGCGGTCACGGTGGCCGATTGTGGCCGCTTGCAGAGCACCTCTGCGGTAGCGGCCGGTCTCATTAATCCGATGATGGGGAGGCGGCTGGGGGTGATCGCTCAATTCGAGCCGCTCTACCGGCAGGCGCTGCACTTTTATCGGCAACTAGAGCAGCAGTGGCACACTCAATTTTGGTATCCCTTGCCGCAGTGGCGGCTGCTCGATGGTGATCAACAGCGGCTCTGGGCGACTAAGTGGCGCCATAACGACTATGGGGGCCTGGTTAAACGGCAGCTTGCGGGCGAGCAGCTAGGCTTGCAGCGCTTAAAGGGGGAGTTGGCGCTTGAGATTGGCTGTAGCGGCTATCTGGATACCTTGAGCTATCTGCAACAGGCGCGTCAGCAGTTACCTCACATTCGTTGGTGTGAGGCGACGGTGGAGCCGCAGCAGTTCCAACCTCAGTATCCGCTAGTGTGGCAGGGGGAGCGGTTTGAGAGCGTTATCTGGTGTCAGGGCTATCAGGCGGCAGCGAATGAGCTGTTTGCGACACTGCCGTGGCAGAGTGCTAAGGGGGAGATTTTGACCCTAACAGAGGTCGGGTTAAGCTGGTCGTTTTGGCTTAATTGCGGGTTATGGCTCCTGCCTCGGCACGATCAGAGTTGGCGTTTGGGGGCCAATTTTGAGTGGCGGCAGCTCGATCAGCAGCCGACGCCTACCGTCGCCGCACAGTTACAGCGGCAGTTACAGGGCGCGGTTGAGCCGCTCTCCTATCGTCTTGCTCACCACCTCGCTGGGGTGAGAGCATCAGTGGTGGATCGTCAACCGCTATTAGGAGGCCATCGGCACTGGCCACAGATGGCGATATTTAACGGTTTTGGTGCGAAAGGTTCGCTACAGATCCCCCACTACAGCCAATTGATGGCACAGTGGCTGCTCGATAACCGTCCTTTGCCGATTATGGTCGATATGGCGCGATTTCAGCGTAGCTCTTAATCAACCACCACGAGCACGCGAACGCTATCGAGTTGCAAGGTGGCGAGGGTGAGTAGCTGCTCTAAGCGCTGGCGCTGCTGCTGTAGGTGGGTTAGCTCCTCTAAACGAACTTGGCCATTGATTTGCGCCAGAGCTTGTAGCCGATCTATCTCCTGCTGTAGCGCTGTTTCGGCTAGCTGTTGTGCGGTGGCGAGTCGTTGTGGTCGTTGCGCCTCAGCTAGCTCTCCGCTCTGCTTTAAGAGCTGTTGTAGTACTGGGCGGGAGCGCTCTATTACCTGACGGGCGATATCTCGTTTTACCGGTTGTAGTAGCGGTTGTAGCTCCTCGAATGGGAGTGAACTGCTCCACTCTTGAAGGTTATCGTCAATCACTTGACGCAGTAGTTGTGGCGGGAGGTAGCGACTCAGCTCTCCGGCGTGGTGGCCGGCCGGTTCTAGGCGGTACCAGCACTCTAGCAGCAGGGTGCCCGGTTCAAAACGGGGCTCTTTGAAGGTGGCGAGTGAGGCGTTGCCTCGTTCACTGCTTAATAGGCTCTCTAGTGCCTCTTGTACCATCGGGTGCTCCCAGCTAAAGAAGTGGAGCGACTCGTTAGCTAGCGCCGTCGCACGGTGGGTGGTCATGGTGAGGCCATCGCTAGTTAGATCGGGCATAAAATCGCCCAGAAACTGCTCGGTCGGGCGAAGAATAGTGCTAAAGGCGCTGTGGGGTTCGGCATCGACGCCGATTAGGTGAAATAGCTGATCTAGCCAGTGAGTTAACGGTCTATCCTGCTGGAGCTGCTCTGCGTCGGCGACCAGTCGATTGGCGATGTGGGGGCGGCAGGAGTTAAACTCTAACAGTCGGTTACGCCCCTGCCTTAGCTGCTGTCTCAGTGTTGCATCGGCCTGTTGTAGCTGTTGCAGTAGGCTCTCATCGAGGTGTAGGGTGATGATGCTCTGTCGTAGCTGCGGCCAGAAGCGCTGCTGTAAGCTCTGCGCGGTAGTGGCGGTCTGTTCAAAGGCGTTTAGCCCCTGATGGTACCAGTGGTAGAGTAGCTGTTGCAGGCTCCCCTCCAGATAGGGGAGGTGGATAGTCACCGGACGGGTCTGGCCGATTCTATCGAGCCGGCCGATACGCTGCTCTAGTAGATCGGGATTGAGTGGCAGATCAAACAGTACCAACTGGTGGGCAAACTGAAAGTTGCGCCCCTCACTGCCGATCTCGGAGCAGATGAGTAGCTGGCACCCCTGCTCCCGATCAGCAAACCAAGCGGCAGCACGGTCGCGCTCTAACAGCGTCATCTGCTCATGGAATAGCGCGGTGGTGAGGTTGGCTCTGTGGCGCAGGGCGTGGGCGATGTCGATTGCGCTCTGGGCGGTGGCGGTTATCGCTACAATCTTCTCTTGCCGCTGTTGCTGTAGCTGTTCGATGAGCCAGCTAATGCGGGGATCGAAGCGAGTCCAGCCATCGCTCTGTTCGCTATCGTGTTGCCATAGCTGCTCTGGATAGAGCAGTGGGTGGAACTGCGCGCTGTCGGGGGTTAGCTCATCGGGGATAAGGGCGCAGAGATAGTCATCTAGCGGTTGACGGTACTGCTCCGGCAGCGGCAGCGGGTGGGCGACTAGCTGTCGCTCTGGAAAGCCGCTAATGCGTTCACGGCTGTTTCGAAACAGAATGCGTCCGGTGCCGTGGCGATCGAGTAGATGGTCGATAAGCTCTGTTCGCGCCTGCTGCTGTACTGAACTCTCTTCGCTCTGGAGCTGTTGTAGGGCGGTGAGGTTATCTCCCTCAATACCGGTGTTGCGAATAAGCTGCTCTAATTCAGCCGTTAGCGGCGCTTGAGTGAGTAGCTGTTCAACGGCATCGGCAATTGGGGCATAGCTCTGCTCCTGTTCGATAAAGTCACTAAAGCTACAGAAGCGGTCGGGATCGAGTAGCCGCAGGCGAGAGAAGTGGCTCTCCCGACCGAACTGCTCTGGGGTTGCCGTTAGCAGCAGTACCGCAGGGATCGTTCGAGCTAGCTCTTCAATCGCTAGGTAGTCATCACTTACCTCATCTTCACTCCACTGTAGATGGTGCGCCTCATCGACCACGAGGAGATCCCACTGCGCCTGAAGCGCCTGCTGGCGCCGCTCAACAGAGTGGCTTAAAAAGGATTGGCCGCTGAGAACTAACTGCTGACTCAAAAACGGGTTGTCGCCCTCGCTATCGAGCTGTTGGCAGCGCTCCTCATCGAGCAGAGTCAAGTTGAGGTTAAAGCGGCGCACCATCTCCACCAGCCATTGGTGCAGTAACGGCTCTGGGACGACAATTAGGATCCGTGAGGCCTGACCCGACAGATATTTTTGGTGGATAATCAGGCCGGCTTCAATGGTTTTGCCTAGACCGACCTCATCGGCAAGTAGCACTCGTGGCTGATAGCGTCTGCCGACCTCATAGGCGATATAGAGCTGATGCGGAATGAGGGCGGTGCGGACACCAGATAGCCCCCAGAGGGGTGAGCGGCGTAGCTGCTGTAGCTGCTGCCAGCTCTGATAGCGCAGCGAGACCCACTTCTGATTATCGAGTTGACCGCTAAAGAGCCGATCGGCGGGGCGATTGAGCTGTAGGCGGTGATCAAGGTCGCTCTCCAGCACATTCACCCCCGTACCATCGAGGCTCATGGCGCTGTAGATCACTAGGCCGTGAAGCTGCATCACCTCATCGACCTGTAGCTGCTCTCCGGTTGTGGTTTTAATACTATCGCCCGGACTAAAAATAATGCGGGTCAGGGGGGAGTTATCCCGAGCGTAGCTACGAGTCTCATCACAACTATCAAAGCGAAGGGTGACCCGGCGCGGCTCACACTCCACCACCGTGCCTAGCCCGAGTTGCAGTTCGGTATCACAAATCCAGCGTTGGCCGGGGGTAAACTCCTGACTCATTCACATCTCCTCGCGTGCAGCTTCATTATTCGTCTTTAAGTTTGGCCACTGTTAGCCATTTATGCAGCGGGTATGCTAAATCAGAGTGGCGGTTAACTCAAACGATAGCGGCCTACTTTGCGGGCGTGCGCTCTATGGAATAGTATTTGCTTTATCGCTTTATTAGGGCGCGTTTATGCGGCACAATGCCATTTTTGGCCGCCTCGTCTTAGCGATGGGAGGCAGTGGTCAGAGCCTGGGGCGTATGCACTATTTTGGTGCGAGTCTCTTTGTTGCACTATTTTTGATCTATTTTGAAGGAGAGTTATCCCGTGTCAATTCGTGTTGCCATTCATCACCGTACCGAATATCACTATGATCGGCAGGTAGCCCTCTCGCCCCACCTAGTTCGCCTGCGACCTGCCCCCCACACCCGTACTCCGGTGCACCAGTTTTCGCTGCAAATTGAGCCGCAGGATCACTTCATTAACTGGCAGCAGGATGCCTTTGGCAACTATCTTGCTCGGCTGGTCTTTCCTGAGCCGAGCCGAAAACTGGTGGTCGATGTCAATTTAGTGGTCGATATGGTGACCATTAACCCCTTTGACTTTTTCGTAGAGGAGAGTGCGACCTACCTCCCCTTTAAGTATGAGACGCAGCTCACTAAGGAGCTGACCCCCTACTTTGAGCTGAAAGAGTCGGGGCCGCTGTTAAAACAGCTACTACGACAGATTGAGCAGGCTAACTTCGGTGAAGCGACCACTCGTGCCGAGATGGCGCACCATGCAGCCGCTCATGGCGAGGCGGTCGCTGACTATCAGGGGCCGCATGTGGTTCACTTTCTGGTCGAACTCAACCAGTTTTTACAACAACATATTGACTATACTATTCGCATGGAGCCGGGGGTGCAGCGCTGCGAGGAGACGCTACAGCGGCGACTCGGCTCCTGTCGCGATAGCGGTTGGTTGCTGGTGCAAATATTGCGCCATTTAGGGTTGGCGGCGCGTTTTGTCTCTGGCTATCTGGTGCAGTTAATGGCCGATCAGCAGGCGCTTGATGGCCCCTCTGGCCCTACGGCCGATTTTACCGATCTTCACGCCTGGGCTGAAGTCTATCTCCCCGGTGCCGGCTGGGTCGGTCTCGATCCCACCTCAGGACTCTTTGCCGGTGAGGGCCATATTCCACTCGCCTGCACCCCCGATCCGATGAGTGCGGCACCGATTACCGGCGCGGTCTCAAAGAGCGAAGTCGAGTTTCGGTTTGTGAACAGCGTCGAGCGGATATTAGAAGATCCAAGAGTCACCAAACCCTATACCGAGTCGCAGTGGCAGGCGATTTTAGCGCTGGGCGAGCAGATCGAGCAGTCACTACAGCAGCATGATGTGCGGCTAACGATGGGCGGTGAGCCGACCTTTGTCTCAATTGACGATATGGAGAGCCCAGAGTGGAATAGTGAGGCGCTAGGCGACCATAAGCTAGAGCGGGCGGGAGTGCTGTTGCGGCGGCTAAAAGCGGCCTTTGGTGACCATGCGGTACTCCACTACGGTCAAGGTAAATGGTATCCGGGGGAGCCGTTACCGCGCTGGGCGCTAACCTGTGCCTGGTTAAAGGGGGGCGAGCCGCTGTGGCATCGGCCAGAGCTGCTAGATCACCCCGACAGTTCGCGCCAATACGATACCCCCGAGGCGGAGCGGCTAATGGCCGCCATCTGTCGCCAGCTAGGGCTCTCTAACGAGAGTGTTAATCCTGCCTACGAAGATAGTCTCTACTACCTCTGGAAGGAGGGAACCTTGCCCGATAATGTCGATATTTTAGATAACCGTCTGGACGATCCGCTGGAGCGGCGGCGGCTACGGCGCATCTTTAGCCAAGGCTTAAATAAAACGGTCGGCTATGTGCTGCCGCTGGCCTGGGATGAGCGGCGTGGTAGCTGGCACAGCTCACCTTGGCAGCTACGGCGTGACAAACTATTTTTAATTCCCGGCGATTCGCCGCTAGGGTATCGCCTGCCGCTCGACTCGCTGCTGTGGCAACCGTCATCGGAGCGTCATCAAATCGTGGCACGCGATCCGTTCGATGAACCAGCCCCGCTACAGAGGGGACAGCGTCGGGTCGAGATAGTTCGAGGGCAGGCCGTGATGCGACAGATGCCGCAGTCACTGCCAGAGTCAGAGTCAGAGTCAGCGCCTAAGAGGCCGGCGTTGGAGCAAAAACCGCTACGAACCGCCCTCTGCATCGAACCACGCCAGGGGCATCTCTATCTCTTTCTCCCCCCTCTAGTCGAGCTCTGCCACTATATCGATCTGCTCAACGCTATCGAAGCGGCAGCGTTAGAGTGTGGGGTAGTGCTGATTCTGGAGGGGTATGAGCCGCCACACGATGATCGACTGCTGCGCTTTAAGGTGACCCCAGACCCTGGCGTGATTGAGGTCAATATCCATCCAGCGGACAACTGGCAGCAGTTAGTGGCCAATACCGAAACGCTCTACGAAGAGGCGCGACAGGCACGGTTAGGGACTGAGAAGTTTATGCTCGATGGTCGCCACAGCGGTACCGGCGGCGGTAACCATGTCACCCTTGGTGGCCGGAGTGCCGCCGATAGCCCAGTGCTGCGACGGCCACAGCTACTCAAGAGCCTCATCGGTTACTGGCAGAGCCATCCGGCCCTCTCCTACCTCTTTTCGGGACTCTTTATCGGCCCGACCTCACAGGCACCGAGGGTCGATGAGGCGCGAGATGATGCTCTCTATGAGCTCAATATCGCCTTTAACGAGCTAGAGCGGGCCGAGCCGCCGATGCCGTGGGTCGTTGATCGTAGCCTGCGCCACCTTCTGACCGATCTAACGGGTAATACCCACCGCGCCGAGTTCTGTATCGATAAGCTCTACTCACCGGAGGGGGTGCAGGGGCGGTTAGGGCTGGTCGAGTTTCGCGGTTTTGAGATGCCGCCCCACTACCGTATGAGTGTGGTGCAGATGTTGCTGTTACGGGCGCTGATTGATCGTTTCTGGCAGGTACCATGGCCCCATAGACCGGTTCGTTGGGGCACCGAACTGCACGATCGCTTTATGCTGCCGCACTATATTGAGCGCGACATGGAGGATGTGATGGAGGATCTAAATCGGGCCGGCTATCGGTTTGATAAGGGGTGGTTAGCGCCATTTATCGAATTTAGATTTCCCCGTTACGGCACCTTGAATGTCGATGATATTGAGCTGGAGCTACGATTTGCGATCGAGCCTTGGCATGTGCTGGGGGAGGAGATGAGCGCACTAGGGACTTCTCGTTATGTGGACTCCTCGGTAGAGCGGTTACAGGTTAAGGTGACCGGTTTGACCGAATCGAGACACATTGTCACCTGTAACGGCCGCCGACTACCGCTACGAAATACCGGCACTCGGGGGGAGTTTGTGGCCGGTGTACGCTATAAAGCGTGGCAGCCCCCTTCGGGTCTCCACCCGACTATCGCCCCCCACACGCCACTGGTCTTTGACATTATCGATGGCTGGAACCTACGCTCTATCGGTGGCTGCACCTACCATGTTGCTCACCCGGGCGGTCGCAGCCACGATGCTTTTCCAGTGAATGCGAACGAGGCTGAAGCGAGACGCTTAGCTCGCTTTACCCGCCACGGCTTTAGCGGTGGTAAGGTGGAGGTGGTCGATGAGCCGCCTAACCCCGATTTTCCGTGGACTTTGGATTTGCGTCGTTAACTGTGTAGAGCTAAATTTTAGAGAGCAACCTGATGAATTCTATCAATTTTGAGCGCCACGGAGATAAAGAGAACTCCGACTTTTTCGAAGAGTATCTGCAACGACTACTAGAGGAGCGTGATCGAACCGAACTGACCGCCATGATTGGCCAAATTGAGGCGCTGATGATTACCGTCGATCCAGATCACTCTATCCGCTATGTTGGCGAGCTCTGCTTCATGACCCCTTACCACTATCTGGTGACTTTAGAGAGCGAATCGCACTGGACTCATATTTTGCGTATCGACATGGATTCGCCCGATATTTTGGTGCGAGAGGTCAAAGATCCGAACACACGGGGGATATTTCGTAGCCTAAATGAGGTCTATCCGATTGGCGCGAATAGACCGAATAGCCGCTATATGGGAGAGATTTTACGGGTAGAGCATCAGAGCGATGTGGTGAAGCGACAGCAGGAGCGGCAGTTTCGCTTCTTCTCCCAAAACGATATTCGCCACCTAGAGCTGCCCGGAAATATGGCGATTAGCAAGCCCTCCCCCTACACCCACAATATTATCGCCTATATGGAGCGGCCGCAGGATCAGCTTCGCATCTATTCGCTCGGGATATCCAATATTCGCGACGATGTACAACAGGCGTATGAACAGGCGAAGGCGCTACAGCAGCAGTTAGGGATTGAGGGGCTCTTAACGCCGATTGATCATCTAGCGACTCGAATTTATAGCCAGAATCGAGAGAACGCGATTTTAGAGTGGCTATCGCTCTCTAGCTACTACTACTGGGGCTCTTACGATATTAAAGACCAAAACTCATCGACCAATGTGACTAAAAGTGTCCACTTTAGTGATGAGGCGAGAAGTCCCGCCAAGGTCTTTACCGCCAACAATACCCCCTATTTTGTTAACCACCTCGAACAGCTCCCCTCCCCTACCGAGACCTTTGTCCGTAACTACGGCCCACGGCTACACCATATCGCCATCGGAGTCAATGATGGCGAACAAAATGGGGTGGAGAATATCGACTATGTCGTGCAGGCGATTGCGGCTCAAGGAAAGACATTTCTACTCGATGTGATAGGCTCTCGTGAGGAGGGGATTAAGCAGATCTTCTCTGGAGCCTCAGAGCACTCTTCGCTGATTATTGAGTATGTGCAGCGCTACGGCGACTTTGACGGCTTTTTCACCAAAGATAATGTGGCCGAACTGACCCATGCGGCCGGGGTAGAGGAGGAGCTGCTGTTGATGCAGCAGCAGGCGCAAGGGGGCTCATCGGTCTGAGGAGCTCGCCTTGTTAATTGCTCTTAGGCTGCGGCAGTGGCAGGGGGGGTTACCAGTAGTGGATGGAGCTAGGTTGTTGCCGCTTCTGCTGTTGGGCCTGTTCCAGATAGCGCTGCTCTTCGGACGCCACCTGCTGCTGCATCTGCGGTTCAATGCGGCGCATATAGACCGAAAAATCGCTCCAGTGGAAGTAGATCATGCGGCCATAATTCCCCCCTAGACTGGAGGCGATTAGGGGGATTCGCTCGAAACGGAGAAATTCGACTGCAAAATCGATATTGGCCTCACCAATATTGAAGTGGTTGGCCTGAATGACCTGCCCTCCGCCAAAGGCTTTGGCTTGTAGGTTCTGTTTTCGTGCCCCCATGCGCATCATGCGGTTGATTAATAGCTCCATCGCCTGAATGCCGTAGCGTCCCATCTCATCTTGAAGAAGATCGTGGGGGTTGGTGCAGGTGCGGTTAAAAGCGAGTAGAAAGTGGTTCATGCCGATCACTCGCTCTACCTGATCAAACAGGCAGACGGCGACACAAGAGCCGAGCAGGGTCGAGATGATTGAAGGCTCACGGCAGACATAGTACTCCCCTGGGTCGATGACTATCTTCTTAGTAGTCGCTTCGTCAATAATGCGCATGGGTATCCTGTTGGTAATGGAACGGGCTATTATGCCATCAATTTTTTGCTCGGTGGTAAGAGAATGGTGGCAATGAGGGTCACTCTCTGCTGTACTAACCTTGCAAGAGCCGTTATAATCGCGCCCTCAATCAAGCTCAACCCCTTAAGGGGCATGGCCCAGGTGGCGAAATAGGTAGACGCAAGGGACTTAAAATCCCTCGGTTATTGCAACCGTGCCGGTTCGATTCCGGCCCTGGGCACCAGTTAAAACAAAGGCTTACCGTATGGTGAGCCTTTTGTCGTTTTAGGCGGGTTTTTCCGGGTCAATGCCGGGTCAAGATTGCCGGGGAATTTGGGGGAGTTTGAGGGAGTTTTCGGCGCAACAGCCTCCGGTACCCCAGATAAACTGAAACGGCGCTTCAGGATCGTCACCGGTTAAGGTCGCTAACTTACGCGCTAGCTGCCGGGGGCCTTGTTCATCTCTTCGTCAGCTCCTCTCCACCCCTCCCCGCTGGGGGAGGCGAAAAGGGGAGGCGAGGGAGTCATGCCTCATGAGGGTGACGAGACGATGAACAAAGCCTGGGTTTCGTAGGGGCGGGTTTGAAACCCGCCCCTACACGCCGTGGATTACCGGAAAAAAGGGTCGTCTAAAAAGCACGGTTTGAATCACGCACCTCTATGGTTACAAGTTGCGGTAAACCTCTCTGCGGTGTGCAACTCGGATAATCTCAATAATTAGTTGCTGGTTTTCGATGGTATAGATAATCCGGTAATCGCCTTGCCTGACTCGGTAATTATTATCTCTGCCCGTCAGTTTCTTGTGACCGTTAGGGAGCGGGTTGGTTTGTAGTGCATTTATTGTAGTGATAATTTTGGCTATATCGGCTTTCGGGAGTCTCTTTAACTCCTTTTTGGCCCGGTTGTGCCAGCAAAGATTATAAAAGGCCATTGGCTTTTAACTCTGCAATCACTTCTTCATGGGGAATAGTGGGTTCCCCTTTTTGGTCAGCTATTGCAGCCAAATCTTCCAAATCCTCCAGCAGTTCTTCGTAATCCTCAATGGAGAGAATAACCGACACTCTTTCGCCTGCTGCGTTAACGATAAATTGTGGTTGTGCCTGCATAGTTGCGCCTTCTGTGTGTTTCGGGGAGTCTCTGGTCGTTATTTTAGCCCCTTTGTTGGATTTGCACCACATTAGCACCGGGGTTCACTCGCGCCACAAGGTAGGCGCTGCTTTTCTCTATGGTTCAATATGCGTGAGGTGAACAGACGACTCAGCAACTGACCGAGTTTATTAAATTGCCCACCTCATCCTAGCATAAACGGTGCAAGTGTCAGGTAGAGGATTAACCCGATAGCTAACCAGATAGCAATAAAGGGGACTGGCGCTGCCCGAAAACGGGTCAGCCAGCTCTCATCTTCTCGATTTCGGTATTGCTGGCGCACCTCTTCGCGGTAGCGCTTTTCGAACGCCTCCACTATCTTAAGTGCCTCGGGATAGTCTCTGTTATCGCGTAGCCAGATGGCGGCTAGAGAGATCCCCCAATGGCCACTGTGAGTCTCATAGTAGTCGATTCCCGCTTCATCGAGCTGGCGGCGTAGCTGTTCGCCCTCCTCAGGCTCTGCCCGCTGCAACGAATAGAGTTTTATCGCCATGCGCCCTCGCCTATCCTCGCGGGTGGTGCTCTTTGTGCAGCTGCTGCAGACGATGGTTAGCCACATGGGTATAGATTTGGGTCGTCGTCAAACTGCTGTGGCCTAGTAGTAACTGTACTACCCTTAGATCGGCCCCATGATTTAGCAGATGGGTTGCAAAGGCGTGGCGCATCGTGTGGGGAGAGAGCGATTTAGCTATGCCAGCTACTACCGCATAGTGTTTGATATGTTGCCAAAAAGCTTGTCGGGTAATGGCGGTGCCGCGTGAACTTGGAAATAGGGTATGGTTCGGGGTGTGGTGCCGTAATAGTGCCGGTCGTCCTTGGCGCAGATAGCGCTCTAGCCACTCTAGCGCCTCCTCTCCTAGGGGGACAATACGCTCTTTATTCCCTTTGCCTACCACTTGGACGACGCCTTGGTTGAGGCTTAGCATCGGCAGCCGCATCGATACGAGCTCGGTTACCCGTAGGCCGGTTGCATAGAGTAGCTCTAGCATCGCTCGATCTCTGAGTCCGTGTGGCGTTGTCGTGTCGGGAGCCTCAATGAGTGCCTCGACCTCCTGTTCAGAGAGGGTTTTTGGTAGGGGCTTGCCAAGTTTAGGCTGCTCTAGCAGTAGAGTTGGATCGCTCTCTATTAGCTGTTCACGCAGCAGATAGTGGTAGAAGCGTTTTAGGCTGCTAGTTAGGCGAGAGCTGGTTCTTGCTTTAACGCCGCTCTCTATTCGAGAGGCTAGATACTCTCTCACTTCGGTCGCTGTTGCTGCGCCTAGGGTCAACTCTTTTGTCGTTAGCCAACGGTTAAATAGGCGCAGATCGCTGCCATAGGCGGCGATGGAGTTATCGCTTAACCCCTGTTCTAGTTTCAGTACCGTTAAAAATTGTCGCAGCAGCGGATCATCGGTGGTTGTGTTAGCCACGATGCGACTCCCACTGAAGTAGCTGTTGCTTTAATGCCACCTCATCTCCCGCTAACGCCCCCATATAGCCACCGAGCCCACACGAGGCGACGACTCGGTGGCAAGGGATGACTAGCGCTAGTCGATTGGCGCGACAGGCAGCGGCGACCGCTCTGGCCGAGGTGCCTAATTTGGCAGCGATTGCGCCATAGTGACAGGGCTCTCCTGCCGGAATCTGTTGTAGATGCTGCCAGAGTCGCCGCTGAAACGGCGTGCCTTGTAATCGGTAAGGGGCCTCTAACAGTGCTTGGTGTTCGCCCTTAAAGTAGGCCGCTAACCAAGGGGGAGGAGCGCTATTCGCTAGCTGTTGACGACACCACTCTATTTGCTCTATTTCGTCATTTGACCACTGTAGGCTCAGTTGCCATGGGGTAAAGGGGGTGTGACAGATCTCATATCTCATTCGACTATTGGCCCTTTTCGAGGTTAAGTTTGAGCCGTTGCTGCTGTAGCTGTTTGAGCTCTTGCTGCACAATCTGCCGCTGTGGCTCAGTGTCAGCTAGTGTTAGTAGCTGCTGTAGTAGCTGCTCGGCATCCTCTAGTAGCTGCGCTTGGCGTAGCATCTGTGCCGCACGATAGCGAGCCGTCTGTCCCCACATATCGTCCCTCTCACTCATACCGTTAAAAGCCGCAGAGTGTAGATAGGCGGCTGCGGCGAGCAGCGGCTCATTGAGGGCAGCGTGAGCATCGCCCAACCAGAAGTGGTATTCGCGTTGTCGTTTAGGATCGGGGATCTGCTCTTTTAGCTGATAGAGCAGTGTCAATGTCGCCTCGGGTGCCTGCTCCTGTAGCTCAAAGAGTAGCTGCATCAGCCGATCATAACTCTCGTTATCACCCTTAGGGAGTGAGGGTAGCAGTTTAAGTAGTAGCTGTTTGGCCTCTTCTGGCCGTTGTAGTTGTACGGCTAGTCGAATACGGTAGAGCAGGGTGGTTAGCTTGATCGACGCCCCCGACTCGGGGGCAAGTTCTGTCAATAGTTGGTCGGCGAGCGGTAGCTGCTGCTGTGAAAGTGCCGCATCGATGAGTTGTCGCTGTAGTGCGGAGGTTAACCACGGCTGCCTCTGGTGTTGGTAGAGATAGATAAGTAGCGGATCTCCGAAGGGAGAGTGTTGTAACTGCTGCAATAGCTCAAAACCGGCACGCTGGCGTAGCCTCTCATCGGTCGAGTTTAGCAGTAGCCAGAGATAGAGAGCACGGGAGGTGATACCTTGCTGCGCTTTAGCTAGTCGTAACCATGCTCGATCATCGCCCACTAATAGCTGCTGTTCGTTGGCGACTATTTCGGCGTAGGTAAGGTAGCTCTGCCATAGGCTATCGTTACTCATGCCGACCCAGCGCCGCTCCCTCTCATCCGGCCAGCCGAGGGTAAGGAGCTGCTCCTGTGCCTCAATCGCTATTCGATAGCTATCGGTGAGAGTGGCCGTCATCGCTAATAGCAGCAGATCACGGCGCTGCAGGCGCGGCTCACGCGGTTGTTTGAGGCGGGAGGTGAGGCTCGCTAGCCGTTGTGGTAGCTGGTGGCGCTGTTGTAGGGTAATGATCTCACCCCAAAAGCGGAGCTCTTCACTCAGATCACGCCGAGTCGCTTGTAGTTGCCATAGCTGCTCAGCTAGCTCTAGATGGTTATTCGTGAGCAGTACCTCCAGTTGCAGTGTCAATTCGGCATCGCTTAAACCGTAGTCGAGTTGATAACGGCGTAGTGCTGCTAGTGCGGAGAGGGTGTGCCCCTGCTGTAGATAGATATCGATTAGTAACCGTCGCCAGCGCTGTAGCTCTGTTGTGGTCGGTTGAGGCTGTGATTGCCAGATCTCCGCTGTCACCAGCCGATAGGCCTGCTGCGGCTGCTGCTGTTGCAGTAAGGCGAAGGCCAAATCGAACCGCTGCGCTACGGTGCGCCGCTGCTGAATCGCGCTCGGGTAGAGCCGATGTCGCTCAATGAGCTGCGGCCACAACTGTAGCTGCTGGTAGAGGGCTAGCCGCTGCTGCTCCCACAACCACCACTGCTCTGGCGAGCTCTCATCGTTAAGTGAGGGCTGATGTTGCTCTAGCAGAGCGAGTGCTAGCTGAGGTAGCTGCTGCTGTTGTAGCGCCTCAATCCGCTGTAATGAGAGGGCATAGCCGTTAAAAGCGGCGCTATATAAGAGCAAAAAAGGCAGTAAGCGGCACCCTTGGATGAGAATGCCGCTCGCGCAAGAGAGTGGCCGCCACAACACGGCCATACTATTTAGCGGCGCAGCTTCTCTTTAATCCGCGCCGACTTGCCGGAGCGGTTACGCAGATAGTAGAGTTTAGCGCGGTTAACATCACCACGACGCTTCACCTCAATGGAGGCAATGAGTGGGCTGTGGGTCTGAAATACCCGCTCAACCCCCTCACCATGGGAGATCTTCCTAACGGTAAAGGCGGAGTTAAGGCCACGATTGCGAATGGCAATCACCACCCCCTCAAAGGCTTGTAGCCGTTCACGGCTGCCCTCACGCACCCGTACCTGTACTGATATGGTATCACCGGGGGTAAACTCAGGGAGCTCTGCTTTCAGTTGCTCGGCTTCAAGTTGTTGAATAATTGTACTCATGTGTGCTGTTCCATTGTCGTCAAACGGTTGAGAGAGTGCGACACGAACCCTTCGGCCGCTACCCAGAGTGAAAAATTGGCGGCATTATACACATCTGCCGCATAAAATCATCCTTTTTTATCTGTCTGTTGCAGTAACTGCTGCTCCTCTAAGCTTAGTGATCGCTGCTGTAGCAGATCGGGCCGTCTCACTGAGGTTCGCAGCAGCGACTGCTGCAATCTCCAACGAGCGATCTCCTGATGGTTACCGCCTCGTAACACCGGCGGCACCGTTAGCCCCTGATAGGAGTCGGGTCGGGTATAGTGGGGGTAGTCGAGCAGCCCCTCGCTGAATGAGTCCTGCGCTGCCGACTCCTCATGCCCTAGCGCTCCTGGCAGCAGCCGAATGATTGCATCCATCACCACCATGACCGCTAGCTCCCCCCCGCTGAGAACATAGTCCCCTAGCGACAGCTCGCAATCGATCTCTAGCTGTAGTAGCCGCTCATCGATCCCCTCATAGCGCCCCGCGACCAGAATGAGCTGTGGATAGCGGCACAACTGCGCCACCCGCTGCTGAGTCAGCCGCTCCCCTTGGGGTGAGAGAGCCACCACTAGCGTCTGTTCAGTCACCACAGCCGCTCTAGCGGCCTGAATCGCCCGCTGTAGCGGCTCAATGCGCATCACCATCCCCGGCCCGCCACCGTAGGGGCGATCATCCACTGTGCGGTGGCGATCAGTGGTAAAATCTCGCGGGTTCCAGAGGTGACACTCGCATAGCTGGCGCTGTAACGCCCGAGCCGTAATACCCGACTCGGTCACCGCCGCAAACATCTGCGGAAACAGGGTAACGATATCGAAGCGCACTAAACCTAAAGCAGCCTAAGCGAGAGGGGGCGAGCGTCAGTCAGCGTCTAGCTCCCAATCGACCTCAAGACGATTTAGCTCAAGATCGATAGCGGTAATCACCTGTTCAGGAAGGTAGGGGATCAATAGCTCGCCGCCACGCCCATCTTTGATAACCAGTACATCATTCGCACCGGTCTCAAGCAGGTAGTCCACTCGACCTAACGCCTCGCCCTTAACGGTTACTACCTCAAGGCCGATCAATTGGTGCCAGTAGTACTCCCCTTCAGCTATCGGAGGTAGTGCCGCTGCCGCTACCCGAATATCGCACTGTATCAGCTTAGCGGCGCTATCGCGATCGTCACACCCTTCAAGTCGGGCGATCACCCCTTTACCGTGTTGCTGCCCCTGTAACAGGCGTCGGTACTGCTGCTCGCCGCGGCTATCTTGCAAAATCCACTCAGCGTAGTTGAGTATATTCTGCCGAGGGTGGGTATAGGAGTAGATCTTAACCCAGCCGCGAACCCCATAGAGGCCGTTAATTCGCCCCAAAACGAGTGTCGCGACCAAGTCGCACCTACTCGATTAGGCTGCCACAGCTACGGTTTCTGCGTCGGCTTCGGCGTCCGCTGCCGCGATTTCGGCGCTGCTGCTCTGCTTCATGATGCTAGCGACACGGTCGGTCATCTTAGCGCCATTGCCAACCCAGTAATCCACTCGGTTACGATCGATGCGCAGCTCCTCCTCACCACCGGTCGCCCGAGGGTTAAAAAAGCCGAGCCGTTCGATAAAACGGCCATCGCGCCGATTACGACTATCGGTAACAATAATGTTGTAGAAAGGGCGCTTTTTAGCGCCACCGCGTGAAAGACGAATTGTAACCATCGTTGCCTCGTAAAATTAAAACTAATGCCAGATTAAGCGAACCGGCGATTATACGCATGGCATCGCCGTTTGGATAGTCCCCATCCCCTAAAATTGCCCCATGGCTACCCCGGCTAGCCAGAGTTTTCCTATCGTATGGAGCAGGAACTGCTCATCATCACTACTTTCATATCGGGTTCGTAGCGAGGGTAGATTGACCTTGTGGGCGAGCTGTTTGGCCGCCGGATGTTGTAGCATAAAGCTGCCTAGACTGACCCCCGGGCCAACCTCCAGAAAGAGGCGCCGCCGTGCCCCTTGGAGGGCATCTGGCGCTAATAGCCGTCCCATCCCCTCGGCAAATCGTACCGTCTGCCAGGTGTGTCTTGCCCAGTAGTCGGGGGAGGTCGCCTCTGCTGCGCTAATCCAGTCGCCGCTGAGATTAGAGAGGTAGGGGAGAGTCGGTGGCTGTAGGGTAAACTCGCTCACTAGCTCCACTAGCGGCTGCTGTAGCGGCTGTAGCATGGTCGAGTGAAACGCATGGCTACTTGGCAGTTTGCGGCTGATAATCTCCTGCTGCTGTAACTGCTGCTGTAGTGCCTCGATTGCCGCGACAGGCCCCGCCGCAACGGCTTGGGTTGGTGTGCTGAGGATCGCTAGCGATAACTCATCACCGAGCAGCGGTGCTAGCCTCTCCTCTGTTAACGGGACTGCCAGCATCGCCCCCGGTTCGATCGTCTCAATTAACTGTGCCCGGCGGGTAATGAGACGCAGCGCATCGGCCACTGTCATTACCCCAGAGAGGACGGCGGCGCTATACTCTCCGATGCTGTAGCCTATCATCGCTACCGGTTTAACGCCGCGCTGTAGCCATAACTGGCCTAAAGCGTACTCGATGATAAATACCAGTGGCTGGCTATGCAGTGTCTGGTTGAGCCGTTCGGTCTCGGCATCCACCGCCCCGCCCCGCCCTAGCATCGCTTTAAGGTCAAATGTCGGTGTTGCCTCTGCTGCACTCGGCCTCTCTTTTTGTGGCGGATAGAGCACTTGGCGCAGATCGACCCCGAGCAGCGGCTCTACCAGATCGCAGCACTCATCGATGGCGTGTTTAAAGACCGGTTCACTCTGATAGAGCCCTTTGCCCATGTGTAGATAGTGATCTCCTACACCGGGGAACA
Source organism: Ectothiorhodospiraceae bacterium BW-2 (assembly GCA_008375315.1). Taxonomy (NCBI): domain Bacteria; kingdom Pseudomonadati; phylum Pseudomonadota; class Gammaproteobacteria; order Chromatiales; family Ectothiorhodospiraceae; species Ectothiorhodospiraceae bacterium BW-2. Next base: position 1,507,681 of record CP032507.1, on the reverse strand, counting down.
TCATGACGACAGCGGGGCTCTCTCCCGCGCACTCGGCCTCTAGCAGGCGTTTGCCATCTTGTTGTTGTAGTCGCTCCACCGCCTCTTGCGGTTGACGGTAGCTGACCACTAGCCGCTGCTCGCGAGTGGCCGGTCGGCCTAACTGCCGACAGCTCTGTTGTTGCAGTGGCTCTGGCGAGTGCTGTAACTGCTCAATGAGCTCGGTTTGGGTCGCCGCGAGCGCCGGTTTGTCGGCGGCGCTAACCGCGAGTAGGTGCCATGGGCCACTGCGGCATACGGCTATCTTGTCGGCCGTCTTATCTGTCATCTCGCTGTGGTGAGGTTTAACTGAGCGAGCCTGTAGCTGCTGTAGGGTCTGGAGCTGCTGTGCAACTAGGGTATCAACCGTTTCGGCGGCTAACTGTAGCTGTTGCGCCATCATGCGGCTTAGGGCACTCTCGTTCACCGTATGCTCTGTGTGCTCTACGGCTGGTGAGGTGGGTTGTGGCTGTGGTTGTGGCTGTGGCTGTGGCTGTGGCTGTGGTTGTGGTTGTGGTTGTGCTGGCGCTGTTGCTGATTCTAGCCAGTAGCGCCGCGTCTGAAATGGATAGGTGGGCAGGGTGAGCCACTGTCGCGAATAGTCACTGTCAAAGGCCTGCCAACGAATCTCTGCACCCGCCCGATAGAGTGTTGCGAGCGCGTTTAGCAGCGAAGACCACAGCTCGTTGCTATTAAGTTGGCCACTATCGAAGCGATAGAGTAGCCGTGCTGCGGCTGCAGCGCTTAGGCGTGGCATCGGCGAGCAGAGCAGTAGATGGTCGGCTTCCAGCTCGGCCCACTGCGATGGCTCCGCGCCACTGAAACGGTTTAACCGCTCGCCAGCGGCATCGAACATCGATAGAGTCGCCCGTTGCAGTGGCGCGGCGGCTCCCCCTTTTAACATCGCAAAGGCAGCTTCGGCCGATAGCGCTCCGGCCACCACGGCACTGGCTAGCCGACCGCTATGCCCCCCCCCTTGTACCCAACTGAGTGAGACCCCCCAGTGTTGCCATAGATCGGCCCACATCAGCGCTAGCGCTAGCTCGGCTGCTGGATGGGGAGGCGACTGTTGTACCATCGGTGTCAAATCGACCCCGGCTAGCTGACTATAGTGCTCCAGTCGGCGAGCCATAAACGGCAGGGTATGCAGTAGCGGCTCTATCGGCGTTAAACCGCCAGCGATAATCGCCCCTACCCGCACCTGAACCCCGCGTTCAACTCGGGTGCCGCACCAGCTCTCATCGCTCGTTGCCGCTAGCGCGGTTAACTGTTGTATCAGTGCGGTACGATCCTCTCCCACCACGACCGCCCGCTCACTAAGGTGGCTGCGGCCACAGTTAGCGCTGTAGCAGAAGTCGGCCACAGAGGGGGTCTGCTCTAGCGCCTTAGCGTAGCGAGTCGCTAACTGCCGTAGCGCCTGCCGATGGTGAGCCGACAGCGTTAACAGGTGTTGCGGCCGCTCTGCGTGACCGGCCCTCTCGCTTATCTGCCGCGTCGCGGCCTCCTCTAGCACCAGATGGCCATTCGTACCGCTAAGCCCGAAGGAGCTAACACCGGCGCGTCGTGGCTGACCCTCCGCTCGCAGCGACCAAGTTTCGACGGCGGTCGGTACCTTAACGGCAAAGCCCTGCCACGGAATTTTAGGGCTAGGGGTCACAAAGTTGAGGTTAGGGATAATCTGTTTTCGTTGCAGCATGAGGACTGTCTTAATGAGACCGGCCATCGCCGCTGCGGCGTTGAGGTGGCCGATATTACTCTTAACGGCGCCGATGATCAGGGGGTGCGCCTCACTTCGTCCCCCAAAGACCGCCTTGAGCGCTCCGACCTCAATCGGATCACCGAGCTGGGTGCCGGTACCGTGGGTTTCGATATAGTCGATCGTATCCGCCTCGACACCGGCTCGCGCTAGCGCTTGACGAATGAGCGCCTCTTGGGCCGCCTCATTCGGTACCGTTAGCCCCCCAGAGGCGCCGTCATGATTAATCGCACTGCCACGAATGAGGGCTAAAATAGGTCGCCCCTCCCGTTCGGCATCGCTTAACCGTTGCAGTATCACGACGCCGGCCCCCTCTCCTAGGACAAAACCGTTCGCTTTCGCATCAAAACTGAAGCAGTGCCCATCGGGGGAGAACGATTGGGTGCGCGAGAAGAAGATCTGCATCGGCGGGGTTAAGTTGAGCTGCACGCCAGCGGCCACCGCCAGATGACACTCTCGTTGCTGTAGTGCGGTCACTGCCTGATGCAGTGCGACGAGGGAGGAGGAGCAGGCGGTATCACAGGTGGCCACTGGGCCGTTAAAGCCGAACTGGTAAGCTAGCCTGCCGGAGGCAAAACAGCCGCCGTTACCGGTACCGCTGTAGGCGCTAATGTCGTCGGGATTGCCGTTTATCTGTAACGAGCCGTAGTCATTTTGGGTCATGCCGACAAACAGACCGGTCAGCGAGCCACGCAGCGATGTCGGTGGAATGTTGGCCCGCTCTAGCGCACTCCAGAGTAGTTGCAGCAAAATGCGCTGGCCCGGATCCATCTGCGCTGCCTCACGGGGCGGAATGCCGAAGAGGGCGGCATCGAACTGATCAACGCCGTCGATAAAGCCGCCATAGCGGGTATTAATCTTACCGGCGGCATTGGGGTTAGGATCAAACCACTGCGTTAAGTCCCAGCGCTCTGGGGGCACCTCGGTCACGGCATCTTGCCGATGGTAGAGTAGCTCCCAAAACGCCTCCAAATTAGGTGCCTGCGGAAAACGGCACTCCATTCCTACAATCGCAATCGGCTCGGGGCGCTGTTGCTCGGCGCTGTTAAGTTTGGCGCGTAGCTCTTTGATGACTAGGGCCGCTCGCTGTAGCGGGGTTAAATTAGCAGGTATTGACTGTTCGGTGGCCACGAAGGGTTGACTCCTTAAAAAACGGTTCGAAGGGGAGGGGTTACGCTATATCAGTATCTCGTGTCAGTATCTCACGCTTCGAATCGAGGATGAAGTGGTGTCAAACCATAAACTGCGATATCTCCCAGCGCTGCATCTGCTGCCGCACTCGGTTCAGCGTTTGATTATCGTGGGTTAGTACAAAGAGTACATTACCGACAATCCACGCCGATCCCCGCTCTAACAGGGGTAGAGTCTGCCATAGGGTTCGGCGCTGCTCAGCACGAGGCAGACCGGCAAGGGTATATTTTAGTACGCTCATTTGACTATCTCCCCTCTCTTCTAAAATGTTAAGTATCTATCCTGTTAACATAGATGCAACGGCCATACCGATAGATAACTTAGCGCCATACATATCAGTAACTTAAGTTGAATAAAAGGCTAAAGTTTTGCCACAAAAGCCGCTAAGCGGCACTTTTTTGGCGCTCGCTTCCTAACGCTAAATAGGGGTTGCGACTGTCATGGTGGCGGGGGTAAGATGCCAGCGTAGGGTCGTTAGCAGTTAGTTTCATTTTTTAGAAGGAGTCGCCTAATGGAGAGAGTTCAGAACGCTATTTTGCAACCGGTGCCCGCTGTGGCTCAATTTATCAACTACCAGCTCTGTGGCTATGATCACGCTGCGATTCGGGCGACACTCAACCGTTTAGCCGAGTTTGCCGATGGCGAGCATATCGTGGTCGGTTTGGGCCACACCCTCTTCGCTACCCTCGATAAAAGCCTCCCCGGACTTAGCGAGCTTCCTGTCTATAGCGGCCCGAAGGTGGTGATCCCCTCTACGCCTGCGGCGCTGTGGGTCTGGCTACGCAGCGAGGAGCCGGGGACACTGCTGCACCACCGCCGAGCGCTAGATAGCCTCTTACGGCCACTGTTTGAGCCAGATCTGAGTGTCGATGCCTACACCTACCGCGAAGGGCGTGATTTGACCGGCTATCTTGATGGGACTGAAAATCCAAGCGGTGATAGGGCTAGAGAGGTTGCGCTGATCGATAGTAGCGATCCGGCGCTGCACGGCTCTAGCTTTGTCGCCGTGCAGCAGTGGTTACACCGTCTCGATATCTTTGAGGCGATGTCGCCGCAGCAGCAGGATGAGACGATCGGCCGGCGTATTAGCGATAATGAGGAGATAGAGGAGGCACCCGCATCGGCCCATGTAAAACGCACTGCCCAAGAGTCGTTTGCTCCGGAAGCGTTTATCCTGCGCCGCTCCATGCCTTGGTCCACTCAGCATCGTGCCGGACTGGTGTTTGTCGCCTTCGGCCACTCTCTCGACGCCTACCAGAGCCTGTTACGGCAGATGAGCGGCCAAAATGATGGGATTGTTGATGCCCTGTTTAGCTTTAGCCGCCCGATTAGCGGTAACTTCTTCTGGTGCCCACCACTTGTTGATGGCGGATTAAATCTTCGCGCACTCGGACTCTAAGCTTGTGCTCCACTACCGTATCACCCCGATTAACCCCGAAGCTCACCTATTTGAGGTTGTGCTAACGGTTGAGCGCCCGAATCGGGCTGGAGAGCGTCTCTACCTGCCAGCTTGGATCCCCGGCAGCTATATGATTCGCGATTTTGCTCGCCATATCGTCACCCTCACAGGGGAGGATAGCGCTCGGCAGCCGCTTCGATGCACCAAAATCGACAAACAGAGTTGGCAGTGTGACCCAGCAGAGGGGCCGATTCGGCTTCGCTACCAGATCTACGCCTTCGACCTATCGGTGCGTTCGGCCCATCTTGATGCGAGTCACGGCTACTTTAACGCCACCTCGCTCTGCCTATCGGTCGCAGATCAGGCGCATTCGCCGCACCAGATCACCCTCTTACCGCCGCCGCGAGAGTATGGTGCTCAGTGGCGGGTCGCCACCACCCTTCCTCGTATTGAGGGGGAACCGTGGCAGTTTGGTAAGTTTGAAGCGGCAGGGTATGAGGAGTTAATCGATCATCCGGTGGAGATGGGTACCTTTACACGACACTCTTTTACTGTGGCCGATATCGAACACCATCTAGTCATCACCGGTCGTCACGACTGCGACTGTGAGCGCCTGCTAGCCGATCTACGCGCTATCTGCGCCGCCGAAATAGCTCTATTTGGCTCAGCCCCCTTTAAACACTACCTATTTCAGCTAACGCTAGTCGGCCAGGGTTATGGCGGGCTAGAGCATCGTAGCTCGACCAGTCTCATCGCTAACCGAACCGATCTCCCGTGGCCGGGGATGGGTGACGAGCCGACACTGCCCTCGGGTTATAGCCAGCTACTCGGTCTATGTGCACACGAATATTTTCATAGCTGGAATGTGAAACAGATTAAACCGCAGTCGTTTATCCCCTATCAGCTCGCTCAGGAGAGCTACACCACGCTACTATGGTGGTTTGAGGGGGTCACCTCCTACTACGATGATCTGTTTCTCTGTCGCAGTGAGACGATTACGATCGAGGCCTACCTAGAGCTGCTAGGTAAGACGATAACTCAGGTGGCTCAGGGGAGTGGTCGGTTGAAGCAGAGCGTCGCCGAGTCGAGTTTCGATGCTTGGAGTAAATTTTATCAGCAGAACGAGAACGCCCCTAACGCGATTGTGAGCTACTATAGCAAGGGGAGCCTGATCGCTCTGGCGCTCGATCTATCGCTACGACTCGCTAGTGACCACCAACGGAGTCTAGATAGTGTGCTGCGCTACCTGTGGCACCATGACGGTCAAACTGGCGTGGGGGTTAGCGAAGCTGATCTCTATCGCGCGATTCAAACGGCGACCGGCATCGAGATCGAGGCGCAGCTATCTAGTTGGGTGCACGGTTATGATGATCTACCGCTCGCTTCGCTACTGCTCCCCTTTGGCGTGGCGCTACAGGCGCAACCGCTAGCTAGCCATAGCGATAGTGGTGGGGAGAGTGCACCAACACGGGCTATCAATTGGATCGGGATTCGGGTAAAAAATAGGCCGCAGCTCACGGTAACGCAGGTGCTAGATCAGAGTCCGGCCCAGTTCGCCGGAGTCTCAGTCGGTGATCGCCTCCTAGCACTGAACGGGCTAGAGCTGACTGCCGATAACTGGGAGCAGCGGCTAAACCGACTCCCCGCTGAGAGTGAGGCTATGCTTACTCTGTTTCGCGATGATCTGTTGCTGCAACTGCCGCTAACGCTGCGCCGAGCACCCGATCAAGTCTGGCGTGTCGAATTACTCGATAAGCCTACCGCTTCGCAGCAGCAGCAGCGACAGCAGTGGTTACGCCCCCCTCTCTCTCTACCATAGGGCTAATATGTGTCAACCGATAATATTCTCTATCTCACTCCTAGAGATCCGCAGCAGCGACTCAACCTATCACAGCAGATAGAGCCGCTACTGCAACAGCTACAGCTCATTAGCACGCCGTTGCTGTTTCGGGGGCAGAGCCACTATCGTCCGGGGGAGAAGCTATTTGACCATCTCACCTTTCTCGGCTGCTCGCCGGTGGTCGCTCTCGGTGAATTAGGTGCTACCGGCGAGGAGTTTTGCCATATTGAGCTGCAATCCTCTGCTCAGCTCGCTTTCATCGGCGGGCAGAATGTGAAACCGTTACGCTGTCGGGAGTGTCAACACGCCACTGCTGCTTGGCGGCCTTTTATAGAGCAGTGGCAGCACTCTCCTCTCGATAGTCGGTGGTATTGTGAACAGTGCCACCAGCCACACGACCTGCTCACCACTCCATGGCGAAAGTCGGCCGCCTTTGGCCACAGCTTTGTTAAAATTTGGGGGGTCTTCGAAAGTGAAGCGATCCCCTCTCCTCAGCTAATGGAGCAGTTAGGCCAAGTGACTGCTACTCCATGGCACCACTTCTACTTTCGGGGTGATAATGATCAAGGCGTCTATACTCACTGTTGATTGGACTATATAATTGGCTGGTTAAATCACGCCAAAACGGCGATAATCACCGCCGGTGAGGCTATTTTAGCTTATAACCGCTATTCGATATCTATTGGCTTAACCATTTGAAGGAGCAGATAAAAGGTGGGTCATGCTGTTGTCAAAAAGAAAAGTCTCTCGGCGGAGGAGCATGCTGTGATTTTGCTCGAACATGCGACGGCTAAGGAGCAGTGGGACTATCTGCAGGTCGAAGTACCGCCGATGATCCGTAGTCGGGTGCTGGAGACTGCCAAGCTGATCCAGTTCAGCCGCTCGGTACGGGAGCGGATCGGTTTAAAAAAGAACCGCCACTTTTAACGGCTTAAAATTGAGTTAGTCTCCATGGAGTAATTAACAGAGCAAAGATAAAGATAAAGATAAAGGTAATTAATGATGACATTGGAAACGGAGAGTAGAGCAGTCGTTGCTCAGGGTCATACAAGTAAAAAAACTGAGTATGTTGGCTTGATTGTGTTGGATTGGCCAAGAGAGTTTGTAGCGTGAGTGGTTGCTGTGATAACCATTGCGCAGTGGATGCCCTTCGCGTAAGACAGCGGGGAACTCTGCGGGCTGTGCTCGGCATTAATGGCGTTATGTTTGTGGTTATTGTGGTAGCTGCGCTGTATGGAGAGTCAACGGCGCTGCTCGCCGACAGTCTTGATAATCTTGGGGATGCTTTGACATACGCTCTTAGTCTGTACGCTGTCTCTCGAAGTGGTACCGTAAAGGCTAAGGTTGCGCTATTTAAGGGGGGGTTAATTTTCTTAGCGGCTTGTTTCGTGGTTGCCCAAGTCATCTACCGGTTTTTCGTTCCGAGCGTGCCTATCTTTGAGGTCATGGGGGTGTTTAGTCTTCTCGGGCTCGTCGCAAACTCTCTCTGTCTCTATCTGCTTTGGCGGCATCGGCACGAAGATGTCAATATGAGTTCGGTGTGGGAGTGTTCACGAAACGATATCGCTTCAAATCTATCGGTTTTTATTGCGGCTGGAGCGGTCTGGTACACCGGATCGGGCTGGCCTGATGTTGTGGTGGCGCTAGCTCTTGCATGGCTGCTATTGCGCTCTTCGATTCGAGTCATCTCGTCAGCTATGGCTGAGCTTCGTACAGCAGCCTGAACAGGGAGCAGTTAACAGTTAATGGTCTGTTAATTGGGCCTCTATAGCAAAGTTGCTTATGGCGGTTTTACCGATCAATATCAGGGTCAGATAACCTAGTTAGCACATTTTGCGCAGCATTCTGATCCGCCTGTAATACAACCCCATCGAAACAGGTGGGTCTTTTACCCATCTGCCGATTGAGCTCTGTTATCGAGTGACTCGTTTTAGCCGTCTGTTTTGATTTCGGGGTAGCTCTTTTAGATTACCCCTATTACCGTGACATCTCTCCTAATTACGGCTCAAACTGACAAAAATTGTCAGTCGTGGGCTGCCATTTTTTGTCAGTTGCGCTCAATAGCGTTAAATCGGTCACAGAATCGGTGGCTGTTATGTTGGCACAGAACCTGCTTTAAGTTGGCACATGGAATAATCTGACAGGATGTCAAAGTTCTCAATTTAGCTAAATTTTTTGAATCAAAAGGTGATTATTATGATGACTATCAAGAAAACTCAGGGTTTTACCCTTATCGAATTGATGATCGTGGTTGCGATTATTGGTATTTTGGCTTCTGTGGCTTTGCCGGCTTATCAGACTTATACTAAGCGGGCTAAATTTTCGGAAGTTGTTCTAGCCGCTTCGTCTATCAAGCAGGCAGTTGAGCTCTGCTATCAAACAAAGGCTGCCATTAACACTGGTGCTTTAGCTGATTGCGATACTTCAACCGAAGTTGGTGTGAACCTAGCTAACGCAGCAGCTGGTCCAAATGTTACTTCTGTCTCTTATACAGGTGGCGCAATTACAGCCACAGCGGTAGGAACATTAGATAGTGCGACTTATATTATGACAGCGTCTGTTCAAAATAATACTATTGTTTGGACGATGAGTGGAACTTGTGCCACTACCGGTCTATGCTAATTAGATAGTTAAATCGATTTAAAGAGGTTCGTAAAAGAACCTCTTTAATTTTAAGAGATGAGATATATTTCGTTTTTTGTTATTTTAACTATATCAATATCAATCTATTCTGCCAGTTTTCCTGGGTTTTTTATTCACGATGATTTTCCTAATATTGTAAATAAAACACAGATTCAAGCTAATGAGATAGGTGAGTTGGCTGCGGCAGCGCTCTCTAATGATAGCGGCCTGCTTAAAAGACCTATTAGCGCCCTATCATTTGCATTAAATTATTTTATATTTAAAACAATAGAACCATGGCACTTTAAGTTAGTTAATATTGCCATTCATTTATGCAATAGTTTGCTATTGTGGCTGTTATTAAATCAAATTATTTACCAGCTTGAAACCAAAAATAGAGCACATCAGCCACAACAATATCATTGGTTTGTGCTGATAATTTTTGCATTATGGGTTCTCCATCCTATTCACCACTCCACTGTGCTCTACTCAGTACAGAGAATGGTTCTTTTTTCAGCTCTTTTTACTTTAACAGGGTTGTTCTGTTATCTTAAATTTCGTACCAGTACAACCTTAAAATCTGCTGCCTTATATCTATTTGGGTTTATTACCTCTCTTGTGTTGGGGCTCTTTTCAAAAGAGAATGCTGCGCTACTTCCCCTCTACTGTCTTGCATTAGAGATTCTACTCTACAAAGGAGATGAAAGTAGGGTTAATAGTAAATTAACGATATTTTTTACTCTCTTTGTTGTTATCCCTGGTATTACTGCGCTATATCTTGTTTTTAGTGGGGATTACCTAAATCTCGCTTACGGTAGTTCTCTGTTTAGCTTGGAGGAGCGTCTTCTTACCGAAACTAGAGTGCTATTTCTATACTTGCAACAAATTATTCTTCCCTCTACTGAGCTGTTTCGTTTTATCTATGTTGATTTCCCTCTTTCTCAATCTTTGACTAATCCTTGGACAACGGCTGCTGCTATATTAGGATTATTAGCCCTATTAGTTTCGGGACTATTGAACCGTTATATTGCAGTTGGGGTGCTGTTTTTCTTGTTTGGTCATCTGCTTGAGTCAACTATTTTTCCATTGGAGCTTGTTTATGAACACCGCAACTATCTGCCCTCTCTTGGTATTCTATTTTTGGTATTGCTTGGATTGATAAAAATCAAACAGTTTTTATCTAAAAAAATTTGTGTTGTTATCGTTGGGATGTATATTGGATTAAATGGTTTCACATTACTTAGTATGGTTTCTGTTTGGAGTGACTATGATATCTATTTAAATTACCTCAATCAAACTTACCCTAATACTTACGCTACACAATATAAGTTGGCTTCGATATATTATAATCAAGCTATCGTTGAAGAGGATAGCGATAAACTGTATCAACAAGCAATAAATGAGAATACAATACTATATGCAATAAATAATTCCAGTATTACTCCATTACTACGAATTTTGAAGTTACAGTCCCAGTTTGAGGATCAAAAAATTGACGAACAAATTATTGCAGATGTTAGACGCTTTTTTACATTTAACCCTATTCGTGCAACCGATGCAACAACTCTTATAGAGATGTTAAAATGTCAAATAGAACAGCTCTGTCAATTTACAGCAGGGCAGGTGCAAACTATTTTTGAACCGGTACTTAGTAGCCAAAAAATTTCAGCAAAAGTTAAATCGATTATTCTATTCGAGTTAAGCCGATATTTTTATTACTCGCTCCAAAATTACCAAAACGCACTCCAATTAGCCTTCGAATCGGTAAGCGTACAGCAAAAACCAGAAAACACCGCATTGCTAATTAGTATGCTTTATCAACTCAACCAAAAAACGGCGGCAATCACACAATTAGACAATATTTTGCAGGATGACTATTTTGGTATCAAACGACAACTATATCGTCAACTATTTAAAGATATTCCAGAGTTATATGATCAAATTAATTAAGCCAGTTATCGTTGCTAATTTTCATTGGGTAGTGCTCGCCTCCGTCACTATCTTAGTCGGGCTTATTTATTTTAATGGTCTATTTGGCCCTTTACTTTTAGATGATCAAAAAGAGTTACAGCGATTTTTCAGTCAGAGTGGTAGCGTATTGGCTAGTACCCTATGGAGTGATAGTGGTCAATTAGGCAGGCCTTTATCTATGCTAAGCTTCTCTTTCTCGGCTTGGTTATTTGGCGATCAAATATTTGGTTGGAAACTGACCAATCTTTTACTCCACTCTCTTATTGGCGTTATCATATATCTGTTCACTTTGCGGCTATTACAATTATTCCAGCTTAAAGCCAGTCAACCAAATGGGTGGACAATATCCACGAATCAACTAAAAATTGTTGCGTTAATGGTGGCTACGCTATGGTTGCTACACCCAATCCACGTTAGCACTGTGCTCTATACTGTCCAGCGTATGACCCAACTCTCTGCCTTATGGGTGTTTCTCGCTTTAACTCTCTACGCCCATATTCTCTACTGCTTGCAGCAACAGAAGCTAAACCATAAACAAACAACACCCTATCTGATTTTAATTTGGTTACTCTGTTTCCCTGCAGCTCTATTAAGTAAGGAAAGTGGAGTACTGCTACCTCTTTTTATACTCATTATAAATATCACCATACCATATCATCAGCATTATATAAAACTCAAAAAGATGCAAACTTATCTTGCATTATCAATACTTTTGATTGGTGGTCTATTTCTTTTGTTTAACTTCAATAATTATATTTCAGGGTACGCACTTAGGGAGTTTACGCTAAATGAGAGATTGTTAACCGAATTTAGAGTGATCAGTAGTTACATTAGCATGATTCTGATGCCTACATTGTCCAAGTTCACATTTTTGCATGATGACACTATTATCTCCAGTTCTCTACTATTCCCACCGACAACATTATACTCATTAATATTTATAGTTGGGGTTGCGGTTTCTGCATTATTACTCTTCAGATATCAGCCGCTAATTTCATTTGGGCTATTTTTTTTCTTTGCTGGACATATCCTTGAATCAACTATCTTTCCATTGGAAGTTATGTTTGAGCATCGTAACTATTTGCCAAGTTTTGGAATATTATTAGCTTGCATGGTTCTATTTTTGTCCGTTTTAAGCTTAACCAATAAGGTAAAAGCTATTATATTTTTTATTACTATTTTTCTGTTTGGAATGATGACATTTTACCTGTCTATGGTATGGAGTTCTCAACAATTACTCTATGGACATATACTTCAATATAATCCATCTTCGCCGAGAATGAAGGAGGTTAAAGTTCAGAATTTTATTCATAAACAAAAATATGAAATGGCACTTGAGTTATTGAGAAACAGTGATCGTTATGGTGCTAAAGTTCACCAACTTGTTGTATTATGTGTAAGAGATAAAAAAATAAACGATAATATGATAAATGAGTTGATTTCTACGCTCCCGTCAAAACTTGATGGTTATGCTTTAACCTATTTGGAGGCATTGGCAACTGAGGGTTTAACCCAACGCTGTCAAGTACCAAATAAATCGATAATAGAGCTACTTAATCAAGCCACAAAACTTCCCATGATTTGGGGGACTTATGATGCTGTATTGATGCTGCAACAGGCTCGATTTCAATGGATAAATCTCTTGCAAAGCGAATCCCTCGCAACAGTTAGAAAGATACTCGAAAAATATCCAGATGCAGCAATGGCACCACTTATGGCATCGCTTTGGTTGATTGATAGCCAGCAGATAGAACAAGCCAGAGAGTATTACCAGTTGGGATTTCATGCTTCAACCCTTGCTAATGAAGATTATTCAAGCCTACTAAACAGAGTCGCCCAACAGTTAACGCCATCCCCAATCACAACATCAGGCCAGTAATGCGGCGTCTGCACAAAGCCTCTGTTCCGGTGGCGTGCTCACCGCGATTCTAAAGGCTAACTTAAAACTACGCCGATCTGTGGCCGCCTTTGGCACCAGCGCCAGAACGATTCGGTCACCTGCTCGACCAGCATACCGAGCCCCTGAGTGTCAAGATACCCTGAGACCACCCCTGATGAGAAATGAATGTAGAATCAGGGGGGCAACAGAGGAGATACACGATGCCCAAAGATACTACCGTTTTACCCTCCAACGAGGTTACCGACCCCGATGAAGAGAAGCGCTCCTACCGCAAATTTAGTGAGGAAGAGAAGCTTCGGATCCTAGCAGAAGCAGAGCAGTGCAAGGAGCCGGGTCAGCTAGGCGAGCTGCTGCGCAAAGAGCAGATCTACAGCTCCCATCTGACCAAATGGCGCCGACAACTGCAAGCACAGGGGCAGGCTGGCCTGAAAGGGAAACAGAGTGGTCGCAAACCGAGCCTAGACAAGCGAGATAAGGAGATAGAGCGTTTAAAGAAGGAAATTCAGCGTCTTAGCCAACGGTTACAGCAGACCGAAGGGGTGATTGCGCTCCAAAAAAAAGCCTTCAGCTTATTGGAGCAGATGAACACAGAGATAAGCTTATGAGATTAGTTGAAAAAGAGTGCCCCAGTTCGGTGAGCATAAGAGCCGCTTGCGATAGCCTAGCGCTCTCGCGTGCAGGCTACTACCGCCGACAGGCTCCGGTTGTCTCCCCCCGAGCGAGCCTTCCAAGACCCGTCGCAGCCAATGCGCTGAGTGAGGCAGAGAGGCAAGCCGTTCTGGGGCTTTTGAACAGCGAACGATTCTATGACCAACCTCCGGCAGAGATCTATGCTAGCCTGCTGGATGAAGGGAAATATTACTGTTCAATCAGTACGATGTATCGGATCCTTCGTGCTAATCAACAGACGGGAGAGCGGCGAGCTCAAAAACCGGCCAAATCACACGCTATCCCCCGATTACGGGCGACCCGCCCGAATGAGGTTTGGACATGGGATATCACTAAGCTTCCCACCACAGAGCAGGGTAACTTCTTGAATCTCTATGTGGTGATGGATCTCTACAGCCGTTTTATTGTGGCTTGGATGGTCTCAAGGAAGGAGAATAGTGAGCTCTCCAAGCTGTTAATCAGTGACGCAGCGGCTCGCTATCGGGTCGCGCTCAGTGGCTTAACACTGCATCAGGATAGAGGTGTGCCGATGACCGCCAGAGGCTATCTCGACTTGATGGCCGAACTGGGGATCACCTGCTCCCACAGCCGTCCACGAGTCAGTAACGACAATCCGTTTAGCGAGAGTCAATTTAAAACACTCAAGCAACAACCCGATTATCCTCAACGATTTACAGGAGTTGACCATGCCAGAATATGGTTTAGTGACTATGTTGACTGGTACTGTTTCCACCACCACCATCGAGGGATTGCGTGGTTCACTCCAGAGCAGGTATTTACCGGTCGTTACAAGGAGGTTAGCGAGCAGCGTGAACAGGCGCTGAAGCAGGCCTATCAGCAGCATCCGAAACGCTTTATTCATGGTGAGCCCAAGGTTAAGCAACCCCCTACTGAGGTATGGATTAACCCCGCTCTACCGGAGGAGGGGGTGGGGTCGCTGGAGGTCAACTATCCAACCCTGAATAGAGCGAAGGAGAGATGAGTGACGGTGCCGCTAGTGGGTCTATCGTCGATGGCTTTAGCCGGTTGTGGTGGCTGAATGACAGAGCGTTATCCATAGCCCGCCCCCCGGAGACCCCCTTATTATCGTAGGGGGGCGGGCTGTGGGTAACGCGGTGCAGGAGGGAGGTTCCTAGATTAGGGGTTGCAGTTCGCCTTGCAGCTCCCCCTTGCTGAAGGGCTTGGCTCTTGCGGCAAAGGGCCATGAGGGTCATGTTCGCTCCTTGTTGCGTCATGACTCAACATAGGCGAAATTTGCCGGTGAGGGCAGTGGCAATCACCGGCTAGATTTAGAGCTTTATTTTTTTAACAACTGGTCTCAAATTACTTGACAGCTTCCGGAGCATAGCGGGGGAGAGGATTGTAGAGGGGAAAGACGGGGGAGTCATGCCTTTTATGAGGGTGACGAAACAATGAACAGAGCCCCCTCAACAACCCTCCACAATAAATCACCATCCCCAACAAAACCCACCCCATCAACCGTCTCCTTCAAAGCCGCAACACACTCCTCATAACCACCATTAGCCTCTCTCAAACTCAACTGACAACTCTCCACCCCAAACCGGAGCAGATGCTTCTTCCCCCACCACTTACGACTCCCTAACAGCGTTAATGCCGCCGAATCGTTACGAATATAGACCGTAGTGCAGACCACATCATAAGCCGGCGCGAGTTTAACCGCATCTGCACCACTATAAATCAGGCCAAAATTTTTCAAATGAGCATCGCCGTTTTGTAACAGATTATTAATAACCACCATTTTAAAAAACTGAATCAGCGACTCTTTTTTATACTGTGGCGACACAAAGGCACGAATCGTTTTAGCAACCTGCTCATAGCTGCCGTCATACTTCTCATCCCGATGTTTGGCCTGTAGCGCACACATATCTTCAAACCCCAACACCGTGCCATCATCGAGCAGATCAAACCGGCGCATAATAAACAGCCGTTGATCGTCTGAAAGATAGAAATCGGGTACCGCGACACCGGCCCGCTTAACCACCGACATACAAAAATACTCATTTAAGGCTAGCTGCGGATAGTCACTACCCCACGACTTAACAATATAGTGCTCCATCTTCAAAGTAGCGCGATTTTTAACCAAAATGACCACCTTCGGCTGCACACCACTAACCGCCGAGTGTAGCGCAAAGCGCTCAACCAACTCCTGAAACAGATCGCCACGATGAGGGTGTAGCAGATCATCTAAGGTTAACTGTTCGGCTGGATATCGACTCTCCCCAAAAGTGATCCGGCCACGGACCGAGGGGGCGATTAGCTGTAGCAGCCCAAAATCGTCCTTAAACCCGACTTTACTCAAGTGCTTTTTGATAACCGCCAGCAGATACCCCTCCGGCAGATGCATCTCAAACAGCGGGTGGAGCCGATGGTATTGATAGTCCGCCACTCTTACCGGCATGGTTAACGAAATAAACTGATCCGGCTGCGTAGTATGGTAGCGATAGAGATAGCTACCCGACTCACACAGCAGCGTACCGGCTAACTGGTGATTAATCTTAACTGCCAGAGTGCTTTTCACGCAGCAGCTCCTCAAAGACCGGAAAGGGAGAGCGCTCACGAGTCACCAGCTCATGTCCAAGGTAGTCGAGAATTTGCAGCACCTTTCTTAGGCCGATATCGGGGCTCACACCCCGCTCAAAATTACTCAGGGTTGCGCGGGCAATATGGATATCGCGGCACAACTGCTGCTGCGATATCCGTTTCGCTTTGCGTAACTGCGCTATTGTTTGACCAATTTCAGTGTAATCCATCTACCACCCCTTTTGTTTTTGTCTAAAATATGAGTCATAACGGTGGCTTAGTTTAGTTTTGTCTGTTATTTTAGTCAAATAGGGGTTAGGGGATACTCAGTTTCAGTATAGGTACTTTGATGATCAATACGCTCTTCAATTATCTCTAAAACAGCCTGCTCTGGTGTTTGTCCGGTAAAGGTCGCAAAGTTAGTGATCTTTTGTTGAAGTTCATCTGAAATATTAATCAAGCCTTGGCGCTGGAACTGGATTGCCTACCCCAGCATCGCCGCGATGGGGGGGCATGGGGGTGGGCTCCTGTTGTTATGCCTAACTCGTCAGTTTGGCAGAAATCTCTATATCTTTTTTTAGCAGGGCGTTAATGATCTCATTTAAAGAAAAGTGCTGTCCTTTTGTTCGCAATTTTTGAACAAAAAAAGCCTTAACTTCTTTATCCAAATAGATCGGAACATCTAACTCTTCCAAGGGTCTGTAAAATTTTCCCTGCTCTGCGTTGGTAAAATCATATTCATCTTTCATTTGGGACACCTCTCGTAATACATCTGCTTTTCTCTCGTTGTCGCTTTTCTGGCACTAATAATTCTTACAAATTCGGTAGCATCGTCTGTTTTAAATGTATGAACAACAATCAGAATAATCTCGTTTAACGATTTACCCAACAGTATCCATCGGTCTTCGTCGTTAGAGTGTTCATCGTCATAGCTATTTAATGCAAAAGGGTCTGCAAAAACATAGGAAGCCTCCTCAAAAGAAACCCCGTGTTTTTGTATGTTTATCGCCTCTTTTCCTATATCCCATTCAAATTTCATGGTTGGTTATTCTATGTGTTTTATATATAATACTTAAGCTCAGCGGTGCGCGCCCTTAGCGCGTCCGCTTTAGCTTTTAGTTAGTACTTTATTCACGCGATCAATAAACCCGAAGAACCGCAGCATTTCTTGTATTTCTTGCCACTACCACATGGACAAGGTTCATTTCCACCAATTTTTATTGATGCCGCCGGTTGAGCCGGATTCAACAATTTATCTAAGTCCGAAATATATTCTGGCTTGTCTAGTTCAAATTCAATGATGTAGTGCCATCCATGCTCAGCACATGTTTCGGCAACGTATCTTGCTTTTTCGTCAGTATGCACGCGAACAATAATCGGTCTTTTCTTTGAGCCTAATTTTGCCATTTTGATCTCTTTATGCCTAGTTTATCTCTGTTGGTGGTAACAAATTATTAATCCGATCCGTATAACTCGGTTTCAGGCCCGTCTATTTCCTCTTCCTGACAGCCAAAACCGCGATTAGCTAACGGGTTAACTCCGGAATTAGCCGGATCACCAGAAATCGCTGATCATTCACAAAGCTCTGGCTATCTACCCAAACAAGTATATCAACCCCGCATCTTCTGTCCAGCCCAAAACCCTGAAATATACCAGCGTGCGCAGAAAACTATCAATAAACAGTGTGGCAAACAAAGTCTGGCTGAGTTGAGGGCATTTACCAAGCTATGCAAGTAAAACTTCGCCTGCGACGCTGATGCCCGCCAAGCGTTGACTCAATTTGAAACGACGCTGAAGCTGAATACTCTGAAATCGGGTACCGCGACACCGGCCCGCTTAACCACCGACATACAAAAATACTCATTTAAGGCTAGCTGCGGATAGTCACTACCCCACGATTTAACAATATAGTGCTCCATCTTCAAAGTAGCCCGATTTTTAACTAAAGTGACCACCTTCGGCTGCACACCACTAACCGCCGAGTGTAGCGCAAAGCGCTCAACCAACTCCTGAAACAGATCGCCACGATGAGGGTGTAGCAGATCATCTAAGGTTAACTGTTCGGCTGGATATCGACTCTCCCCAAAAGCGATCCGGCCACGGATCGAGGGGGCGATTAGCTGTAGCAGCCCAAAATCGTCCTTAAACCCGACTTTACTCAAGTGCTTTTTGATAACCGCCAGCAGATACCCCTCCGGCAGATGCATCTCAAACAGCGGGTGGAGCCGATGGTATTGATAGTCCGCCACTCTTACCGGCATGGTTAACGAAATAAACTGATCCGGCTGCGTAGTATGGTAGCGATAGAGATAGCTACCCGACTCACACAGCAGCGTACCGGCTAACTGGTGATTAATTTTAACGGCCAGAGTGCTTTTCACGCAGCAGCTCCTCAAAGACCGGAAAGGGAGAGCGCTCACGAGTCACCAGCTCATGTCCAAGGTAGTCGAGAATTTGCAGCACCTTTCTTAGGCCGATATCGGGGCTCACACCCCGCTCAAAATTACTCAGGGTTGCGCGGGCAATATGGATATCGCGGCACAACTGCTGCTGCGATATCCGTTTCGCTTTGCGTAACTGCGCTATTGTTTGACCAATTTCAGCGTAATCCATCTACCACCCCCTCTGTTTTTGTCTAAAATATGAGTCATAACGGTGGCCTAGTTTAGTTTTGTCTGCTATTTTAGTCAAATAGGGGTTAGGGGTTAGGGGTTAGGGGTTAGTTATGTGGTGCGTACACATATATAATATGACTAAATTAATGTGGAGCAAAAAACAGATTGTTAATGACTATTAAACTAATTAGAACGGATGATGATCTAAAAGAGGCGTTTTATCAATTAGAACAGGTATTTCAAGCAAAAAGTGGAACACCAGAGGCGGATGAGATGGAGATTTTGGTTACTCTAATTGAAGCTTATGAAAAATAAGCACTACCCTATAATGCCACCTGAACCGGTTGAAGCGAGTTTTTCTATGCCTTTAAGTGCCAGCTAATCATCAATTAACTCTTTTGTCTCAAACAAGCCATTACGAATATCTTTGATTGCTTTGTCTAGTCTCTTTTGGTTATTGCTGGATTTCATCAGATACTCAGTTTCAGTATAGGCACTTTGATGATCAATACGCTTTTCAATTATCTCTAAAACAGCCTCAGGGGATCAACGCGGGTGGCCGGGATTTGCCGGGTGTGACAGAGTTGGAAGGTGCTACGAGAAGCATAGATCTACCCCATAACACCCACTAAAGAGGCTGTGGGGGAGGCTCCCACGGCCTACTCATCCAGCCCGCCAGATGATATCGTCCTCTCTGTCGCGTAGATCATCTGCGACATAGCTGCCACTCATCTTCTCTAGGGTGCTTAAATCGAGTTGGCACACCCACTCTTCATCCATGAAACCGGTCAGTAGATCCCGCACCATTTGCGGATGCGAGAAAAGCAGCTTATAGCTGTTATCGTGTTGCCCCATCTTCCCCGTTGCTTGTTTATCGTTTAACCAACAATTGTGTAGCGTTCTACCCTTGTTGGGCACGCTGCGCTTTGCCCAACCTACGCGGAGTCCACGCTCACAAGTACCTGCTCTAGTGTTGGGGCATCCAATACTCTATCTGTCCAGCACTCAAGCTCTGCAAGCGTTGCACTATAGAGACGGCTTCGCAGCTCATCGGGTAACTCACCAAATCGCTTGCGCAGTAGTCGTTCCAGTACGGCAGCTTCGCCCTTTAATTGACCCAGCTCCATCCCCTGCAACTTCCACTCTTCAGTCCACTCAATCACTCTTTCAGCTAACACCGTTTTCACCTCCAGTAGATCGCCCATATCCGGCAGGTCCACTCCGGGTAGCCGTCCCGGTAGTAACACCCGTTTAATCCAGACCACAAAAGCTCGCCTGAGCGAACTCTGTTCCGGCTCATGTAGCCACTCAACTAATGCGCCGATCACCTGCTGTAACTGTTGTGGCGTCGGGCTCTTTTCTAATCGAATCAGCGCGGCGACTAAGTTCTGCACCGACCAAGGGCCACTTTCGTCTATCGCCATTTCATCAATTAACAGATAGCGTAGCTTTGGGGTAAACGCTTGCAGTTTCAGCGGAGCCGGCTCGATTAAATCGGCAATATCGGTCGCTGCCGACCACCGATCCCGACCATTGTAGAGCACTATCGGTAACACCGGTGGTAACTTTTTCTTCTTCTTTAACCGGCCCTGATGAATCAAATCCTGATAGAGCAGACCCAGGTAGGTCATCACCCGCACCGACATCCATTTATCGATACTCGATTGAAACTCTAACAGCAGATAGAGGTAGAGCCAGCGCCCCTTAAACCGAACCCGCCAGATGATATCATCCTCTCTGTCGCGTAGATCATCTGCGACATAGCTGCCACTCATCTTCTCTAGGGTGCTTAAATCGAGTTGGCGCACCCACTCTTCATCCATGAAACCGGTCAGTAGATCCCGCACCATTTGCGGATGCGAGAAAAGCAGCTTATAGCTGTTATCGTGTTGCCCCATCTTCCCCGTTGCTTGTTTATCGTTTAACCAACAATTGTGTAGCGTTCTACCCTTGTTGGGCACGCTGCGCTTTGCCCAACCTACGCGGAGTCCACGCTCACAAGTACCTGCTCTAGTGTTGGGGCATCCAATACTCTATCTGTCCAGCACTCAAGCTCTGCAAGTGTTGCGCTATGGAGACGGTTCCGCAGCTCATCGGGTAACTCGCCAAATCGCTTGCGCAGCTGTCGTTCCAGTACGGCAGCTTCGCCCTTTAATTGACCCAGCTCCATCCCCTGCAACTTCCACTCTTCAGTCCACTCAATCACTCTTTCAGCTAACACCGTTTTCACCTCCAGTAGATCGCCCATATCCGGCAGGTCCACTCCGGGTAGCCGCCCCGGTAGCCCCTACGAAACCCGGGTTTTGTTCATCGTCTCGTCACCCTCATGAGGCATGATTCCCTCGCCTTTCCTCTCCGCCTCTCCCAGCGGGAAGGGGGTGGAGGGGAGCTGACGAAGAGATGAACAAGGCCAGTCGTAACAACCACTGTTTGACCAATTTCGGCGTAATCCATCTACCCCCCCTCTTTTTTGTCTAAAATATGAGTCATAACGGTGGCTTAGTTTAGTTTTGTCTGTTATTTTAGTCAATCAGAGTTGAAGCTATCCGATTTAAAGAGCTATTTCAGATGTCTGTTTTAGGCGATGTTGCTTTCTCTTCAAAGTAGCTCACATCGAATGAATCTGCTCAATGACCGCTTTAGTCTGTGGCCGTTTTTGGCGCCAGCGCCAGAACGATTCGGCCGCCTGCTCGACCAGCATACCGAGCCCGTCGCTGCTCTGAACCCCTCGCTCCGCTGCCCAACGCATAAAAGGGGTCGGTTCGGCACTATACATCATATCGTAGCAGAAGCTCTGCCCTGTCAGCAGACTGTCGGGTAGTGGCGGTAGTTCGCCTGCTAAACTGGCCGAGGTGCCGTTAATAATAATCTCAAACGGCGCGACACGATTGAGCGCCTCATAGCCCCCCCCATTGATACTTCCGTGCGGCTGAAACTGCTCAGCTAGCGCTTCGGCACGAGAGGGGGTGCGGTTAGCAAGGGTGATATGGAGGGGCTGCTGCTCCAATATTGGCCCGAGCACACCGCGCACCGCCCCTCCGGCACCTAAAATCAGTATCCGCTTACCCGCTAGAGTCTGCTGTTGATTTTGCTGGAGATCGGTGACTAGGCCGACACCGTCGCTATTATCGCCCTCAATGGCGTGATTATCGTGTAGCAGCAGCGTATTGACCGCCCCAGCAAGTCGGGCGCGTGGGGTGAGCGTATCGGCTAGCGCGAATGCCTCCTCTTTAAAGGGGACAGTGACATTGAGCCCCCGACCACCACTGGCGTGAAAGTTGCCGACTGCCTGCGCAAAGCCGCCTAAATCGACTAAAATAGCGCTATAGTCGATCCGTTCGCCACACTGCTGCGCAAAGAGCTGATGAATTTGGGGCGAGCGGCTGTGGCTAATCGGATTACCCATGACGGCATAACGCGCCGGAGGAGCATCGAAGTCGAGTAGTGACACGGTTGAACTATCCTTAAGTTTAATGTGGTGCGCTTTCAGCCAGCCATTCGGCGGCCTCTTTGGCGTAGTAGGTCAAGATGGCATCACAGCCGGCGCGTTTAAATGAGAGCAGCAGCTCCATCGCTGTCGCTCGTTCATCGAGCCAGCCATGTTGAGCCGCCGCTTTGAGCATCGCATACTCACCGCTGACATGGTAGGCCAGTGTCGGTACGGCAAACTGATCTTTTATCGCCCGAATCACATCGAGGTAGGGGAGGCCGGGTTTTATCATCACCATATCAGCCCCCTCATCGAGATCGAGCGCGACCTCATGCATCGCTTCGTTGAGATTGGCCGGATCCATCTGATAACTGCGCTTATCAGCGCTGCCTAAACGGGTGGCCGAGCCGACCGCCTCACGAAACGGGCCGTAGAAGGCGGAGGCGTATTTGGCCGCATAGGAGAGGATACGAGTATGGATATGACCGCAGCGCTCTAACCCTTCACGAATCTCCCCAATTCTACCATCCATCATATCGGAGGGGCCGACCACATCGGCACCCGCCTCGGCGTGGGAGACCGCCTGCCGTACCAAAATTTCGCTAGTTAAATCGTTAACCACATAGCCGCTCTCATCGGTAATACCATCTTGGCCGTGGGTCGTGAAGGGATCGAGGGCGACATCGGTCATAATACCAAGCTCAGGGTACTCCTGTTTGAGTGCCCGCACGGCACGCTGAACTAACCCTTCGGAGTTGAACGCTTCGGCGGCATCAAGACTCTTCTTCTCTGTGGGGACGACCGGAAACAGCGCGATCATCGGTATGCCGAGCTGGAGCAGTCGTTCGGCCTCTGCTCGTAGCTGATCGATCGAGAGCCGCTCAATGCCCGGCATGGAGGCTACCGGCTGGCGTTCACGACTCCCCTCAACGACGAACATAGGGTAGATTAGATCGTCGCAACTAAGGCGGTTTTCACGCATCAGGCGGCGAGAAAAGTCATCACGGCGCATACGGCGCATTCTGACCCAAGGGAAGGCACCGCGGCGGGTATCGATAGTTTGTGTCATCACTTACTCCTCAATTATCCTCAATTTGCATCAATTGCGTGGCTGGCTAATGCTGGCTGTTGGATGATTAGACGCACCGCCTCAGCTGCGGCATGGAGTCCGAAGCTGGCGGTGACCATGGTAACCGCTCCATAGCCCGTTTGACAATCGAGCGTGGTCGCGGCGCTGCTAGGTTTACGAAAAGTGGTCGCGCCATCGATGGTAGGGTAGCGTGGCTGCTCGGTCGAACTGACACAGGCGACTTGAAATTTGCGTTTCGGGTTGCGGGGGAAGTGGTAGTGGCGGCGCAGTAGCGCACGCACTTTGGCCGCGAGGGGATCACAGCTAGTACGGCTTAAATCGACCACACCAATTTTAGCGGGCTCGATCTGCCCCCCCGCCCCGCCAGTCGTCACGATAGGGAGTCTATGCACTTTGCAGTGGCCAATGAGAGCCGCCTTAATGCTAACCCTATCGATACAGTCGATTACCACCGTCACACCGGCCGGAAGCAGCCGCCCGATGTTGGTTATACTGAGGCGATCATCAATCGCGTTAATATCGCAGTGGGGGTGAATCAGAGCCATGCGCTCGGCCATAACGGCTACTTTGCTCCGCCCTAGGGTCGTCTCTAGGGTATGGAGTTGACGGTTGGTATTGGAGCGGGCGATATCGTCCGGATCGATAAGCGTGAGTGCGCCGATACCGCTACGCACCAGAGCCTCACAACACCAAGAGCCGACGCCGCCGACCCCAATAAGCGCCACATGGGCCTGCTGTAGAGCCTCAGCGCCTAACTGACCGTAGAGACGGGTAATGCCACCGAAGCGTTGTTGATAGTCATCTTGCATAGTGAGTGGAAAATATCTTTAGCGCCTAGCCAAAATGTTGGGGTATGATACCGGTGCTCGGCGCTAGCCGAGCGGGTTTTGAGGTTAATACACAACATTTTCTCTGTAATTAAGGGGTCTTGCAATGAAAAAGCAGTTATGTGGTCTAGCTCTGGCGCTGGCGCTACCGTTTACCGCCCACGCTTGGGAGTATGATATGGCCGAGTTTACCTGTGGAGATATCGATAGTGAAGAGACTGCTGCGATGGTTCTGTTCTGGCTCGATGGCTATATTAGCGCTGAAAAGGACGATACAACCGTTAGTCAGGAGTGGTTTGAGGAGCTAGGCACCATTCTCTCTAGCGGCTGTTATAATGAGCCGACTAAAAAAGTGCTGGATGTGATCTACGAGAAGTATCTCGACTAAGTTTTGTCTGCTAATGCCCCGATTCTACTAACTACCCTCAATGCGCGTTACTCTCATAGCTCATTGGGATTGCGCTATCTGTGGGCGCAGATGGGGCGGCTACGCTCCCGTACACAGCTGCGGGAGTTCACTATCCATCAGCGAGCGGTCGATATTGTTGAACAGCTATTAGCTCAACAGCCGCTGATTATCGGTATCGGCGTCTATATCTGGAATGTGGCGTTAGCGACCGAGATCGTACAGCTAGTCAAGTGCGTAGCCCCTGAGGTGGTGGTTGTGTTGGGAGGGCCTGAAGTCAGCTACGAGTGGCAACAGCAGCCGCTTGTCGCCGCTGCCGACTATCTTATTACCGGTCAGGCCGATCTCGCTTTTGCCGCGCTGTGTGAGCAGCTTCTTGCCGACAAACCGCCGCCGCAGCGAGTGATTGCCGCGCCCGCGCCGAAGCTCACTCAGTTACAGCTCCCCTATGAGGGGTATCACAGAGCAGATATTGCCCATCGGCTAATCTATGTCGAAGCCTCCAGAGGCTGTCCATTTAAGTGCCAATTCTGCCTCTCAGCGCTCGATAGAACGGCGGTATCGTTTCCCTTAGCACCTTTTTTGGCCGCCATGAGCCGCTTATGGCAGCGCGGAGTGCGTCAATTCAAATTTGTTGACCGAACTTTTAACCTAAAACCTGCCACCACGGTAGCGATTTTAGAGCACTTTCTGCCGTGGGCAACTGCGGGGCTAAGGCTCCACTTTGAGCTCATTCCAGATCACCTACCAGAGAGGCTTAAACAGACCATTAGCCGTTTTCCGAGCGGGGTATTACAGTTTGAAATTGGCATTCAGAGCCTCAACTCACAGGTGCTGCAGCGGCTTGAACGCAAACAGAGCCATGAGCGCACCGTGGCCAATTTAGCCTGGCTACAGCAGCAGCAGATCCACCTCCATACCGATCTGATTATCGGCCTGCCGGGGGAGTCACTCGAATCGATTGCCGCCGGCTTCAATACCCTCTGGTCGTTGCAGGTAGCCGAAATTCAGGTAGGGGTACTGAAGCGGCTGCGCGGAGCCCCCATCGTGGCCCAAGATGAGCCGTGGCAGATGCGTTATCTCCCCTACCCGCCCTATACGGTGATCTCCACCAGTGAACTTAACTTTGCTACCCTACAGCGGTTAAGCCGCTTCGGACGCTACTGGGAGATGCTGGGCAACCGTGGCCATTTTCGGCACACCTTGGCGCTTTTTTTACAGGATAACCCCTTTGCACAGTTTCTGGCGCTCAGCGATTGGCTCTATGAGACCACAAGGCAGACCCATAAAATAACCCTCCTACGCCAATTCGAGCTATTGTGGCGTTATGGCGAACAGGTTGCTATTGCGCCGAAACGGCTGCGACAGGCGCTGGCTGAGGACTATCGACACAGTGGTGATAGACTCCCTCGCTGGCTACAATCAGAGCCGAACTAGGCAAACTCTGGTACGATAACGGTATGGATATTAGTGATTTAATTGAGCCGCTAAATAGCGCCCAGCGCGAAGCGGTCTGCAGCGAGTCGAGAGCGCTGCTAGTACTAGCCGGAGCCGGTAGTGGTAAGACGCGAGTCTTAACCCACCGCATCGGTTGGTTGATTCGCACTGCTGAGGCCTCAGCCCACTCTATCTTGGCGGTCACCTTTACCAATAAAGCGGCGAGGGAGATGCGCCAGCGGCTAGAGGGGCTGTTAGAGATGCCGACCAGCTCCCTCTGGATCGGCACCTTTCACGGCATCGCTCATCGCCTGCTGCGTGCCCACTGGCAGGAGGCGAAGTTAAGTCGGGAGTTTCAGATCCTCGATAGTGACGATCAGCTACGGCTCATTAAACGAACTCTGCGCGAGCTTACTATAGATGAGGCGCAGACCCCGCCGAAACAGATGCAGTGGTTTATTAACAGCCAGAAGGATGAGGGCCGCTATCCCGAGTCGATTGAGGCGGGGGGTGACCCCTTTTTACAGCAGGGAGTCGAGATCTATCGCCACTACCAGCGGCTGTGTGAACAGCAGCAGGTGGTCGATTTTGCCGAACTGCTGCTACGAGCCGACGAGCTGTGGCGGCAGAATCCAGAGACCTTGGCCCACTACCAGCGCCGCTTTACCCACCTATTGGTCGATGAGTTTCAGGATACCAATACGATTCAGTACCGCTGGCTACAGCGACTGGCTGGGGAGTCGCTTGGCATCTTCGCGGTGGGGGATGATGACCAGTCGATCTACGGCTGGCGCGGGGCTAAAATCGAAAATATCCACCGTTTTCAGCACGAATTTGCGCCGTGTGAACTGGTGCGGCTAGAGCAGAACTACCGCTCTAGTGGCCATATTCTCGCTGCGGCTAACCATCTGATTGCCCATAATAGCGAGCGGCTGGGGAAAAATCTCTGGACAGCCGATAGCGAGGGGGAGCCGCTACAGCTCTACAGCGCCTTTAATGAGCAGGAGGAGGCGCGATATATTACCGAACGAATTGAGCAGTGGCTGCAACAGGGGATTGCACGCGATGAGATTGCGATTCTCTATCGCTCTAACGCGCAGTCGCGGGTACTGGAGGAGGCGCTACTGATGGCCGCCATCCCCTACCGTATCTACGGCGGAATGCGCTTTTTTGAGCGGGCGGAGATTAAGGATGCCCTAGCCTACCTCCGTTTAGGGAGCAACCCCCATGACGATAGCGCCTTTGAGCGGGTGGTCAACCAGCCGCCTCGTGGCATTGGAGCTAAAACGATCGAGCAGCTACGAGCGCGGGCGCGTAGCGAACAGATCAGCCTATGGCGGGCGACAGAGAGGCTACTAGCACAAGAGAGCCTCCCCGCCCGAGCGGCTAACGCCCTGCGCAGTTTTATGGCACTCATTCAGGCACTGCCACGACAAGAGCTGCCCTTTGACCATTTAGGGCAGCGGGTAAGGGCAGTGGTCGAACAGAGCGGGTTAATCGACTACTTTAGCCGTGAGAAGGGGGAGAGGGGGCGCAGCCGGCTAGAGAATCTGGATGAGCTAGCGGTCGCGGCGCAGCAGTTTCTCCCCGAAGAGGCGGGTGATGAGTTTACCCCCTTACAGCAGTTTCTAGCCCACGCCGCCCTAGAGGCGGGCGAGGGGCAGGCCGATGAGTGGCAGAGTTCAGTTCAGTTAATGACGCTCCACTCGGCTAAAGGGTTAGAGTTTCCCTGTGTGGTGCTAGCCGGTATGGAGGAGGGGCTCTTTCCACACCAAATGGCGCTCAAAGAGCTGGGGAGAGTCGAGGAGGAGCGGCGACTCTGCTATGTCGGCATGACCCGAGCGCGGCAGCAGCTACTGCTCACCTGGGCTGAACAGCGGCGGCTCTTCGGTGAACTGCGACTCAATCGGCTCTCCCGCTTTGTCTATGAGATTCCGGCCGAGCGACTACAGGAGATCCGGCTTCGTGGTGAGGTGAGCCGGCCACGGCTCTTTTCTCAAGCGGGAGAAGAGGAGGCGTGGCAGATGGGAGAGCGACTGCGGCACGCCAAATTTGGTGTGGGGGTCGTGGTTCAAGCTGAGGGGAGCGGCGCTAAACTGCGGCTGCAAGTGGCGTTTGAGAGTGGTGAGGTAAAGTGGCTGATGGCGTCGATGGCCAGACTAGAGCGGCTAGATGATTTTGCTTAAAAAGTGGCCGGTATGGGAGTGTGCCATCGCCGCGATCTGTTCTGGCGTGCCGGTGGCGATAATCTCCCCCCCGCGGTATCCCCCCTCAGGGCCGAGATCGATAATCCAGTCGGCCGTTTTAATCACATCGAGATTATGCTCAATAACGACGATCGTATTGCCGTGGTCGCGCAGACGGTGGAGCACTTGCAGCAGTAGCTGAATATCGTGAAAATGGAGCCCGGTGGTCGGCTCATCAAGAATATAGAGGGTGCGGCCGGTATCCCGTTTAGAGAGCTCGCGGGAGAGCTTCACCCGCTGCGCCTCCCCCCCCGAGAGGGTAGTGGCACTCTGTCCGAGTTTAATATAGGTCAGACCGACATCAATTAGCGTCTGTAGTTTGCGGGCGACCACTGGAATAGGATCAAAAAAATCTCGCGCCTCCTCTACCGTCATCTCCAATACCTGATGAATCGTCCGCCCTTTATAGAGCACCTCTAGCGTTTCGCGGTTATAGCGTTTGCCGTGGCAGATATCGCAGGGGACATAGACATCGGGCAGAAAGTGCATCTCCACTTTGATCATGCCATCGCCTTGGCACGCCTCGCAGCGCCCCCCTTTGACATTAAAGCTAAATCGTCCCGGGGTATAGCCCCTAGCTCTCGCCTCGGGGGTGGCGACAAAGAGTTCACGAATCGGGGTAAAGATGCCGGTATAGGTCGCCGGATTGGAGCGGGGGGTTCGCCCTATCGGACTCTGATCGATATCGACCACCTTATCAAACTGATCCATTCCGCTGACCGATTCGACTGGGGCCGGCTCTTCGCCGCTGCGATTAATCGCCCTAGCCGCATAGCGGTAGAGGGTGTCGTTAATGAGGGTCGATTTACCCGAACCAGAGACGCCGGTAATGCAGCTCATCAAGCCAATCGGCAGCTCTAGGGTTACCCGCTTTAGATTGTTGCCCGTTGCCCCTTTAAGCACCAAGTAGCCCTGAGTCGCCGCTGTGCGCTCAGTAGGCACCGCTATCGCTCTGCGTCCACAGAGGTAGTCGGCGGTGAGGGAGTGGTCACTCGCCATAATCTCCGTCAAGGTGCCACAGGCGACCACTTCACCGCCATGAACGCCAGCACCGGGGCCGATATCGACCACATAGTCGGCGGAGCGAATCGCCTCCTCATCGTGTTCGACCACAATGACGCTGTTACCTATATCGCGCAGATGGAACAGGGTCTGCAATAGCCGCTCGTTATCGCGCTGATGGAGGCCGATAGAGGGCTCATCTAGGACATACATCACCCCGACCAGACCGGCTCCAATTTGGCTAGCGAGCCGAATACGCTGCGACTCGCCGCCAGAGAGAGTGTCGGCACTGCGCGACAGGGTCAGGTAGTCGAGGCCGACATTCACCAAAAACTGTAGTCTAGCGCCAATCTCCTTGACGATTTTAGTGGCGATCTCGCCGCGCCAGCCATCGAGGTGGAGCCGCTCCATCGCCACTAACGCATCACTGACCGCCATCTCACTCATTTGCGGCAGGGTGTGTTGGCCAACAAAGACATTTCTCGCCCCTTGATGGAGGCGACTACCACCACAGTCAGGGCAGAGGCGGTGGCTTAAAAACTTGGCCAGCTCCTCCCGTACCGCGAGAGAGTCGGTGTCGCGGTAACGGCGGCGGATATTGGGAATGACCCCCTCAAAGGGGGCGATTTTACGCTGCTCCCCTAGACGAGCGCTCTGATAGACTAACTCCAACTTCTCCTTGCCGCTGCCAAACAAGACCGCCTGCTGTACTGCATCGGGGAGTTCATTAAAGGGGCTCTCCATATCGAATTGATAGTGGTTAGCGAGTGATTTGAGGAGTTGGTAGTAGTAGCCGTTACGGCGATCCCAGCCACGAATTGCGCCAGCGGCGAGGCTTAGATCGGGGTTAACGACGATTTTAGCCGGATCAAAGAACTGCTCATGGCCCAAACCATCACAGGTAGGGCAGGCACCGGCAGGGTTATTAAACGAAAAGAGTCGTGGCTCTAATTCGGTCAGAGAGTAGTGACAGTGGGGACAGGCGTAGCGGGCGGAGAAGAGTCGCTCTTCAATGGCGTGATCGGCGCTATGATCGAGCGGGGCTAGCAGGACGACGCCATCGGCTAACTCTAATGCCGTCTCTAATGAGTCGGCGAGCCGAGTCTGAATATCGGGGCGAATTTTGAACCGATCGACCACCACCTCAATGGTATGCTTCTTTCGCAGCGCCAGTTTAGGGGGATCGTCTAGCTCACACAGCTCGCCATTCATTCGTGCCCGTACAAAGCCGCGTGCCCGTAGCTGCTCTAATAGCTGCGCATGCTCCCCCTTGCGCTCTTTGACCACCGGCGCTAATAGCGCGACCCGACTCCCGTCGGGCAGGGCTAAAATCTCATCGACCATCTCACTGACGGTTTGAGCCCTTAGCGGCTGCTGGTGCTCTGGGCAGCGTGGCTCACCGGTGCGTGCAAATAGTAGCCGCAGATAGTCGTAGATTTCAGTGACAGTGCCGACAGTGGAGCGGGGGTTGTGAGAGGTCGATTTCTGCTCAATCGAAATCGCTGGCGAGAGCCCTGCAATATGGTCAACATCGGGTTTCTCCATTATCGATAGAAATTGTCGCGCGTAGGCGGAGAGCGACTCGACATAGCGTCGCTGTCCTTCGGCATAGAGGGTATCAAACGCTAACGACGACTTGCCGGAGCCGGAGAGGCCAGTTATCACAATCAGTTGATTGCGCGGCAGTTCGAGGGTGATGTTTTTCAGGTTGTGGGTGCGGGCACCCTCAATGCGAATCGAATCCATTGGCTTAATCCGTCAAGAAAACAGGCAATGGTACGCTGAGTAGCCGGTAGTGGCAAATTTAAGTGGATCAATTTTTTTGGAAGAGGGTAACCTGAGATGGTTTTAAGTGGCACGCTTGTTGCTTTTACAGGGTAGGCCTGTCAAAAGTTTGACTATACGAGTGAGTGATTAGTGACTTAATTTAATGATAAATCTTAACAGGGTAGAACCGATGAGACAGAGATACACCACCACTGCTGCTGTGCTGATGCTCAGCACCACAGCGCTACCGCTGCAGAGCGGTACCCTGATGCCGACGACGGTCACACCGGAAGAGAGTGTGATCTATCCGGCACCCGTGCCACAAAATTCGAGCGAAATTACCCTCACTCCGGTGCCGCTGAATCAGACGCCGGAGCTGCAACCGCTACAACCACAGACGCCTCTGCCGACAATCAACGATGTTATGGGGGGCGTGGTAGAAGAGTCGCTCATCGCCGAGCAGATGATCGATAGTGAGCAGATGTTAATTACCTCTACTCGACAGTGGAGTGCCATCGCTAAGCGGGCGGCTAGTGATATTTTAGCAGCGATCGATCCGGAGGTCGATCCGGTCTATCTAGAGCCGGTCGATGGTGCATCGCCCCCTTTTTTACACGCCTACCAAGATTTTTTAATTGCCCATTTAGTCGATCAGGGGGGGATTGTGGCCTCGAATAGCCGCTCGGTGGCGACGATTAAAATTGCCTACGCCTCCCAAATTGTGGTGCATAAAAATGGCTGCTGTACCCCACCGGAAGTGACAGAGGTGGTCATTACCACCCGCTTGGTGAAGGGGCGGCGGATTTTGATGTCCTCCTCCAGACCGTTTCAGTTCTATTTGAACGATTCGTCGATGTATATTAACGATGTCGAAGCGTTTATGGTGGAGAATAACCTCACTCCTAACCGCCGTTACGGCGTTAGCCGTTAAGTTATCGGAGTTAAATGATGTCTAGTTATCCCCCTTTTAGTGCCGCACTACCGCTAACAGTCGTTGTCGCCGCGCTTAGCGTCAGCGGCTGTCTGGTCCCACAGAAGCAGCCGTTTCCCGATGGTACGATTGCGACAATTGCCACCCCGACGCTGGCGGTGCCGGCGGCCACAGCCTCAGTACCGGTTAGCTCACTAGTGACTCCGGTAGGGCAATTGCGTCAGGCGACGGGGTGTGGCCTACCAGGGCAGCCCTCGCAGCCGCTAGTTAGCTACAAGGGACCGGCGAATAATCGCTGCCAAAGCGGCAGTGGTAGCTACTCGACCCACGGCTGTTATAACAGCGTTAGCACTATCCCTAGCTATCGCTCAGTGACCGCCTGCGCCCCCGTCACCGCCGTGCAGGGGGTTAACTGTAGTGCGCCGCCCTGTGCACCGAGAGTGACAACCACGCCAATGCCAACGCCAGCGGTGACTAGTCCGGCTGCCGATGGCTGCGGGCCACAGAGTCACTGTCGTCCAGCAACCGGCCAATATCAGTGGAAAAGTGGCTGCTGCTAACTGTGTCAATTTGAGGTCAGAACGATGAACCACCCTAACGCAACCTCCTGTAAATTAATGGGTATGCTCTCTATAGTGCTACTAAATAGCGGCTGTTTGACGATGATGACTCACTCCCCCGCCCCAGGGATGGGGGAGCAGGCAGCGGTCGTGCCGCCGCCCGCGTCGGCTCCTGTGGTGGCGATCACCCAGACCGGCACACCGCAGCCGCAGCTAGGGCCTCAGCTAGCGGTTGCACAAGGGGGGGCAGCTCCGGTGACAGCGATTGAGCAAAATAGGCTAAGTCAGCAGTGGCAAGTCCATCTACCACAGGGGCGTCGTACCGAGGCTGTTGTCGAACAGGCATTTGTCGACAATCGTGACGGTATCAGCTTTGGGGCGGTGATGCGCGAAAGCGGCATTCAGGCGGTGGTTACGCGCCATATTGGCCGCACTTGGGTCTTTAATCCGCAGTTAAACGAACACTACTGGCAGTGTAATTCGCTGGGGGAGTTTGAGGTGCGCGGCATTAACTATTACGAGCGCGAAGAGCCGTTTGATCCGGCAGTCATTGATCATAACCCCCGCCATGCCGGCGGCTCTGCACTAGGACAGCATATTTCGGGGCTCTATAAGGTCGATCCCTATGAGGCGATCTTAACGCCACCGACCCCCGCCTCCATGGTCAAAAAGCCCACTGTCCAGCAGGCCTTTCCACGCGATCAGGGTAATCGCTATCTCGCTGTCATCAAGATCTATCCGGTGACGGTCACTCCCCGCTACCCCGGCGCTGTGGCGGCGATTAATGTGGAACCCCCACCGGCGATGGCCAACGATTTCTGTCGGGTAACCGATAACCTGCCACTCGATCAAGGGAGCTATCTACGCACGGCGGCGCTAGTGGGGCAACACACGCAGCAGTTTATCGACAATCTGCTCGCTAACCACAATCCAGCCGTCGAAGAGGGGGAGAGTATGGTCACTTTCTTTGCCGATTGGAGTGAGTTGCCAAATAAGGTGGCAGAGTTTAACCCGAACTATCAACTGCTTACCTTTGAGGTGCGTAACAGTTTAAGTGAGTACCCTTTAGAGAGTCCGGAGCTGCTATTTAAAGGGGTTGAGCCCTATCTATTAAGTAATGAGCAGCTACAGGAGATATTTATGCTCGGTTTTCAGGATGTGCGTATTCGACAATCATTACAAATTCAGGTAGATAGCTTAATTGGATCAATTCAAAATCAGGTAGTTAGTAGTGATGTTGCCTTTACGCCACCTCTTAGAATGGCTCTATTACCGGGGGAGAAGAGTTTTTTGGTCAAGGGGCTCCACCCCGACTATATCGCCCGCACCTTCACCCTAGAGCTTAATGGCAGTGAGCAGCACTCAACCCTCTATCTCGATCCGATTGGGGCGATTCAGCGCAGTGTCGAGTTGAAGGAGAGTGCTCGGGCGGTGATTCGGTAGCCGCTTTTCGCAAGCTTATGGCGGTGTTAGGTTTGCTGCAATTGGCTGATGAGTGGCTAACGGTGCGACAACTGCGTAACCAGATGGTACATGAGTCTATCGAAAAAACCCGAAAATTAACCGACAGTTACAGTTAAATTGTAAAGGAGCGAGAAGATGGAGAGAGCTGTCATAAGCCCTACTCGGCATCTATTGAGTGTGGGTGACTACTATCAAATGGCGATAAATGGTATCTTGCAACCTAATGAGAGAGTTGAGTTGCTTGAGGGGGAGATTTTCGAGATGGCACCGATTGGTAGCTCTCATGCAGGCATGGTGAAGCGGTTGAACTACCTATTTTCAGGAGTGGCGGCTAACCGGTATATCGTGACCGTGCAAGACCCGCTGCGTCTGGACGCCCACTCGGAACCGGAACCCGATCTAATGCTACTGCGCTATCGCGACGATTTTTATAGCCACGCTCACCCCACGGCTGCCGATGTGCTGTTATTAATCGAGGTCGCCGACTCAACCCTGCGCTATGAGCGCGAAGTGAAGCTGCCGCTCTATGCCCAACATGGGGTAAGTGAGGTGTGGATTATCAATCTGGAGGCGGCGCAGTTAGAGTGTTACCGTGAAGTCGATAGCACGCTGAAAAGTTACCGACAGATAGAACGATATGCTGCGGGTCAGATTGCGCCGGTTGCGCTGCCGGAGTCTGCTATTGAGGTTGCGGGGTTGTGGTGAGTGACGCACCTAGTTCAATCGTGGTAAATAAAAAATGATCTGCGAAGTCACAATGGCTCAACTACAACAGATTTCTAGTCGGCTGCAATCTATAGTCCCACAATTACAGGCAATTTATCTGTTTGGTAGTCGTGCTGATGGCAGTGCGCGT
This sequence comes from Ectothiorhodospiraceae bacterium BW-2, assembly GCA_008375315.1. Lineage (NCBI taxonomy): Bacteria > Pseudomonadati > Pseudomonadota > Gammaproteobacteria > Chromatiales > Ectothiorhodospiraceae > Ectothiorhodospiraceae bacterium BW-2. Next base: position 1,473,143 of record CP032507.1, on the reverse strand, counting down.
AGCGACAGTGATTGGGATCTGGCTATCCTTACACCACGCTCCATTGCACCGGTTGCGTTGTGGTAAATGAGCAATAACCTAGCAATCGATTTGGACGGTGATGTTGACCTGATTCACCTTAATCAAGCATCAACTATATTGCAATTTGAGATAATTTGGCATGGCAAACGCATCTAGCACAAAGAAAATTGCGCGGAGTCCTATTATGAATCTGTGGACAAACGGAACAAGTGGCATAAATGATGGGAAACCAGCGGGATCGAAATGAGAGGATTAGCACTAGAGCTGATTGTGGAGCGCTACCGGTTGGAAGATTATCGCCACTGGCAGGGCGATTGGGAGCTAATTGACGGCATTCCGCTGGCGATGGCACCTTCGCCGGGATTCCGGCATCAGCGCGTGGCGATGAATATCGCGTTTCAGCTACGGCGACTGTTGGATAGTTGCCCACACTGTCAGGTGCTCTATGAGATCGATGTCGAATTTAGCGAGGATACCGTGGTGCGCCCCGACCTGATTGTGATCTGCCATACGCCAGAGGGAGAGCGCATTACCCGCGCACCGGAGTTAATTGTCGAAATTCTCTCTAAAACAACCGCTAACCGTGATGAGTCAACCAAATTGCAGCTCTATGAACGCGAAGGGGTAAGCTATTACGCGATTGTTGCTCCAGAAGCAAAACGAACCAAGCTCTACCGCTTAATTGACGGCGAGTATCGTAAGATTGGCGATTTTTACGCGGAGAGCCAGCCGATTGAACTCTCAAAGTGTGCGTTTACATTCGATTTTAGTAGCGTTTGGCAGTAGTGCGATGAATATGATCCAGCAACAACCGACCCATCACCGCCTGAGTGTGGTGGATTACTACCAGATGGCCGCAGCCGGAATCTTGCGCCGTGAGGATCGGGTTGAACTGATTGAGGGAGAGATTTTTGATATGGCACCGATTGGTAGCTCTCATGCTGGCGTGGTGAATCGCTTGGCGCGCCATTTTTTTCAGTCTGTTGTGCTGCAAGGTGTCGTCACGGTACAAAATCCCTTGTCTCTGGGCGCCCACTCGGAACCGGAACCCGATCTAATGCTGCTGCGCTATCGCGACGATTTTTATAGCCATGCTCACCCCACGGCTGCCGATGTTCTATTATTAATCGAGGTCGCCGACTCAACCCTGCGCTATGACCGCGAAGTGAAACTGCCGCTCTATGCCCAACATGGGGTGAGTGAGGTGTGGATTGTCAATCTGGAGGCGGCGCAGTTAGAGTGTTACCGTGAAGTCGATAGCGCGCTGAAAAGTTACCGACAGATAGAACGATATGCTGCGGGTCAGATTGCGCCGGTTGCGCTGCCGGAGTCTGCTATTGAGGTTGCGGGGTTTGTGGTGAGTGACGCACCTAATTCAATCGTGGTAAATAAAAAATGATCTGCGAAGTCACAATGGCTCAACTACAACAGATTTCTAGTCGGCTGCAATCTATAGTCCCACAATGACAGGCAATTTATCTGTTTGGTAGTCGTGCTGATGGCAGTGCGCGTAGCGACAGTGATTGGGATCTGGCTATCCTTACACCACGCTCCATTGCACCGGTTGCGTTGTGGCAAATGAGCAATAACCTAGCAATCGATGAAGCAACAGTTGCTATAGAGCTAGAATAGTTGTTTTAGAGCGGTAAAGACCATGCAGCCCTGGCATCGGATTTTTGGCTTGTTGTTAAGTGATCTGTTGCAGCGCCAGCTGCGGCTGGATTGTGAAGTGCAGCTTGAGCCTGATATGTCGCTGCAGCAACAATTTTTGGATGTGTTAATCATCCACCGCTCGCCACTATCCCCTCACGAGAGCAAACTGCCAGATGGTTTGAGCCTTAACCATAGCTATTCACTACTCAGCTACAAATCGCACCGGGAACCGCTAACCCTCTGGACGCTGTAGGAGCTGATTGGGCACTATGTCAGCTATCGCAAACAGATGAGTGGCAATACATTGTTACCGGAGAGCGATTTTCAACTCTATGCAGTGAATACCCGCTATCCACAGCAATTGACAAAACAACTTGGCGGACAAATATCGGCAACAGCGCAACCAGGGGTCTATAATCTGTATTGGAGTAGCAATCCTATTCGTATTATTGTGACCACAGAGATTGCCGAACAGCCACACAACGCTTTTTGGCACCTTTTTAGTAATCGTGCGGAGAGGGTGCGTTACGGTTACAGGCAGTGTAGATTGAGTGACAGCAAAATCAGTACTATCGTCTATCAACTACTGCACTACTATATTCAGGAGAACCCGAGCATGAGCTTTACGCTGGAAGATTTTAACCGGGAAGAGATCCCGAAAATTTTGGCCTCACTCAGCGCAGAGGAGCGGTTACAAGGTTTGGCGGCGGAGGAGCGGATTAAAGGACTCTCAAAAGAGGAGTTACAAAAATTACAGCAGACTTTGGCTGTACTATTGACTTCACCTGACAACCATTCTGGTGAGCATTAAAGAGTATGTGGTTAACTAGCTCCATTATTCTGCTTCCAGTTATTTATTGGCTTAAGCAACAGTTATTGTAGCGATAACCGGTCTGTTTCGGGAGAATAGTGATGGCACTGGTGGCAGAAGATAGAGCAGAGATAGGGCAGATGATTCAGCAGGCGCTGGCGCAGCCAAATAGTGATCTAAGTGCCAGTGCTAATTTGCGCTATGAATTGGAGCTGAGAGAGCGTACGATACGGGTTGAAGAGGAGCTAAAGCATCAGCGGGAGTTGATGCAGCAGGGTTTTGCTCAAATGGAGAGGCGTTTTGAGCAGGTGGATAAACGGTTTGAAGAGCAGTGTAATGGCTTTAAAAACGAAATGAGAGAGCTAAGTTGTCGTCATGATCGCCAGTTTATGTGGTTGAGCAGTTTTATTGCGTTTGCGGGTGGGGTAGTCGTGGCGGCGGTTAGGTTGTTGTGATAGTAAAAGATAGAAATAGGTTGTGTGGGGGGGTTATGAAATTATGAAACTGTCTGATGTGTTTAATGTTACTCTGACCCTAATTATACATTACTCTCTTTCACAAGGTGTTTACTATGGCGTTAGCCTGTCATCACGAAAATAATGCTATTAATCCACCAAGGTACCAGATAATGAAACCAATGAGTTCATCAAACCAATATACTTTCAGTTCCTTTCTCTTTGGGTTAGCCGCTTTCGTGTCGATATTTTTAATGATGCCGACAGAGGCTGTTGCTGGCTGTTCATCCGATATTGGTAAAATAGTAATTAATGAAATTAATCACCACAATCAATCCTGCGATTATAGCTATACACATGATGTCTTTGTGGAGCTTCGTGCACTAGATATGTCGATAGTATCTAGTCAAAAGTTTCAGGATTACACAATGACGGTCTGTGCGGTATATCCGCAAGTAGAAGATGACAGTGACAAACCAAGATGTTATTCCGGTAATCCGGTAGTCGGTTATGGCACTGGCAGCAATGGTGCGACAGGAACTAATCCTGAGATCATCTATGAACCAGCTTTAAAGTATAGTAATGCAGAAAACTCCGGCAACGCATGGATTGTGCTCTATGGAGATAGCGGTCAAATCCCCAAGTGCTATCTGGATGTGAATGCGGATCAAGGTAATACATCTCACGGAATGGAACTTGTTTTGTACGACAAACAGGGCGATATTGTCGATTATCATTTAACCGATGATATGGATGATTTTAATGGCATATCTAGTAAGGGTTATGTGGGTAATGGTGGTTGTACCTTTGCCTATGACACAGAATTTAATGGTGCCAATAGCTTTAATGTACAAAAGGTGCCTGATGGAACCGGCTGTTGGCCGGATGGAAACTGGAGCAGTTCGACTTGTATAGGTACACCCACTAAACCGCCCTCCGGAAACTCGGGTACCGAAACTACTAATACTACGAATGATATATTACCATCTGGTACGACCGATGTTCCATTGGTTGTCATTGGTAACGATAGTATGATTAACTCATCTCTCTCCTCTTATACAGATGTCGATGATTTGACCGTTACACCAGGTTCCTCTGCTACTTTTACCCTGAAAATCATCGGTTACTATAGTTTGGCTAATGAAACCGTCAATTTGAGCAGAACGACCAATGAAGCTGGCAGTGCGATACAAATTAACTATATGACTTTGGATGGTACCGCAACAGCAGGAAGTGACTATACTGGAGTCACTGGAAACATCGACAGCTACGCTTCTATAGCCAGTGGCGCAAACAGCACGACCATCACGATTCCTACCAGCACTACAGCATCCATTGGCGAAATTTTTAATATTCTGTTAATTGGTGTTCCCAGTTCTACGACCGCTCCGGCGATTATTCACGATTTTAGTGATAGTGCGACTTTTGCCGATTTAATCCCTCCAGCAGCACCCACTATTGATCTATTGGCGAGCAGCGACACAGGTACCAGCTCTACCGATAATTTAACCAGCGACAATACGCCAACCATTCGGATCAGACTTCAGGGGACTGGAAGTAGTGCACCTGTTGTTGGTGATATTGTTAAACTTTATGACGGTACTACGCTTGTTGGTACAGCAATATTAACCGCTACAAATATTACGAATGGTTATGTTGATATAACCAGCTCACCCCTTAGCAATGGAACACATACCTTCAAATCTACTGTTACGGATCAGGCAGGTAACATCAGCCCTGATTCTGCAACATTGAGCATTACCATTGATACTACTCCACCAACAATATCAATAATCAGCGATAAACCCTCTCTCATGGCCGGTGAAACCGCTACCCTTACCTTCACCCTCAGCGAAGCTAGTACCAATTTTGCCACAGGCGATATCAGCGTCGCCGGCGGTACGCTCTCTAATTTCAGTGGTAGTGGTACAATCTATACCGCAACCTTTACCCCCACTGCGAACAGCACGGCTAATGGTGAGATTAGTGTGGCAACTAATACCTTTAGTGATGCTGCCGAGAATACCAATACGATCGGTGACAGCCTTTCGCTGACAGTTGACACCGCAAGACCAACGATCGCCATCACCAGCTCCGACAGCAGCTTACAGGATGGCGATACACCAACCATCACTTTCACTCTAAGCGAAGCGAGTACTGACTTTACCGCAGACGATATTACCGTTACCGGCGGGACATTGTCTGGATTCAATGGTAGCGGTACGACCTATACCGCCACATTTACCCCCACTGCGAACAGCACGGCTAATGGTGAGATTAGTGTGGCAACTAATACCTTTAGTGATGCTGCCGAGAATACCAATACGATCGGTGACAGCCTTTCGCTGACAGTTGACACCGCAAGACCAACGATCGCCATCACCAGCTCCGACAGCAGCTTACAGGATGGCGATACACCAACCATCACTTTCACTCTAAGCGAAGCGAGTACTGACTTTACCGCAGACGATATTACCGTTACCGGCGGGACATTGTCTGGATTCAATGGTAGCGGTACGACCTATACCGCCATATTTACCCCCACTGCGAACAGCACGGCTAATGGTGAGATTAGTGTGGCAACTAATACCTTTAGTGATGCTGCCGAGAATACCAATGCGATCGGTGACAGCCTTTCGCTGATAGTCGATACGGCTAATCCTTCTATTACCAGCGTTATCTCTAGCTGGGGTAATAGTCTCAGCGCTAGCGAAGATGACAACAATGGTACTATCACTATCAATACAAACGGTGTTGAGGATGACCAAACCGTGACTGTAACCCTCAATGGTAAAACCTACATAGCTATTGTCACAGATAACAGTGCAACTCTCACAGTATCGGCAACCGATTTACAAGCTCTCACCGATGGCAGCAACTACGACATCGTGACCAATGTGAGTGATGCAGCGGGAAATCCGGCACCCACCAACACTACCATGTTCAGTGTTGATGTCACTTCGGCAATTATTGATTTATCATATTCTGATAACAATACTCTTAACTACTCCACATTAACCAACACCCCAGCAACAGCAACCAGCCTCGACAATCCGAACGATCAAGCCATAATCACCGAAAGTAGTGATCAAATCTCATCAATATCACTAACCATTGATCAAACTAAAATTACGGATAATACTAACGAAAAGGTATTATTCGGCTCTGATGCTGCTGGAGTGCTCAATGCTAATATGTTATCAGGTGATGTAAGTAATCTCTCCATTACAATTGACTCCGTAACTGTAGCGATAGATATCGCTGATGATGATAGTAATACTATGACTATTACTAAGAATGGTGGTGGTAGCTTCACTGTAGCAGAGGCACAGTCCGTTATCAGTGCTATCAGCTATCAAAATGATACAGTAACACCCACGCAAGGAGAGCGCACCTTTGAGTTTCGTGTAATAGACTCAGCTAGTAATGAATCGGGTCCTGCTTTGTCAACCATTACCATCGATACCACGCCACCTACGGCTCCAACAGTTGATAAATTATATACCAATAATCTCACACCCACTATTACCGGAACCACCGGGACAGGGAGTGGTTTGAATGACGGTGAAACAATGAAAGTGACTATCAACAGCAAAACCTATACGGTAGTACCTAATGCTGATGGTAGTTGGTCACTCAACTTAGCAACAACTAACCCCGATGGTGAGGATACTCCTGCGCCAGCATTAACCAGTGGTGTGAGCTATGAAGTAGATGCCGTTGTAACCGATGCTACAGGTAACCTTGCAACAGATACCACGACTAACGAGCTGACCATCGATACTACCCCTCCCGTGATTGATCTCGACCCTTCGACCGACTCATCTGACCACTCCGTACTAACGAATCAACCGAATAATATTATTAGTTTAGATGATAGTGGTGATGCAGCAACTGTTATTGAGGTAAATGGGATTACTGTTCTGACTATTATAACCAGTGGTATTCTCGATAGTGGTGAAAACTTGATTTTTGATAATCAAACTTTAACTGCAAACGGAAGCAGTGGAGTTATCAATGCAACGATTGGTGGTATTGATGTGATTATCACTAATAACAGTGCCGGACAATTTGAGATTCGTGGCAGAGATAGCAATGGTGCTCCCATAACGCTCACAGCCACACAAATTCAGACGATTATTCAAGCTATCAACTATCAACATAGTGGAGCTACTATCACTGATGGTACGCGAACTATTGAATTTGTGGCAACGGATCTGGCGAATAATAACTCTACCCCAGTTAATACAACGATTAAAATTGATACCATTGTCGCCGCGCCTGTGATTACGCCTCAACCTCTTACAACATCGAATCGAACCCCTAGCCTAACCGGCACTTATGACCATAACGATGTGACCGAACTCTCTATTAGCATTACCGATAGTAGCGGTACAATTTTAGGCCCATTTACGCTGTCTAGTCCTGAGCTAACTGTCGATGGTAGTGGTAACTGGACGCTCAATCTTAATGGGCAAACCGATTTGGCCAATGGGACATACCAAGTTGTAGCAACAGCAACCGACGCTGCCGGCAATAGTGCTACTGACAGTAGCTCAGATGAGTTAACAGTTAATGTTATTGATGTGCCGGGGAGCTGTGAAGAGTACTATCAATTATCTGAATATGGTGTTATTACCGAAGCTGGATTTATAAATTGGTCTTCTGAACCTAGAGTTGCCACCATCAATGGAAATAATATTGCACTAATACCGGGTAATACCCCTACACCAAGCGGTAGTGTTACAACTGTTGATAAAATTTTTCCATCGTTTTCTCCTTTGGAATTTCCTGCAACCGGAACCACAGATTTAACGATTAACAGTGCTGCTACTGTCACCTCAGGTAGTTACAGAACTATTACGATTAATACAACCGAGTTAGTGACTTTTGATGCAACAGGTGGTGATATTGTTATCGCTACATTAACTGCTGGGAGTAATAGTAATATTAACCTAACTTCGGGTAATCACTTTATCAATGATGGTAGCATCGGAGCTTCAAGTTCTATCACTAAGTCTGGTAGTGATACTACTTCTATTTATGTGAACTGGTTTTTCCAAATAGGTTCCGATACTAAAATGAATGCTTCTGGCCTCCTTTCGGATATGACTATCTATCTCTATAGCAATGCTTCCTTTAGTTTTGGTGCACAAACTGTATCGCATAGTAGTGCTGATTTTGTTGGCGCTATCTATTCTCCTTATGATAATACGAATGTCAGTTTAGGGGCTGGCACTGATTTTCATGGTGCTATACTCTCAGAGGGACGCAGTGATATTGGTGATGAGGTCGATTTTACTTATTCGGCATCCATGCAGGCGGAACTTCTGGATGCACTTGGATGTCCTGTAGTCAATCATATCCGTATCGAACACGATGGCAGTGGGACACCTAATGACCCTGAAACGATTACAGTCAAGCTCTGTGGTGATGATAGCTGTAGTCCTGACAATCTACTTACTTATCAAAACAGCCTCTCCGTGACTCTATCTGCTACCCCTTCTACGGGTACGGTGACTTGGGATGATGGGGGGGGCGCCATTTTTAACCTGATTGATGGCTCTGGGAGTCGGGCTATGACAGCCTCAGAGGGTATGGTGATTGATTTAAGAGTCGATTCCCTAACTATTGGTATTGGTGGACAAGCTCAAACCTTGCCCACTACTCAGTGTTACGATACAACAGCAGGTGCATTTGACTGTTATCTTGAGATTAGTGCTCAAGGGCCGCACCATTATGGAATATCCCATGCTGGTAACGGTGTGACTTGTGAAGCGGCTACAGTAATGATTACCGCTTATGATTATGATGCCAGTGGCGAACTCGAACTCTATCCTGTCACTACAGATACCCCCATTACCATTAGCGCAACAGCGACCGATGGCACTTTGGATGATAATCTGCCAGCTAGTGTCACCATGTTGGCGGGGAGCGCAACCGTTACTGTGGCAGTTGAACAACGGCAGGAGGCCACCCTAGATTTAGATGTAACCGATGGTCATGCTCAGGAGGATTCTACCAAGGATCCTGCGTTAATATTTAGTGACACACTGATTCAGTTTGTTACCGACAAAAATAGTCCGCCTAATACCACTATTGCCACTCAAGTTGGAGGGCTAGCGACGACAGATAATCTCTATCTACGAGTAGTGAGAAGTGACGCCTCCTCTGGGAGTGCCGTCTGTGTGAGTGGTTTAGAGTCGGGGACGCATCAAATCGATCTGGGGTATCAGTGCATCGAACCGGCGACCTGCCCCGATACGCTTAGCGCTAATCAAGGCGAGCTAGAGTTAACGCCAACAGCTCCCTTTGATAGTGGTAATAGTGAAACTATTCACGCTAATAACAGTGGTTCTACTGCTTATGTTAATAATAATATCGCCTTTGACTTCGATTCGGAGGGTTATGCGCCCTTTAGTTTTCGTTATGATAATGTTGGTAAGATAAAGCTATTTGTAAAAAACTATGACTATCTTGGTACAACAATTAATGGCAGCGAATCGAACGCATTTGTTGTCAAGCCACACTCACTTAGCCTTAGCGGCAGTGGCACCACCCCGTATAAAGCAGGTGAGGGGGGGGGTGTTACGCTGACCGCATTATTAGCAGATGGAACTGCCGCCACACAATTTGGTAAGGAGAGTTCACCCCAGTTACGCTTCGGTTATGAGACGAATGAGTTAGAAGATGGTGAGCTTACAATTACAGTAAGTAGCACTACCGCCAATCCAATTGATGAGAGTCAGATAGCTACTTTCAATATGGGCAGTGGCAGCTATACTGAGGGTGCTTTGACGGCAAATGTTAATTGGAATGAGTCTGGCCTATTTGATTTAATGGCGACGGTTCCCGACTACCTTGGCACGGGTGAGCTGGTTGTGGAAAGCTCTCTACAGTTTATTCCCTACGCCTTTAAGCTAGCGATTTTAGGGCATGGTGCTTTGGAAAATACCCATACAACCTCATCCTCTCCGTTTACCTATGTCGGTGAAACTTTCGGTTTCGAGAGTTTGCCACAATTCACCATAACCGCTACGGCTCTCGGTGAGACAACAACAACTAACTACGCTGGTAGCTGGGATGATAAGATCGGCGGCTCAGCTCCCATCGCCTTAGCTGTTTTAACGGGAACGGATAATGGTCATACATGGACGCTTGAGAGTGCTGAGTATCAACCGGGTCCTTTTAGTGCTGGAATATCGACAGCAACGCTTCTTTCGGCAGAGGTAGAGTATACGCCGCTTGTATCGCCTGTGGTTCCCTTTGTCGCTAACATCGATCCAGCATGGTCATTCACCGTAACCGATAAGAGCTACTCTACTATTACTGCAACACAAACATTAACCTTTGACAACCTTATCGGGAATAATCTACGCTATGGCCGTGCGACATTAAGTGATACTTATGGTAATGAAACAGAGACTCAATCGATGCTCTTTAATGTAGAGTATTTTGATAATGATGGTAATTGGATAGTTAATGAGGACGATACAACAACAACTATTACGGTGAATGGCGGTATAAGCTGTTCTGTCGCCGATAAAGATAGTGATTCAACACCAGATTTTACCTGTTCTGTTGATGGAGCTGTGTCAGATCTAAAAATTCTCGATCCTGAAGAGTCAATTCCGGCTGAAGCAGGGGTAACCCCACAAGAGGTGATTACCTTAGATCCAAAGGATGCAGGTATTGTTGGCGAAGCTACCCTATCGTTGACTGGACCAGATTACCTCCGTTTTGATTGGGATAATGACGGCAATTTGATTTATGACTCCGCCACAGCCACCTTCGGCATCTACCGCGGTGACGATCGCTTCTACTACTGGAGAGAAGAGCGATAGGGCGGTTATCCGGCTATAAAACAGCGTGAAAACCGACCATTACCTCTATCGCCTCTTCAGCCACTACCCAGAGGCACTGTTTGAGCTCACCGGGCAAACTACGCCCGACTGCCACTACCATCTCCACGCCGAAGAGGTCAAACAGACCAGTATGCGACTCGATGGTATCCTCACGCCCGATAGCCTCGATGCGCCGCTCCTCTTTTTGGAGAACCAGTTCTATCGCGATAGCGACTTCTACGCCCGTTGGTTCGCCTCGATTATGCTATGCTTCAAACAGCAGCGATACCAAGGTCACTGGCAGGCGGTGGTTATCTACCCCGACAGCCGTTTTGATGCCGGTCTGGATAGCGTCTATCAACCCTTTGAAACGGCTGGCGTGCTGCATCGGCTCTACCTGGAGGAGATTTTAGCGCCGGCGGCGACCGAATCGACGACGCACCGCAGCGCCGAGACGCTGTTTATCTTGCAACTGCTGTCACTGCTTAGTGTCGATACGACCGATCAGCAGCGATTAGCCGTTCAATCTCAGGGAGTACTGCAAAACTTTAAACCAACCCCTAAAATCAGCCGCATTGACGCTATCGACTTTGTCGAAACGCTGCTTATCTATAAATTACCCGACTTTGACCGAGAGGAGATTCGAGCCATGTTACAGATACCGACAACCGATCTACGCCATACCCGCTTCTATAAAGAGGTTTATGATGAAGGGAGTTCTGATGGCCGCACTGAAGCGTTAATCGATACCTCTATCCTGTTACTTCAACACCGTTTTGGTGACCTTGATGGGCACCAGCAGCAGAAGATTAGCTCACTAAGCTACGAGCAGCTAAGAGAGCTCACCCAATCACTACTCGATTTTAATAGCTTGGATGAGCTGAACGAGTGGTTAGCGGTGAAACGACAGTAAGGGTCGAAGCGGCTGAGAAGACAGATCAAACAGCCCTATGATAGCTTCCGACCTCTACTGCTATGGCGCGAAGAGTGATAACCGTCGGCAATGAAAACCGATCACTACCTCTATCGCCTCTTTAGCCACTGCCCAGAGGCACTGTTTGAGCTCACCGGGCAAACTGCGCCCGACTGCCACTACCATCTCCACGCCGAAGAGATCAAACAGACCAGTATGCGACTCGATGGTATCCTCACGCCCGATAGCCTCGATGCGCCGCTCCTCTTTTTGGAGAACCAGTTCTATCGCGATAGCGACTTCTACGCCCGTTGGTTTGCCTCGATTATGCTATGCTTCAAACAGCAGCGATACCAAGGTCACTGGCAGGCGGTGGTTATCTACCCCGACAGCCGTTTTGATGCCGGTCTGGATAGCGTCTATCAACCCTTTGAAACGGCTGGCGTGCTGCATCGGCTCTACCTGGAGGAGATTTTAGCGCCGGCGACGACCGAATCGACGACGCACCGCAGCGCCGAGACGCTGTTTATCTTGCAACTGCTGTCACTGCTTAGTGTCGATACGACCGATCAGCAGCGATTAGCCGTTCAATCTCAGGGAGTACTGCAAAACTTTAAACCAACCCCTAAAATCAGCCGCATTGACGCTATCGACTTTGTCGAAACGCTGCTTATCTATAAATTACCCGACTTTGACCGAGAGGAGATTCGAGCCATGTTACAGATACCGACAACCGATCTACGCCATACCCGCTTCTATAAAGAGGTTTATGATGAAGGGAGTTCTGATGGGCTTTCCCAAGGCCGCACTGAAGCGTTAATCGATACCTCTATCCTGTTACTTCAACACCGTTTTGGTGACCTTGATGGGCACCAGCAGCAGAAGATTAGCTCACTAAGCTACGAGCAGCTAAAAGAGCTCACCCAATCACTACTCGATTTTAATAGCTTGGATGAGCTGAACGAGTGGTTAGCGGTGAAACGACAGTAAGGGTCGAAGCGGCTGAGAAGACAGATCAAACAGCCCTATGATAGCTTCCGACCTCTACTGCTATGGCGCGAAGAGCGATAACCGTCGGCAATGAAAACCGATCACTACCTCTATCGCCTCTTTAGCCACTGCCCGGAGGCACTGTTTGAACTGACAGGACAACGCGCCCCACAGTGTGACTATCGACTCCATGCCGAAGAGGTGAAACAGACTAACTTGCGGCTTGATGGCATTCTCATCCCCGATAATTCCGAAGCACCGCTACTCTTTTTGGAGAATCAGCTCTACCTTGACAGCGACTTTTATGCCCGCTGGTTTGCCTCCATTATGCTGCGTTTTAAACAAAAGCGCAGCGGCACCCTGTGGCAGGCGGTCGTCATCTATCCTGATAGCCGTTTTGATGCCGGACTGGATACGGAGGATCAACTCTTTGAACAGGCTGGTGTGCTGCATCGGCTCTACTTAGAAGAGATCTTAATCCAAGCGGAGAGCCAAACAGAGGCCAATCGCAGTGCCGATACACTGTTTATCTTGCGACTACTGTCGTTACTTCGTATTGACGCCGCTGAACAACTACAACTAGGACAGCAAGCACAAAACCTGTTGCAACACTTTATCCCAACCCCCAAAATTAACCGAATTGATGCTATCGACTTTATCGAAACGCTGCTTGTCTACAAACTACCAGATCTTAGCCGAGAGGAGATAAGAGCCATGTTACAGATCCCCACTACCGATCTACGCCATACCCGCTTTTTTAAGGAAGTTTATGACGAAGGTCTGTCTAAAGGAATCTCTCAAGGATTTTCTCAAGGGATTTCTCAGGGAGAGGTAAAAGGGCACAATCAGGGATTGCAGGCGGCTATCTTCCGACAGTTGCAGCGACGTTTTGGTGAGTTGAATCAGGCTCAGCGGCAGGCGATTGAGGCGTTAACGGCTGCACAATTGGAGACGCTTACCGAAGCGCTACTTGACTTTAGCGATATCAATGAGCTGAATGATTGGCTCGGACAGCAATCGCTATAGCGCAGATAGGTTATCCTCTTGGTTCGATTGATTGGGAGTAGTACATTAATGCCAATTGGTTCGAATAGAGAAACAGCACCAAAACCAACCACGACCTCCTAGCCACCGAAATATTACCATTATTGTACTAAAAAGATGAAAGAGCGCTACATTAATCTGTTTACCGACTTTGGGTTTAAAAAGATCTTTGGTGAGGAGGCGAGCAAACCGAATTTAATCAGCTTTTTAAATACCCTACTACCGAAGAAGCACCATATCGCCGACCTAACATTTAGCAAAAATGAGCAGGCGGGAGGAAGTGTATTAGATCGCAAAGCGATATTTGATCTTAACTGCATTAGTGACAGAGGAGATCACTTCATCGTTGAACTGCAAAAAGCGAAGCAGAACTACTTTAAAGATCGCAGCCTGTTTTACGCGACCTTTCCGATTCAGCAGCAGGCACAGAGAGGCAATTGGGACTTTAAATTAACAGCGGTTTACACCATTGGGATTCTCGATTTCCTTTTTAGTGAAGATAAAGCCGATAAAAAAGAGAAGAACCGGGTTATACACCAAGTTAAACTCAAAGATCAGCGTAATAAGGTTTTTTATGATAAATTGACCTTCATCTATTTAACGCTACCGAACTTCAAAAAAACAGCAGATGAACTAGAGACACTGCAAGATAAATGGTTCTATCTGTTTCGGCATCTGCATGAACTTGACGAGATTCCGCCACGATTACGGGAAAAGGTGTTTGAGCGCTTGTTTGAACAGGCAAAAATTGCCCGTTTTGAACCTGAAGAACGAGAGGCGTATGAAAGTAGCCTGAAATACTACCGTGACATAAAAAATGTTATCGATACTGCACATGATGATGGAGTTAAAAAAGGGAAAATTGAAGAGAGATTTAATATCGCAAAGCAGCTTATTCCGCTTATGGCAAATGACGAACAGATTGCGGCTGCGACTGGATTAACCGTTGTAGAGGTTAAGCGATTAAGAACGAGCAGTGACTAAGTGTTGTTACGGATATTCGGTTTGTAGTGGCTATAAGTATTAAGGGTCAGTTTTGGTGCAAAAAAGAGAGTTAAATATGGTTAAAAATAGCCAATTCGGCTTTACTCTGGTCGAGTTAGTCATGGTCATTGTATTAATCGGCATTTTGGCTGCCTATGCGGCACCTAAATTTAACCAAAATGAGTTTAAAGTCGTCGAAAAAGCGCGGGAAGTTGTGGAGGCGATTCGCTATGCTCAGGCACAGGCGATGCAGCATAGTGGGTTTGAGAACTATTACGGGATTAAATTTAGTGGTAATGGCTATCAGGTTGCCACAATGACTAGTGACGGTAATATTGCTTCTGATAATAGTGTCAAAAACTTAACCGGAAGTGGTCTCTATGTCCAAAGCTGGAGTAGCGGTGTTAGTTTGAGCTCGTCAGAGAGCACGATTTTTTTTAATAGCCGTGGTATGCCGCTAAAACCAAATAGCGGTAGCGGTGCAGTGGATGAAATAGATAATGATGTCACCATTACTATTACAATTGGTTCTGTTTCTAAAGCGTTAACACTGTATCAACTAACCGGTTTTGTCGCGCATTGAACTTGCCGTTATGCCGTTCACCCAACAGCCGCTACTCGACCCCAAAAACGATCTAGTTTTTAAAGTGCTGTTTACCACTGCACCGCAGCTACTGTGTGAGCTGATTAATGCGGTGCGGCACCAGTTTCCGTTGATTACCGCTATTACTATCCTTAATCCGGAGATTTACGATGAGGATTTACAGGGCAAATTTATTCAGCTCGATATTTTAGCCGAGGATGAGTTTAAGCGGCGCTATAATATCGAGATGCAGGTGAGGCAGAGCGATCCGTGGAGCCGTCGTAGCAGCTACTATCTGGCCAGAACGCTCACCAGCCAGCTAGAGCCGGGTGACGACTATGCGCTCTTGCAGCCGGTGATAGGTATCCACCTACTCAATTTTAACCTGTTTAACGAGGCGGACTGTAGCGAACAGGCGCACTGGTGTTTTGAGATGCGGGATCGAACCAATCCGGCAGTGCAGCTCGGTGATGAGCTACAGCTGCACCTGATAGAGCTACCGAAAATAGATCGGCTCGCATACGGCGGCAAGGCGCTACGCAGTTGGGTGAAATTTTTCAGACACTGGCAAGAGGAGAGAGAGATTATGTCGGCAGTAGAGTATGAACCGGTACAGCAAGCGATGACGCTATTACGGCATCTAAGTGCTGATGAAAAGACGCGCCGGCGAGCCTTTGTGCGGGAGCGGGCGTTACGGGATGAGCGCTCGGCTCTGGCTGCGGCCACAGCAAAGGGTGTGGCGCAGGGATTAGAGCAGAGATTGATTCGTGAACGGCAGATGATTGCCCGGTTACTAGAACGTAAGTTAGCGCAACCGTTAACCGCGTATCAGCAAGAGCAGCTTGAAAGGTTATCGTTTGAACAGTTGGAGGAGCTGGCCGAAGCGCTGTTTGACTTTGCTAATGGTGACGATTTAGAGCGTTGGTTACAACAGCAGCGGCACTAAAATTAAGTGGCCTCTTCTCCATCTTTCGGGTTACTTGACCCCAAAAATGATTTAGTTTTTAAAGTGCTGTTTACCACCGCGCCGCAGCTACTGCGTGAGCTGATTAATGCAGTGCGGCATCAGTTTCCGTTGATTACCGCTATCACTATCCTTAATCCGGAGATTTACGATGAGGACTTGCAGGGCAAATTTATTCAGCTCGATATTTTAGCCGAGGATGAGTTTAAGCGGCGCTATAATATCGAGATGCAGGTAAGGCAGAGTGATCCGTGGAGCCGTCGCAGCAGCTACTATCTGGCCAGAACGCTCACCGGTCAGCTAGAGCCGGGTGACGACTATGCGCTCTTGCAGCCGGTAATTGGTATCCACCTGCTCAATTTTAACCTGTTTAACGAGGCGGACTGTAGCGAACAGGCGCACTGGTGTTTTGAGATGCGGGATCGAACCAATCCGGCAGTGCAGCTCGGTGATGAGCTGCAGCTGCACCTGATAGAGCTACCGAAAATAGATCGGCTCGCATACGGCGGCAAGGCGCTACGCAGTTGGGTGAAATTTTTCAGACACTGGCAAGAGGAGAGAGAGATTATGTCGGCAGTAGAGTATGAACCGGTACAGCAAGCGATGACGCTATTACGGCAGCTAAGTGCTGATGAAAAGACGCGCCGGCGAGCCTTTGTGCGGGAGCGGGCGCTACGGGATGAGCGCTCGGCTCTGGCTGCGGCTACCGCAAAGGGTGTGGCGCAGGGATTAGAGCAGAGATTGATTCGTGAACGGCAGATAATTGCGCGGCAGCTAGCGCGTAAGTTAGCGCAACCGTTAACCGCGTATCAGCAAGAGCAGCTTGAAAGGTTATCGTTTGAACAGTTGGAGAGGCTGGCCGAAGCGCTGTTTGACTTTGCTAATGGTGATGATTTAGAGCGTTGGTTACAACAGCAGCGGCACTAAAATTAAGTGGCCTCTTCCCCATCTTCCGGGTTACTTGACCCCAAAAATGATTTAGTTTTTAAAACGCTGTTTACCACCGCGCCGCAGCTACTGCGTGAGCTGATTAATGCAGTGCGGCACCAGTTTCCGTTGATTACCGCTATCACTATCCTTAATCCGGAGATTTACGATGAGGACTTGCAGGGCAAATTTATTCAGCTCGATATTTTAGCCGAGGATGAGTTTAAGCGGCGCTATAATATCGAGATGCAGGTAAGGCAGAGTGATCCGTGGAGCCGTCGTAGCAGCTACTATCTGGCCAGAACGCTCACCGGTCAGCTAGAGCCGGGTGACGACTATGCGCTCTTGCAGCCGGTGATTGGTATCCACCTGCTCAATTTTAACCTGTTTAACGAGGCGGACTGTAGCGAACAGGCGCACTGGTGTTTTGAGATGCGGGATCGAACCAATCCGGCAGTGCAGCTCGGTGATGAACTGCAGCTGCACCTGATAGAGCTACCGAAAATAGATCGGCTCGCATACGGCGGCAAGGCGCTACGCAGCTGGGTGAAATTTTTCAGACACTGGCAAGAGGAGAGAGAGATTATGTCGGCAGTAGAGTATGAACCGGTACAGCAAGCGATGACGCTATTACGGCAGCTAAGCGCTGATGAAAAGACGCGCCGGCGAGCCTTTGTGCGGGAGCGGGCGCTACGGGATGAGCGCTCGGCTCTGGCTGCGGCTACCGCAAAGGGTGTGGCGCAGGGGATAGAGCAGGGGGTAGAGCTGGGGGTAGAACAGGCATTAGAGCAGGCATTGATGCGTGAACGGCAGATAATTGCCCGGCAGCTAGCGCGTAAGCTAACGCAACCGTTAACCGCGTATCAGCAAGAGCAGCTTGAAAGGTTATCGTTTGAACAGTTGGAGAGGCTGGCCGAAGCGCTGTTTGACTTTGCTAATGGGGACGATTTAGAGCGTTGGTTACAGCAGCAGCGGCACTAAAATTAAGTGGCCTCTTCGTCATCATCCGGGTTACTCGACCCCAAAAACGATCTAGTTTTTAAAGTGCTGTTTACCACCGCGCCGCAGCTACTGCGTGAGCTGATTAATGCGGTGCGGCACCAGTTTCCGTTGATTACCGCTATTACTATCCTTAATCCGGAGATTTATGATGAGGATTTACAGGGCAAATTTATTCAGCTCGATATTTTAGCCGAGGATGAGTTTAAGCGGCGCTATAATATCGAGATGCAGGTGAGGCAGAGCGATCCGTGGAGCCGTCGCAGTAGCTACTATTTGGCCAGAACGCTCACCAGCCAGCTAGAGCCGGGTGACGACTATGCGCTCTTGCAGCCGGTGATTGGTATCCACCTGCTCAATTTTAACCTGTTTAACGAGGCGGACTGTAGCGAACAGGCGCACTGGTGTTTTGAGATGCGGGATCGAACTAATCCGGCAGTGCAGCTCGGTGATGAACTGCAGCTGCACCTGATAGAGCTACCGAAAATAGATCGGCTCGCATACGGCGGCAAGGCGCTACGCAGCTGGGTGAAATTTTTCAGACACTGGCAAGAGGAGAGAGAGATTATGTCGGCAGTAGAGTATGAACCGGTACAGCAAGCGATGACGCTATTACGGCAGCTGAGTGCTGATGAAAAGACGCGCCGGCGAGCCTTTGTGCGGGAGCGGGCGCTACGGGATGAGCGCTCGGCTCTGGCTGCGGCTACCGCAAAGGGTGTGGCGCAGGGGGTAGAGCTGGGGGTAGAACAGGCATTAGAGCAGGCATTGATGCGTGAACGGCAGATAATTGCGCGGCAGCTAGCGCGTAAGTTAGCGCAATCGTTAACCGCGTATCAGCAAGAGCGGCTCGACAGGTTATCATTTGAACAGTTGGAGAAGCTGGCCGAAGCGCTGTTTGACTTTGTTAATGGTGATGATTTAGAGCGTTGGTTACAACAGCAGCAGCACTAAAATTAAGTGGCCTCTTCCCCATCTTCCGGGTTACTTGACCCCAAAAATGATTTAGTTTTTAAAACGCTTTTCAGACACTGGCAAGAGGAGAGAGAGATTATGTCGGCAGTAGAGTATGAACCGGTACAGCAAGCGATGACGCTGTTGCGGCAGCTAAGCGCTGATGAAAAGACGCGCCGGCGAGCCTTTGTGCGGGAGCGGGCGCTACGGGATGAGCGCTCGGCTCTGGCTGCGGCTACCGCAAAGGGTGTGGCGCAGGGGATAGAGCAGGGGGTAGAGCTGGGGGTAGAACAGGCATTAGAGCAGGCATTGATGCGTGAACGGCAGATAATTGCGCGGCAGCTAGCGCGTAAGTTAGCGCAATCGTTAACCGCGTATCAGCAAGAGCAGCTTGAAAGGTTATCATTTGAACAGTTGGAGAAGCTGGCCGAAGCGCTGTTTGACTTTGTTAATGGTGATGATTTAGAGCGTTGGTTACAACAGCAGCAGCACTAAAATTAAGTGGCCTCTTCCCCATCTTCCGGGTTACTTGACCCCAAAAATGATTTAGTTTTTAAAACGCTTTTCAGACACTGGCAAGAGGAGAGAGAGATTATGTCGGCAGTAGAGTATGAACCGGTACAGCAAGCGATGACGCTATTACGGTTAGAGCGTAAGCTAACGCAACCGTTAACAGCGTATCAGCAAAAGCGGCTCGACAGGTTATCGTTTGAACAGTTGGAGAAGTTGTTTGACGTGTTGCTCGATTTTGCTAATGGGGGCGAGCTGGATAATTGGCTACAGAAGCAGCACCACTAAGCCATAACTTAGGATAGATAATGACAGTGAAACATAAATATTACGGTTTTAGTCTGATAGAGTCGGTCATTTTTATTGTGATTGTCGGTATCGCAATTACCGGCACGGTTACTCTCTTTACCACTAATGTCTCCCATAGCCATGAGCCGCTACTACGGCAGAAGGCGATTTCGCTGGCGAATATGTATATGGATGAGATTTTGCGTAAAAAATGGAATGAGGCTACTCCGAATGGGGGAGGGAGGGTAGCTGCCGGAGATATTGTTGCTATTGGCGATGATGGTGATAGTCGTGCTGCTTATGATGATATCGACGACTACCACAACTTAAGTGATAATCCTCCAAAAGATCAAACCGGAACCGATTTAAACGACTTTTCTGGATATAGTGTAACTGTATCAGTAACAGAGCCTAGTTCAGCTTGGCACAGTATTCCGGCTGCCGATGTCCGTAAAATTGAGGTCTCTGTCACCACACCAATGAGCGAGACCATTTCCCTAGTCGCCTATCGGAGTAATTTTTAATGCACAGACTCAAAAGCGGTTTTACTCTGGTAGAGCTGGTTATGACGATTGTCATTATCGGCATTGTGGCGGGGATTTTGGCTCCCATTATAACCCAAACCATTAATGCCTATAGCGATACCGAAATACGGATGGAGTTAACGGCTCGCGGGCGGTTAGCTTTAGAGCGACTAGCACGAGAGGTACGGCAGGTAGTGCCGAATACTGTGCGAGAGTTGAATAGTGGTCAGGGGGTTGAGTTTGTGACAAGTAAGATTGGTGGGCGTTATATGTCGCAAAAGGATGGTTTTAGTAACAGTAAATATCAGGCGAATAGACGCTTTCGTAAAAATGCAAATATGACTAATTTATATGTTTTGGGAGCTGAATATACTAACTTTATTAATACTGATATGTTGGTAATTTATAATGACTCTGAATCTGTTTTGAATGACCGTTCTAGTAGGATTACTAATGTTGTCGCAAAGGATAGAGACAATGATGATAATGATAATAATGAAGATACTGGAAATAAAGAGGTGCAGTTGCTTACTTTTAGTTCACAAAAATGGAGTGTCGAACCCGCCTCACAACATTTTCAAATTGCCGATTATTGTCATGACATTGGGGTCACAAGCAATGCACTCTATTGGCATCGTACTTTTGCTGGAGACACGTCGACTAATCAGTTTAATACTAATTGTAGTGATGGTAATGCTAATTGGTCAGACACTGATCTGATATTAGTCTCAAGTGAGTCATTAAATGCTACTTTTGAATATCTCCCCACCTCACTCACCAGCAACGCCATTTTAAAGGTAACTCTAACCCTCACCGAAGGTGATGAGTCGGTGACGATGGTACAGGAGATGCATGTGAGGAATACACCATGAAACAGCAACAGGGAGCCTCACTTATTAGCGCAATTTTCTTAATTACGGTGATGGCCTTTTTGGGGATATTAATGACCCAGATGACCATTCACGGTAATGTTGTGACGATTAATGAGCTACAATCGGCTCGGGCGCTGCTAGCTGCCGAGAGTGGGATCGATTGGGCACTGTACGATATCACTCAAAATAGTGGTGATGGTACTACTGGTTCTGCGGTAGCATTGGATAGTGGTAATGCAACTATTTGGTTTAAGACGGAAGTGACTCAATATGTTATTGATGCTGGCAACGACATTTGTAACAGTGCTTCATGCGACTTCTATGTTATTAAAAGCACCGGCATGGCAGGCGGCACAACGGGTAACCCCGAGGTGCAACGGATGTTGACGATCCAGTTTATGCCCCACTCCCCATGAATTTACGAGACCTCCACTACTTAATTGCTGTCAATGAGCAGCGCCACTTTGGTAAGGCGGCAGAGAGCTGTTTTGTCAGTCAGCCCACCTTAAGCGGCCAATTAAAGAAGCTGGAGCAGGAGCTAGGGGTGGCGCTATTTGAACGAAACCATCGTCAGGTGGTGCCGACCCGTGTTGGCGAGACGATTATCGCTCAAGCGCGGCGAGTGTTGCAGGAGAGCGAGAAGCTACAGGAGTTGGCACAAGCCGCACGAGATCCCTTTTCGGGGCCGTTTCGGTTGGGGGCGATTCACACTATTAGCCCGTGGCTGGTGCCGCTCTTTTTAGGAGAGTTACGGCAAAGTGTACCGCAAATGGAGCTGCGACTCATTGAGGATATTACGACTAATCTATTACAGCAGCTTCTCGACCACCAGCTCGATGCTGCGGTAATTGCGACCAAGGAGCCGCACCCAGAACTAGAGTCGTTACCGCTCTATCAAGAGCCGTTCTGGTTTGCCCATGCGACCGATCACCCCTATAGGGACGACTCTCTGATCGAACAACGCCATCTGCAGAGTAGCGAGCTGCTGCTGTTAGCCGATGGTCACTGTTTGGCCGATCAGGTGTTGGAGGTCTGTCGCGGTAAGAGGGGGTTATCTAATCGCGATCCGGTCGGGCTGCGGGCGGCGAACTTAGAGACGGTGGTGCGGCTAGTGGGGCAGGGATTTGGCTGTACTCTGATTCCGGCACTTGCGGTACAACCGATATGGCTGGCTGGGATGAATGTGACTGTGCGACCGATAGAGATGGCGGGGGCGTGTCGTCGAGTCGCACTTATCTACCGCCGCAGCTCTCCTAGAGGCCGTGCCATTGAGGCGATCGCCAACCAGATTCGCCATGTAGTGCCGGAGAGTGTCGAGCTGCTATCGCCGATTTGTTAGTGCTCACACTCCTCTTTTAGCCGCTCCCGAATGCCTGGTAGTACCGATAGCAGGTAGGTGGAGACTAAAATCACCGGTGCAAACAGGACTAGCAGAAAGCCTAGTAGTAGGACTACGAAGTTCATATAGAGCCAATCGGGCACGAGGTGGGCACCTGCTAGCACCATCAATATGCCTAAGATAAAAAAGACAAAGGAGACGATGACGCCTTCCCGCATCGTCTCACAACCGAGTAGTAGTAGTTTCCTCATAGGGTACCCTCCTGTTCGCTGTTAGAGCCGTTTGCCCTGTTCTAGTATGGTATCGCTACTGCCCGCTTCTAGCCCAAACTCCTCCTCTATTTGACGATTCCACGCTTCACGATCAAAGACCTTGCGATGCGGGACTGGAGTATGGACTAAATTGTAGTGGCAGTCGATGCAGCTCTTCCCTTCGGTCTCCTGTTGATGGATGAGTTGGGTGGCAGGACGGGTGCCGACAATCGCATCTATCGTATGGCAGCGGCTGCAGGTGGCCGAGTCGCGCTTTCGAAACCACTCCCGAGCGGCAAAGGCGGCATCGGGTAGGTGGAGTTTGTTAACGACGGGATCATCGTAATCGGGACCAAAGAGCTGTTTATAGAGATCCTTAGAACCGACAAGGTGATCCCACGTGGCGGCGAAGACCCCCTCCGAGACATGACAGTCGCCACACTCGGCTCGCACACCTGAGGCGGGATTGTAGTGCGATGACTGGTAGTAGGGTTCGGCAACTAACTCCATTGAGTGACAGGTGGTGCAGAATTCGACACTGCTAGTGTAGTGATCAAACTCAAGCAAAACGACCATAAAGATCACGCCGGCAACGCCACCAACCATAAGCGCCATGAGCACATGGCGAGTGATGAAGCTAAACATACTACTTAACCTCTGCGCTAGCCTCTCCCGCAGGAGAGGAGGGGGAGACTCTGCCCAATCGATCTATTAAAGGGGGTGGCTGTGTGGGGCGTTGCAGGAGCGTTTGTGCCCTCTCGGCACCGATAAGTTCGATCAATTGCTGAGTAAACGGCCCATCAAATAGCTGCTGTACCCGATGCAACCCCTCGTTCCAGCTATGGAGCGAGCTGGCCATGGCCGCACCATGACGGGCGGTAATACCGTCCTCGTGCCATAGCTGCCAATAGGTCTGTTCTAGCAGCTCATCGAGTGGGGTTGGGGTGAGAGCGCCCTCGGCATAGAGCTGATCCATAATCGCCTTCGCCGGTTGGCCAAAGTCGCGATTATAGCGTTCGATAAAGTTATCGAAATTGGCCATAAAGGCGTTGGTGAACTCCTTACCGTGGCACTCTAGGCAGACTTTGCTCATGACTTGGCGGCGTCTATCGGCGCTAGCGATCGCTTTAACGGTGCCGCTGCTGCCATCTAATTTGGTTAAAATATCGCCGCGGCGAGGGCTATCTATCTCATCGACCTCCATCCTGTCACCATCGGCAAAAATGACCAAACTCTGTTTATGCGATACGGGTGTGCCTAGCTCCCAAGCGCTACGCATCGTCGCGTCATGGCTCGCTTTGATACCCGGTGCCGCCCCCATGTGGCAGGTAACGCAGGTGGGGGCGCTGTGGTAGTCACTGCCTAGCTCCCAGCTCTCGCTATCGAGGTTCATCTGCTCGCGCCGACTCTGGAACAGGGTGCCGTGCATTGAGGCGGCATAGACCTCATGATCAGGGGAGTCGCTGCCGCGATGGCACCAGCTACAGGCGACCGGATCGCGGGCTTGAGCTTTACTGAAGCCGTGGCGATTATGGCAGGCGGAGCAGGAGCCGAGCGAGCCATCGGGGTTGACGCGACCGATACCGTTATTAGGCCAGTGTTCGCGCTCAGGGATACCTGTCGATGAGAGGGTAATGCGGCTACCGTGACAGCTAGCACACCCCTGCTGATCGAGGGTGGGGTGGTTAGCTGCTGGCAGAGTCTGCTCTAATTTTAGTCGTGCTGTGGCGTGGGAGGAGATTTTGAACTCATCGACCTGTTGGCTGTGGCAGCGACCGCAGTCGGCTGGCGAGACGATGGTGGCGATAACCTCGCCTTCGTGCTCTAGGGCGTCACTATCGCTACTGTCGGCGCGGTGGCAGTCGAAGCAGTTGACCCCCTCACGGCCATGGGCGCTCTGTTGCCACTGTTTGACTAAAGAGCCGGAGGCTTTGGTGTGGCAGCTAATACACCCCTCCCCCTCTTTAGCACCCCACTCAGCGGGGGGGATATCGATAGTGGCTGCCATGAGAGTGGTCGTGCTACAGAGTAGATAGAGCACTCCTATAAGTCGGTGAAACATGTCTCTCCTCCCGGTTACTCTAAAATTTGCCAGATAGTTGTTGGTGACTAGCGACAGTATAGAGTCATTAGTGCCATAAAATGAAGCAGTAGTTGTATATTTATATATTATAATTTAATAACTTACGATGCGATTTAGCAAAAAATGGTGTCAATAACCGTTGACATTGCAGGTGATCTTGATCAATGCTGGCACCGATAACCACACTGTAATGGAGATAGCTTATGAGACACAGATTCGGAGTATTGACACTGGTGCTAGGTAGCCTGTGGGCTATGGCGGTGAGTGCGCAACAGCCGCTGCACCATATTACATCGGATACCTGCCAGCTCTGCCATAAAGAGGTATTTAAACAGTGGCAAGGGTCGATGCATGCCCAAAGTACGGCGCTCAAAGATCCGATCCACGCCACCTTCTACGGTATTGTCGCCGGCAGTCCGAACGAGGAGGGGGTGACAATGAAGGCGTCGGGTAAATATCCGCTCTGCCTCAACTGCCACGCCCCGAATGCGGCGATGGATAAAAAGACCAAGCTCGATGCCAATCCCGCCTACGCCGAGGGGGTAAACTGTATCGCCTGCCATACGCTGCAGAGCTATAACGGTATTAAAAAACCGGATGGCAAGCTCCAGCTAGGGATTCATGCCTACGATATCTCTACTAGCCAGCTACAGGGACCAGGTGTCCACTCTAATCGGGGGTTAGAGCGGTTAATCGCTGCCGCCGATCCGTTTGGGGGGAGCGGTTTAGGCGATAGCGCCAAGCCCAATCCCCATCTAGGGGAGCCGGTAGAGATGGATGGCGTGCAGGTGCCTGCCCTGCCGATGATGGCCAATCCGACCCAACTGAAATCGAATGATGCCTGTATGGGGTGTCACGATATGCGCCCCAACGCTAACGGCGTCCCTCTGTGCCAAACTGGGGATGAGTATATCGCTAGCGGCTCTCAAGTTGACTGTATCGCCTGCCACATGCCCATTAATAACGGGGTTGCCGATCACTCCATGGGCGGCGGTCACGATAGCGCTATGCTGCGCCGCTCAGTGCTCTTTACCGTTGAGGGTAAGCGTGAGGGGGATACGATTGCCACGACAGTGACCCTGACCAACCAACAGCCGCACAATCTGCCGACCGGAGCCCCGTTTCGCAATATCCACCTAAAACTGACTGCCTATGATGATCAGGGGAGCGTGGTGTGGCAAAACGCTGAAGGCCACCCGGCAAAGAGCGATCCTAAAGCCTATCTGCTCTACAGTTTAGTCGATGATGAGGGCAAGCCGGCTAGCCCTACGGTCGCGACTAAGGTGGGCAGCGATAACCGCTTAAAGCCGTTTGAGGAGCGCAAACTCAACTACACTATTCCGGCTGCGGGGGTCGCGTTAGTACGGGGCGAACTCTACTACAGCCTGCTCTGGCCGGGGCTGGTGAAGAAGTTTACTCATCTGGATAAGGAGCTGACCGATCCGAAGCTAATTGCTAGCTCCGAGCTGCAACTTTAATTTAGCTCTCAACGCGCCGCCGGCAGGGGGGGCTCTGCCGGCGTTAGGAGGTATAACAAGATGTTACCCCGCATAGTCATCATTGCCTTACTATTTGGTGCGGCTCTGCCGCTACTGGCGCGAACCACAGCCGATCACAGCAAATTTGAGGAGCTGCAACGCCCCTTTCAAACCGGCCCGGAGGTGACGGCTGCCTGTCTGCAGTGCCACACTGAAGCGGCCACGCAACTGCACCAGACATCGCACTGGACATGGGCCTTTGATAACCCCGTGACAGGTCAGGCGCTGGGCAAGAAAAATGTCATTAACAACTTTTGTGTCGCCACAGCGACTAACTGGCCCCGCTGTACTAGCTGCCATATCGGCTATGGCTGGAAGGATGAGAGTTTTGATCTTAGCTCAGAACAGCGGGTTGACTGTTTAGTCTGCCACGATACTACCGGTGAGTATAAGAAATTCCCCACCGGTGCCGGTCACCCTAACTATACTCCCATGGAGTGGCCCCCTAAATCGGGCAAGATTAGACAACCACCCGATCTGGCAAAGATCGCCCAGCGCGTCGGTCAACCGAACCGAAGCAACTGCGGTAGTTGCCACTTTTATGGCGGTGGCGGTGATGGGGTGAAACATGGCCACCTCGACTCTTCGCTACACCATCCCAATCGACAGACCGATATCCACATGGATGAGGCGGGGCTAAATTTTAAGTGTCAAACCTGTCACACCACTGGCGGCCATGAGATCGCCGGTAGCCGTTATGTCACTAAAGCGGCAGATAGTCGCGGTCAGGTGAGGCCAGGTGATGAGGATCAGGTGCTCGCTAGCTGCGAGTCGTGCCATAGTAGCGAGCCGCATGAGGCGGCGAGTGCCGAGCAGCTCAATCAACATACCGATAGAGTCGCCTGTGTAACCTGCCATATCCCCCGCTATGCCCGAGGGGGGAAAAAGACCAAAATGTGGTGGGACTGGTCTAGTGCCGGTAGAAAGGGCGAGGATGGTAAGCCGTTAATGATTAAAGATAGTGAGGGGTATGCCACTTACGATTTTAAGAAGGGGGAGTTTGTGTGGGAGGAGAATGTGACTCCCGAATACTACTGGTTTGATGGTGACATTCGCTATACGCTACTCGGTGAGACAATCGATCCTGAGGGGGTGGTGCCGATTAACCGCATTCAGGGGAGCTATCGTGATCCAAACTCCCGTATCTGGCCCTTTAAGGTGATGCGCGGTAAGCAGCCCTACGATGCGAAGCAGAATATTTTGGCGATTCCGCACCTGTTTGGTAAAGATGAGAGCGCCTATTGGAAAAATTTCGATTGGGATAGGGCGTTACAGGCGGGGTTGCTGGCTCGGGGGCAGGTGTATAGCGGTGAGTATGGTTTTGTCGAAACTGAATATTTCTGGCCGGTGACCCACATGGTCGCGACGAAAGAGGAGGCGTTAAGTTGCGACAGTTGTCATCGCCAAAATGGGCGATTACAGAGTGTCGGTGGCTTCTATCTGCCGGGAAGAGATCGTAATGAGACGCTCGATTTTATCGGTTGGCTTATGGTTTTCGGAACGCTCGGTGGTGTCACGCTGCACGGTATCGGCCGTCTGGTGGCTAGACGAAGAGGGGGTAGATAGGATGGCTGAAGTGGTGATGTATAAGCGTTTTGAGCGCGTTTGGCACTGGACGCAGGCGTTTTTAATTCTCTCGCTACTGGTGACGGGGTTTGAGATCCATGGTAGTTGGAGCCTGTTCGGCTTTGAGCGGGCGACGGCACTGCACACCTACTTTGCTTGGGCGTTAATTGGGGTCTGGGTGTTTGCTATCTTCTGGCATCTGACGACAGGGGAGTGGCGTCAATATCTCCCCTCTAGTTCTAACTCAGTGCTAGCGATGGTGAAATACTATACCTTCGATATTTTTGTCGGTGGCGGGCATCCGTTCCATAAGACGCGGCAACACAAATTTAATCCACTGCAGCGACTGGCCTATCTCTCGCTGCATCTGTTTATGGCACCGCTTATCTGGTTGAGTGGCTGGTTCTATCTCTTCTATAGCCGCTGGGATATCTACGCCCACACCGGCATCCCTTTAGAGTGGATTGCGCTAGCGCATACGGCTGGAGCGTTTCTGATCTTGACCTTTCTTATCGCCCACCTCTATCTAGCGCTGGCGATGGGAGAGAGACCGTTAGGTCATCTAAAGGCGATGATAACCGGTCGGGAGGAGGAGCGGTAGGTGCTACGACTTGTACCAGTAGCGCCGTAGCCGCTCATAGACCTTATTTGGGTAGCGGTTGCTGCCGTAGCTACCGTTGTAGCGGGCTAACGCTGACGGATAGGAAATCCAACCGCCTACGCCAAAGTATCCCCCAGATCCGGAGCGCCGTCAAGATTCGGTCAGAGCCCCTTCTGACCACCGGAAGGCGAGGATGAAACAGAAATTGGCCTGTCGGGAGGTGTTTGAGGCGGTTGTCGCGGCAGGGAGAGAGACGGAAAGAAGCGGGTTTCGCGCGAGCGGCAACGGTCGGTCCGGCAGCCCCTCGGCGGGCTGCTACCAGGAGACTCGTTGATCGTATTCGTACTCCGGCTCGGGCTGGGCGAGAGGGTCGCCCTGAAGGTAATCCTCGGCGTCGATGGCGTCCGCCACGGACTCTTCGTACCACTCTGGCGGTCCCCTGGCGGAGGCGATTCGTGGCGGGACGGCGGGTTCGCCGATGTGCTCTAGGATGGCCCGCACCTCCACGGCCTCGGTGATGAAGGCGATGATCTGCATCTCGGCCCCGCACTGGGGGCAGGTCAAAGGGAACGCTTCGTAAATGCGAGCCAGCAGCATGGCCCAGAGGTAGCGGGCGGGGGATCGCCCGATAGCCACCGGAGGGTCGTCCGCTGCCGTCTCTACCGCCGGTTTCGTTTCAGGCTCCGCCGCCACGGGCTGGGGCGCGAGGGCGGTTACCGCCGGCCGCAGTGGTGAGTTGGGGGCGAGCACGCCGTAGTAGCGATGCCGGTGTTGCCTGGGCGGCGGAACCAGGGCGGCGATGCGCCCGATCAGTTCGAGCGGCGAGAGGATGATCTGGGTTTGCCCGTCCGGGCCGGGCTTGGGCAGGTGGTAGATCAACCGCTGGGCATCGATCTCCTCCAGTCGGTCGGCGGCGAATGGCGGGCGGGCGCAGTAGCGCAGCAGTCGCTCCAGGCCTCGCCGGTCGTGTGCATCGATCCGCACGCTGGCGTCGAGGGAGAACCCGCCGCCGTGATCCCACTGCTCCATCTCCTGGCGAT
The DNA here is from genome assembly GCA_008375315.1 of Ectothiorhodospiraceae bacterium BW-2. Classification (NCBI taxonomy): domain Bacteria; kingdom Pseudomonadati; phylum Pseudomonadota; class Gammaproteobacteria; order Chromatiales; family Ectothiorhodospiraceae; species Ectothiorhodospiraceae bacterium BW-2. The sequence continues at coordinate 1,443,392 of CP032507.1, read as the reverse complement.
CTGCCTTTTCCAGCAATCCCCGCCGCACGAACGCCCGCAAGATGCGGCGGCGGATTTGGGTCTGCACCGCCTCGGCGTCGTCCGCATCGAGTTCCTCCACTTCGATGAAGTGTGCGCCCTGCTCCGGGTCGGGTTCGAAAATGCCGTCGATGAAGACGACATGGAAATGCGTGTGTTCGTTGAGTGAAGAGCCGAATCGGTGGATGAACGCCACCGTGCCGGTTCGCGCCTTCGGACCTGCCCCAGGGCTCTGTTCGCGCAAGTGTTGCTCGACGGCATCGAGGAAGATGCGCAAAGCGCTGCTGAGCGCCTTGCGGTCGTGCTGGAGGTGGTAGCGCAGCCGCTTGGGCAGGGAGAGCACCCATTGGCGTACCGGCAGCCGGGGCAGGACATGATCGGTGAGGTGAGCAGCGGTCTCCGCCATCCGCCGGGTGTTGCACGAAGGGCAGACGCCCCGCCCTTTGCAGGAGAAGGCAATCAGGAAATCATGGCCGCATTCGTCACAGCGGGCGCGGGCGAACCCATAGGCGAGGATACCGCACTCCAGAAATCAGCGTAGTTCCCGTTCGGCGTGAGGGGAGACTCGCTCCTGCTCCCAGTCGTCATGGCACAGGGCAAGGAAGGTCTCTAGGTGATTTTGCAGCACCCGGTAGAGCGGTGTGTCGGCGGGGCGACGGGGTTGGTAGAGGGCTGGGATGCATCCCAGCGTTTGGGCGGCCATTGGCGAGTCCAGGGTGAAATGCGGATACTGTAAATATAGACAGTATTCGCGCGTCCCGCCCTCCCCCGCCGTGCGTAACCTTGCGCACTGGATTCGCAGCAGGATTGATTCCCGTAACATAGAGTCGACTTGAGTGATAGAGGGAGTTCTCTCGCCGCTTACTTTGATATCGTCTATTCATTTCGACACTTTTACGATGGTTCGTTTGTACTCGTCTTCCCGATCCTTACCTCGACTCACCTCTTGGATGAGCTTTTCCTTCAACGCTCACGACAATCCAGGCACCTTGTCACGAATCTGTTCAATCTCATGCAAGATAGAATCTTTGGAACGGTTCTGGATGATGCGGCCTTCATGCTCAGTGATGGAACAAAACGTACAACCGCCAAAACAACCACGCATGATGGGGATGTTTAAGGGTCTGCCCATAAAAGGCAGTCGATGCTGAAAGCACTTCAATCACCCAATCCGGCGCCCCCCTTACCCCTCGCTGATCGATTTTATCGGCATCACAGACCACAACTACATCGGGCTGGACAACGGTATCTATCAACTCATAACGCTGATCATCCGGCCACTGGCAATAGTCGCCATAGGTGGCATGGTTAGTATGGCTATAGGCTAACAACATGGAAAAGACCTTGTGATAAAAATGGTGCGCTTATTGGTTTATCACTCACCACAAACCCCCAACCTCAATAGCAGACTCCGGCAGCGCAACCGGCGCAATCAGACCCGCAGCATATCGTTCTATCTGCCGGTAACTTTTCAGCGCGCTATCGACTTCACGATAACACGCTAACTGCGCCGCCTCCAGATTGACAATCCACACCTCACTCACGCCATGTTGGGCATAGAGCGGCAGTTTCACTTCGCGGTCATAACGCAGGGTTGAGTCGGCAACCTCGATTAATAATAGAACATCGGCAGCCGTTGGGTGGGCGTGGCTATAAAAATCGTCCCGATAGCGCAGCAGCAGCAGATCGGGTTCCGGCTCCGAGTGGGCACCCAAAGACAAGGGATTTTGTACCGTGACGACACCTTGTAGCACAACAGACTGAAAAAAATGGCGCGCCAAGCGATTCACCACGCCAGCGTGAGAGCTACCAATCGGTGCCATATCAAAAATCTCTCCATCAATCAGTTCGACCCGATCCTCTCGGCGCAAGATTCCGGCTGCGGCCATCTGGTAGTAATCAACCACACTCAGGCGGTGATGGGGCGGGTAATGCGCTCTCCCTCTGGCGTATGGCAGATCACAATCAGATCGGGGCGCACCACGGTATCCTCACTAAACTCGACATCGATCTCATAGAGCACCTGACAGTGTGGGCAACTATCCAACAGTTGCCGTAGCTGAAACGCCATATTCATCGCCACGCGCTGATGTTGAAATCCCGGCGAAGGTGCCATCGCCAGCGGAATGCCGTCAAGAATCCCCAGTGGACGTTTACCGCCATTCGGTTTTTCGATCTCGACTCGCCTGACCGGTGACGGGTAATATTGCTCTGCTTTCAGCTCGGCTATAATCCGTTTCCAGTTTCCCGCTTTGACCCAGTCGGGGAATTCATCGATGCTTATCTCATCGATGCCAGCTGCCCCCTTGTTGGCTCGAACCCGCTCCCATGCTGTGCGAATGTTTTCGCGCTGGAACACCTGATCGAATAGATGGTCGCTAAAGGCTGGCTTCATGTCACTACGCTGACTCACATCATCGCCGGTCGGCGTTTGTGTTTTCAAGTCTGACAAGGCTCCTCCTTTATCTAAATGTTCGGCCCTTCGCCTTGTCTCACCCATTACGGTGAGTGTTTGACTACTCGGCAACTGCTCCTGCGTTGCTCTACTACCTACATCCATGTAGGCATATGGCTTCTGCTGACTTCTGCTTAATAACCACATGAGTTACCCCATTTGGCTCTATCGGTTTCCATCTGTTCGCTCTGCCTTCGTCGATGGAGTCGAAGGTGCCAAGACTGATAAACCTGAGCCTCACAGGTATTTTCCGATCGCTCGTTAAGCAGATCTCCTAAGAATAAGAGCATGCACTATCACTGCACTGCTGCATCATTTACGGTGGCCGTTAGATCACTTGGCTTCGATGTCTTGTGCCATCTCGCCTCCAGCCTACGCCTCAGATGATGTTCTTGTTCATCAGCTCGCAGTTTTGCGTCCGGCTTCCTTCAGACCGCTCCTCGCGGATTGGCCCTTGCCTTTCGCTAATAGTTATCGTCTAATCACTCCTCAGTGACGGACGGTGATCTTCCTACAGAGGACTTTCACCTCATAAGTTCATGCCCATGCTGGGCGTACACAAATCGTTAAACCAGATCGGCGCAAAAAACGCGCCTCCTGGTTAACTCGAACATTGGGCATCAAAGAAATAGGGGGCCCCGGTGAAGGAAACCGTTTACGTAGAAACGTCGGTGATAAGCTATTTGACAGCTCGACCGAGCAACGACTTGCGCGCGATGGCAAATCAAAATACGACGACCGAATGGTGGGAAACACGGAAGCCGAACTACGGCGTCTTCGTATCTGATCTTGTCATATCGGAAGCAAGCAAGGGTCATCCAGAGGCTTCGCAGCGTCGTTTGGCTGCCATCGCTGAGCTTCCATTGCTTCAAATCTCCGAAAATGTCAGGGAACTGGCGCTGACCCTAATTGAGAGCCATGCGCTTCCAGAGAAGGCTGAAGCGGACGCGTATCACATAGCGATAGCAGCGGTGAACGGCGTCGCGTATCTGCTTACCTGGAACTGTACGCATATCGCAAACGCTCACACTCGACCTAAAATTGAAAACACCTGCAGGGCATTTGGCTATGAACCGCCAGTCATCTGCACGCCTCTTGAACTTATGGAGCCTTAACTATGTGGCAAGATCCAATTATCGCGGAAACACGAGCACTCAGAGATGAGTACGCACGCCAGCTCAATTACGACATTAATAATATTTTCAAAGACTTGATGGCAAAGCAAGCCTTACACCCTGAGCGCGTTGTCGCTTTCCCACCACGCAAACCCACGGTCAGCGCTGTTGAGGCCCAACAAAGCGCTCCAGCCGACGCTCTTACCTCGCGCGGCTGAGCGCTGGCGTTATGCTAATAAAACTGAGTAGGGGGCAATAACACCATGGGGTCAAGTCTTGACATCACGCATTTAGCTAGGCAATGCCGCCATCGGCATTGATGCGGCGGTTGAGGTGGAGGCGCGAGGCGGCCCTTGGGATCGTCTTCGTAGTGGGTGGTGCGACCGCTTTCGTCGCTTTGGTCGGTTTTGCGGCCCAAGGCGTCAATAACAGCAATGCGGTTACCGTTGGCGTCCTATTGGTACTAGGTCTCGTGGCCCATGGCGTCGCGCAACAGGGTATTTCTGCCCACGGGTGGGTGTCCTATCGTTGTGGCTCACCCCGGTGACCACGATCACAACTTCCCCAGGGACAGATCCAGATCCACCCCCTTCAGGTTGTTCTATGGCGGAGACCGCTGCTCACCTCACCGATCATGTCCTGCCCCGGCTGCCGGTACGCCAATGGGTGCTCTCCCTGCCCAAAGCGGCTGCGCTACCACCTCCAGCACGACCGCGTAGCCCTCAACAGCGCTCTGCGCATCTTCCTCAATGCCGTCCGAGCAACACCTGCGCGAACAGAGCCATGGGGCAGGTCCGAAGGCGCGAACCGGCGTGGTGGCGTTCATCCACCGATTCGGCTCCTCGCTCAACCAGCATACTCATTTTCATGATTGCGTCAGAGTGTCGAGCTGCTATCGCCGATTTGTTAGTGCTCACACTCCTCTTTTAGCCGCTCCCGAATGCCTGGTAGTACCGATAGCAGGTAGGTGGAGACTAAAATCACCGGTGCAAACAGGACTAGCAGAAAGCCTAGTAGTAGGACTACGAAGTTCATATAGAGCCAATCGGGCACGAGGTGGGCACCTGCTAGCACCATCAATATGCCTAAGATAAAAAAGACAAAGGAGACGATGACGCCTTCCCGCATCGTCTCACAACCGAGTAGTAGTAGTTTCTTCATGGGGTACCCTCCTGTTCGCTGTTAGAGCCGTTTGCCCTGTTCTAGTATGGTATCGCTACTGCCCGCTTCTAGCCCAAACTCCTCCTCTATTTGACGATTCCACGCTTCACGATCAAAGACCTTGCGATGCGGGACTGGAGTATGGACTAAATTGTAGTGGCAGTCGATGCAGCTCTTCCCTTCGGTCTCCTGTTGATGGATGAGTTGGGTGGCAGGACGGGTGCCGACAATCGCATCTATCGTATGGCAGCGGCTGCAGGTGGCCGAGTCGCGCTTTCGAAACCACTCCCGAGCGGCAAAGGCGGCATCGGGTAGGTGGAGTTTGTTAACGACGGGATCATCGTAATCGGGACCAAAGAGCTGTTTATAGAGATCCTTAGAACCGACAAGGTGATCCCACGTGGCGGCGAAGACCCCCTCCGAGACATGACAGTCGCCACACTCGGCTCGCACACCTGAGGCGGGATTGTAGTGCGATGACTGGTAGTAGGGTTCGGCAACTAACTCCATTGAGTGACAGGTGGTGCAGAATTCGACACTGCTAGTGTAGTGATCAAACTCAAGCAAAACGACCATAAAGATCACGCCGGCAACACCACCAACCATAAGCGCCATGAGCACATGGCGAGTCTCGATGCCAATCCCGCCTACGCCGAGGGGGTAAACTGTATCGCCTGCCATACGCTGCAGAGCTATAACGGTATTAAAAAACCGGATGGCAAGCTCCAGCTAGGGATTCATGCCTACGATATCTCTACTAGCCAGCTACAGGGACCAGGTGTCCACTCTAATCGGGGGTTAGAGCGGTTAATCGCTGCCGCCGATCCGTTTGGGGGGAGCGGTTTAGGCGATAGCGCCAAGCCCAATCCCCATCTAGGGGAGCCGGTAGAGATGGATGGCGTGCAGGTGCCTGCCCTGCCGATGATGGCCAATCCGACCCAACTGAAATCGAATGATGCCTGTATGGGGTGTCACGATATGCGCCCCAACGCTAACGGCGTCCCTCTGTGCCAAACTGGGGATGAGTATATCGCTAGCGGCTCTCAAGTTGACTGTATCGCCTGCCACATGCCCATTAATAACGGGGTTGCCGATCACTCCATGGGCGGCGGTCACGATAGCGCTATGCTGCGCCGCTCAGTGCTCTTTACCGTTGAGGGTAAGCGTGAGGGGGATACGATTGCCACGACAGTGACCCTGACCAACCAACAGCCGCACAATCTGCCAACCGGAGCCCCGTTTCGCAATATCCACCTAAAACTGACTGCCTATGATGATCAGGGGAGCGTGGTGTGGCAAAACGCTGAAGGCCACCCGGCAAAGAGCGATCCTAAAGCCTATCTGCTCTACAGTTTAGTCGATGATGAGGGCAAGCCGGCTAGCCCTACGGTCGCGACTAAGGTGGGCAGCGATAACCGCTTAAAGCCGTTTGAGGAGCGCAAACTCAACTACACTATTCCGGCTGCGGGGGTCGCGTTAGTACGGGGCGAACTCTACTACAGCCTGCTCTGGCCGGGGCTGGTGAAGAAGTTTACTCATCTGGATAAGGAGCTGACCGATCCGAAGCTAATTGCTAGCTCCGAGCTGCAACTTTAATTTAGCTCTCAACGCGCCGCCGGCAGGGGGGGCTCTGCCGGCGTTAGGAGGTATAACAAGATGTTACCCCGCATAGTCATCATTGCCTTACTATTTGGTGCGGCTCTGCCGCTACTGGCGCGAACCACAGCCGATCACAGCAAATTTGAGGAGCTGCAACGCCCCTTTCAAACCGGCCCGGAGGTGACGGCTGCCTGTCTGCAGTGCCACACTGAAGCGGCCACGCAACTGCACCAGACATCGCACTGGACATGGGCCTTTGATAACCCCGTGACAGGTCAGGCGCTGGGCAAGAAAAATGTCATTAACAACTTTTGTGTCGCCACAGCGACTAACTGGCCCCGCTGTACTAGCTGCCATATCGGCTATGGCTGGAAGGATGAGAGTTTTGATCTTAGCTCAGAACAGCGGGTTGACTGTTTAGTCTGCCACGATACTACCGGTGAGTATAAGAAATTCCCCACCGGTGCCGGTCACCCTAACTATACTCCCATGGAGTGGCCCCCTAAATCGGGCAAGATTAGACAACCACCCGATCTGGCAAAGATCGCCCAGCGCGTCGGTCAACCGAACCGAAGCAACTGCGGTAGTTGCCACTTTTATGGCGGTGGCGGTGATGGGGTGAAACATGGCCACCTCGACTCTTCGCTACACCATCCCAATCGACAGACCGATATCCACATGGATGAGGCGGGGCTAAATTTTAAGTGTCAAACCTGTCACACCACTGGCGGCCATGAGATCGCCGGTAGCCGTTATGTCACTAAAGCGGCAGATAGTCGCGGTCAGGTGAGGCCAGGTGATGAGGATCAGGTGCTCGCTAGCTGCGAGTCGTGCCATAGTAGCGAGCCGCATGAGGCGGCGAGTGCCGAGCAGCTCAATCAACATACCGATAGAGTCGCCTGTGTAACCTGCCATATCCCCCGCTATGCCCGAGGGGGGAAAAAGACCAAAATGTGGTGGGACTGGTCTAGTGCCGGTAGAAAGGGCGAGGATGGTAAGCCGTTAATGATTAAAGATAGTGAGGGGTATGCCACTTACGATTTTAAGAAGGGGGAGTTTGTGTGGGAGGAGAATGTGACTCCCGAATACTACTGGTTTGATGGTGACATTCGCTATACGCTACTCGGTGAGACAATCGATCCTGAGGGGGTGGTGCCGATTAACCGCATTCAGGGGAGCTATCGTGATCCAAACTCCCGTATCTGGCCCTTTAAGGTGATGCGCGGTAAGCAGCCCTACGATGCGAAGCAGAATATTTTGGCGATTCCGCACCTGTTTGGTAAAGATGAGAGCGCCTATTGGAAAAATTTCGATTGGGATAGGGCGTTACAGGCGGGGTTGCTGGCTCGGGGGCAGGTGTATAGCGGTGAGTATGGTTTTGTCGAAACTGAATATTTCTGGCCGGTGACCCACATGGTCGCGACGAAAGAGGAGGCGTTAAGTTGCGACAGTTGTCATCGCCAAAATGGGCGATTACAGAGTGTCGGTGGCTTCTATCTGCCGGGAAGAGATCGTAATGAGACGCTCGATTTTATCGGTTGGCTTATGGTTTTCGGAACGCTCGGTGGTGTCACGCTGCACGGTATCGGCCGTCTGGTGGCTAGACGAAGAGGGGGTAGATAGGATGGCTGAAGTGGTGATGTATAAGCGTTTTGAGCGCGTTTGGCACTGGACGCAGGCGTTTTTAATTCTCTCGCTACTGGTGACGGGGTTTGACCCATCTTTCGTCAAATCCGACCAAAATCCCCAAAATATATCGGGAACCCGATATGCGATTTTAATTAAATCAATTACTTGAGTTTTGAAAATAAATCGTAGTGCCATAATGTGACGGATAGGCTTGCAATCCCCCATTTTGCAGCTACACTGTCAGTATGTATATTCGTCGCACTACGATTAAAAGCCACGGCTCCGGTGAGCCCTACTTCACCTATCGACTGGTGGAATCCACCCGTGTGGCCGGCAAGGTCAAGCAACAGACCCTGCTCAATTTGGGTCGCCACTTTAGTGTAGAGTCGGCGCAATGGCCGCTTCTGACCGCCCGCATTGAGCAACTGTTGAACGCACAGGGCGATTTTCTCACCCTGGCACTGCCAACCGCCCTGGAGCAGACCGCCCAGCAGTTGAGCAACAAACTACAGCAAACCGGTTACGGCGAACCGTTACCGCCGCACACCTGGCAATCGGTCGATATGGACTCTCTGGAGCTAAGCCGGCCTCGTCAGGTTGGCATTGAACAGTTGGCTCTGCATGCGCTGCAACAGCTGAAACTGATTGATAAACTGCAAGAGCTTGGCTTTAACCGTCATGAACTGGCCGCAGCCATTGGCAATATCGTTGGGCGCATGGCTTCTCCTGCCAGCGAGTGGGCCACCTATCACTGGCTCCAGCAGCAGAGTGGACTGGGCGAGCTCATCGGTTATGACTTTGACGCCATGGGGCATGATCGCCTCTATCAAGCCAGCGACCTGCTCTGGAAACACAAAGCGGCACTGGAGGCCCATCTCTGGCAGCGGGAGCAGACGCTTTTCGATCTGAAGGAGACTATCGCCCTCTATGACTTGACCAATACCTTCTTTGAAGGAGCGCCCGACTCCGAACTGGCACAGCGTGGGCGCTCCAAGGAGCGGCGCAGTGACTGCCCGCTCGTTACCCTCGGTCTGGTACTCGATAGCAGTGGCTTTCCGCGCTGTTCACGCCACTTTGCCGGTAATGTCAGCGAACCCTCCACCCTGGAGGGTCTGCTCACTGAGCTGGAAGCCTCGCCACACAGTACTGTTATTATGGATGCCGGCATTGCCAGTGAGAAGAATCTACAGTGGCTGAAAGGTGCCGGTTACCACTATATTGTCGTGAGCCGTCAACCCCATCGAGAGTTTGATGAGACCCAGGCCACGCTGATCAAAGAGAGCCCCGGCAATTGCGTACGCGCGCAGCGGGTTGAGGATGGCGAGCGGGGGGAAGTCAAACTCTACTGCCACTCCGAAGCGCGAGAACTGAAAGAGCAGGCGATTCTGGATAGCATTGCGCAACGCTTTGAAGCGGGGTTAACCGCCCTTAATGAGGGACTATCTAAACCCCGTTGCACCAAAAGCAGCGAGAAAATCCATGAGCGGATTGGTCGGCTCAAACAGAAGTATTCCCGTGCAGCCGCCCGCTATACCATTAGCGTCAGCGAACAAGAGGGCAAAGCCACGGCCATCACCTGGTCTCTCAACGATGCCGCCGACTCAGCGGCCAGCCATCCCGGCGTCTACTGTCTGCGCACCGATTTACTCGATTGGGATGCTGCCAAGCTGTGGCAGACCTATATCCTGCTCACCGACCTCGAAGCGGTCTTTCGCAGCCTGAAAAGCGAACTGGGGATGCGCCCCGTCTATCACCATACAGCCGATCGCCTCGAGGGCCACCTCTTCATCACCCTGCTCGGTTACCATCTCGTGCATACGCTGCGACATCAACTCAAAGCACACGACATTCATGCGAGCTGGACATCCCTGCGACAGCTGTTTGCCAATCGTCAGCGGGTGAGTGTCACCGTCAAGCGTGAAGATAATCGCACCATTCATCTGCGCAAAACCACCCGCATCGAACCCCATCAACGTCCAGTTCTGGATGCGCTGGGACTCGACTATTCGGTCCATCCGACAAAGATGACGCTGATCTAAATTCGGCTCAGTCAACACGCGTTCTGCATTCTGCATCGTGAAAAATCATAGATGTAGTGCCATACTACCCATTGAATTCGTCTCAACTATTTGATTTTTTGCACTATTCGATCTAGCAAATCGAAAGATGGGTTGAGATCCATGGTAGTTGGAGCCTGTTCGGCTTTGAGCGGGCGACGGCACTGCACACCTACTTTGCTTGGGCGTTAATTGGGGTCTGGGTGTTTGCTATCTTCTGGCATCTGACGACAGGGGAGTGGCGTCAATATCTCCCCTCTAGTTCTAACTCAGTGCTAGCGATGGTGAAATACTATACCTTCGATATTTTTGTCGGTGGCGGGCATCCGTTCCATAAGACGCGGCAACACAAATTTAATCCACTGCAGCGACTGGCCTATCTCTCGCTGCATCTGTTTATGGCACCGCTTATCTGGTTGAGTGGCTGGTTCTATCTCTTCTATAGCCGCTGGGATATCTACGCCCACACCGGCATCCCTTTAGAGTGGATTGCGCTAGCGCATACGGCTGGAGCGTTTCTGATCTTGACCTTTCTTATCGCCCACCTCTATCTAGCGCTGGCGATGGGAGAGAGACCGTTAGGTCATCTAAAGGCGATGATAACCGGTCGGGAGGAGGAGCGGTAGGTGCTACGACTTGTACCAGTAGCGCCGTAGCCGCTCATAGACCTTATTTGGGTAGCGGTTGCTGCCGTAGCTACCGTTGTAGCGGGCTAACGCTGGCGTTAGTTGGCCCTGCTCAATATCGAGATAGTGGCGCAGAATGGTACAGCCGAAGCGTAGGTTGGTTTCTATTTGAAATAGGTTATCGTAGGGGCGATTGAGCTCCTCCAGCCAAAACGGCATAATCTGCATCAGCCCGCGGGCACCGACGCGGGAGATGGCGAAGCGATCAAACAGACTTTCGGTATGAATGACTGCTAAGACTAGCTCCGGCTCCAACTTAGCTAGGTGGGCCTCTTGCCAGACATAGCGTAAAATTTCGCTGCGCTCTTTTGGATCTTTAACATAGTGTCGTAGGCGGTGATCGTAGTCGGTTAACCACACCTGTAGATCGTACTCATCGACCCCCGCCGCCTGTTGTGATAGTGCTCTGGAGAGGGCGCTTTTTAGGGCCGGATCGAGGCTGGGGCTATTGGTCTCTGATGGCAGCGCCGCAGATGAGATCAGCAGCGCTAGCCACCACAGCAGTGTTAGCAGCGGAGGGGGGCTACTGGATTCGCTGTTGCAGCTCTGCCACCACTTCATTGAGCGGTACCTCTTCTGTCACACCACTACGGCGCACTTTAATCTCTACGCGACCATGTTTGAGCCCCCGCTCACCGATGATGAGTTGATAGGGGATGCCGATAAGCTCCATATCGGCAAACGAGACGCCAGCTCGCTCATTGCGATCATCGAGGAGTACCTGTAGGCCGCTGTCGCTGAGCTGTTGATAGAGCTGCTCGGCGACCTCTTTGACTCGCTCCGACTTGGCCATATTCATCGGCACAATAGCGATATTGAAGGGGGCGAGGGTGTCGGTCCAGATGATGCCGCGCTCATCGTGGTTCTGTTCAATCGCTGCGGCGACAATACGGGTAACGCCGATACCGTAGCAGCCCATGCTCATAAAGGTGGCCTTGCCGTGTTGATCGAGGACGGTGGCCCCCATAGCGCGGCTATACTTCTCTCCGAGCTGGAAGATGTGGCCTACTTCAATGCCGTGTTTAATGGTTAATGTTCCCATGCCATCGGGGCTTCTATCGCCTTCGACGACATTGCGGAGATCGACCGTTTCGGGCAGTGGCAGATCGCGCTCCCAGCAGACATTGCCGTGGTGCTTCCCGTCGCTATTCGCGCCGCAGATGAAGTGGTTTATCGTCGCGGCGGCGTGATCGATATAGAGCGGCAGGGGGAGAGCTACGGGGCCGATGGAGCCGAGATGGCAGCCGATGGCGTTAACGACCTCCTCATCACTCGCTAGCGTTAGCGGGCTATAAACCCCGGCTAGTTTGGTCGCTTTAACCTCGTTCAGCTCATGATCTCCCCGTAGCACTAGGGCGACTAGCCCCTCTGCCGCGCCACTCTCATTGGCACCGTGAACAATGAGGGTTTTGACCATTTTATCGGCGCTAGTGTCGAGAAAGTGGCAGATATCGGCGACTGTTTTGACATTCGGGGTCTCTACCGTATGCATTGGGGTGTGGGGGGGTTCGGGCGACTGTTCGGGTCGTAGCGCTTCGGCCTTTTCGATATTGGCAGCATAGTCGCTGTGGCTAGAGAAGGCGATCGCATCTTCGCCTGAGTCGGCGAGCACATGAAACTCATGCGAGCCACTGCCGCCAATCGCACCGGTATCGGCTAGGACGGCGCGATACTCTAACCCTAAGCGGTCAAAGATGGCGCTATAGGCGTGGTACATATCGCTGTAGCCCTCTTTTAGCGACTCCTCATCGATATGGAACGAGTAGGCATCTTTCATAATAAATTCACGAGCACGCATGACACCGAAGCGGGGGCGAACCTCATCACGAAATTTGGTCTGAATTTGGTAGAAGTTGGCCGGTAGCTGTTTATAGCTGCGAACCTCGCGCCGCACTATGTCGGTAATAATCTCTTCATGGGTCGGACCAAAGGCAAAATCGCGTAAGTGGCGATCTTGAAAGCGCAGTAGTTCCGGACCAAACTGATCCCAGCGCCCCGACTCCTGCCACAACTCCGCCGGTTGAACGGCCGGCATCAGCACCTCTTGAGCGCCCGCTCGATCCATCTCTTCCCGCACGACCCGTTCGACATTACGCATCACGCGCAGCCCTAAGGGTAGCCAGCTATAGAGTCCGAGGGCTAGTTTACGAATCATGCCGGCTCGTAGCATGAGCTGATGGCTAATAACTTCAGCGTCAGCAGGGGTCTCCTTAACGGTTGCTAAAAGCAGTTGGGAGGCTCGCATGGTGATAAAACTCCTGTTAGGTAAATAGGTGATAGGGTAGAGCTGGTTTCGGTCTAATCTTCTGCTATCGGTTGAGTAGCCACCCTAGCCGACTCATTAGCTCTGCCGCCAGTTCGGGCCGTTGTGACGGTAGCTGCTGCCAGTCAGGGTGCTGTTGTAGCGCCTCAATTTCGGCGGTTAGCCCCTTTTTGTCAAGGGTATTGCGCACTAAATAGCGGTAGCCGCTATCTAAAAGTTGAAGCTGTAGCCGCTGCATGGCGGTCATTGGGGGGGTGTAGGGCTGAAGGGTAAGCGCTGTCACCGTCTGTGGTAATAGTGCCGCAAGGGGCGCGGTGGGTTGGCTCTGAAACTGCTCTGGATAGAGAAGTGAGAGCGAGAGGTAGTTGGTTAGGGTGCGAATCACTGCTGGGCTGTTATAGCCCCCTCCCGCCTCTAGCCACTGGGTGAGCAGTGGTAGCGAATGGGCCATTGTGGTCGCCATTTGTGGCAACATCTTGGCGCTCTCGTAGGCTAGGGCGAGTTGTTGTTGCGACTTGAGCATAAACTCTAGTCGCCCCTGCTCGTTCCAGGCAAAGTCACTGCTACGCCCGTCTAGCTGCTGTAGTAGCGCTAGCCGCTGCTGTTGATAGTCGATCTGCTGTTTGGGATCGGGACTGAGGTTGGCGAGCAGTCCTAGGGCTAAGAGTTGCAGTCGCTGTGGTTCAAAACGCACGAGGCGAGTGGTAGAGGCCGCGAGCGGTTGTAGTTGTTGGGCCGCTGTCAATAGCTGCTCTAGTGAGGCTATCGCTCTATCGGGCTGGTTAAGGTGGTAGTGGGCGTAACCTAAGCCTAGCAGCGCTTTGGTGCGATTGGTCGCCTCTAGCTCATGCTGTGCTAGGAGTTGCTGGTAGCGCTCGGCGGCTTGGGGGTAGTGGCCCGCCTGTAGGGCGTAAAAAGCGGCCCGTTCGGCAAAGGCGGTCAGTTCGGGGAGGTTGGCCTGTTGTGCGAGTTGCCAAGCGCGATCGGCCGTGGCTGTCGCTTGTGGCAGGGCGTTGTAGTAGAAGAGTGCTCGCGACTGCTGCCATAGTAACCACGCTTCGCTGGTGCTATCGCTAAATGGTAGTGCGGCTCGGCGGCTATAGAAGTCGCTAGCTAGTCCGTAGTTACCGACACTAAAGTGGAGTTGTCCTAGGTTGGTGAGTATGGCCGCTTCGATGCGAACATTGTCATAGGCCTGATCTAGTGCCAGCATATAGTGGTAGTGGGCCTTTTGATAGAGCTCTTTATCGTAGCGATAGCCAGCCATCTTTTGTTGTAGCTGGCGTTGATAGAGGTAGCCGAGCAGTAGATCTCGTAGCGATGGATTGAGGCCGACGGGGCGTAGCCCCTCTAATAGCGTGAGCGCCTGCTGTAGCGTCTCTGGGCGCTGTTGTGGGTCGTTGAGTAGTCGCTGTAGCGCTTCAACATAGCGCTGATTGACCCCTAATAGGGCTTCGCGATTGAGGATCTCATACGCCTGTTGTAGCCGCTGTTGTAGCAGCGGCTCGCCACTGAGTCCTAACACAATATATTGGTAGTGGGCTTCGAGATCGTTGGTTTGGCGAATCGCGCTATAGAAGGTATTGGCGGCTTGGAGGGCATCGCCTTCGGATAGGAGGCCGTACCCTTTGTTGACGGTAATGATCGAATACTGTTCGGCGATATCGACAAAGGCCATTTCGCTCACATGGGCGATGGTGAGCCAGTGGCGCGACATCAGCTCCATGAGCTGAAACTGTTCCGCTTCACCGAGGATCTGAATCGCTCGAATATGGGCGATGCGGCGAATCGACTGCTCCGCTTTATACTTTTTGAGCCGTTTGGAGAGTTCGGCAAAGAGGAGTCGTTGGGTCGATAGCTCCTCTGCTTGTACCATTGCCAGCAGATCGATTTCGTTTAAAAATAGGTCCAGTAGTACCGGCTCTTGTAGCTGCGAGAGCGAGGCTTGTAACTGCTGCTCACGCAGCAGCGGGTCGGGTTCAGTGCGGCTAAGAAGCCGTAGGTAGTGAAAGGCGTAGAAGAGGCGTGACTCTAACTCAATATGGCGGTTGAAGCTAGCATTGAGCAAAATCGGGAGTAGCTGTTGCGGCTTATCGGCTAAGATCGCTCGATTGAGTTCGGTGGCCAGATAGAACTCTAGTGGCAGTAGTTTGGCCTCAGCTCCTGCTATGTTGGCTAGATTCTCTGCGGCGATGCGGTTATCGCCTAAGAGGTGGGCAAACCAGGCGGAAAAAATCTCCTGCGTCAGTCGTGGCCCCTGTAGCTGCTGCTGCCAGGTGGCAATTTGGCGTCGAAAGCGGGGGGTAATCACCGCAGGGGGCTGCTGCTCTTTGGCGGCTCGGGCCTGTAGTAGTCGCTGTAGGTTGGTGTAGAACTCGGCGAGTCGCGGTTGTTGAGAGATCTGATAGTGGTGGTGTAGTTGGGCGACATAGTAGTCGGCGGCGCTAAATTCGCCAATCTCTAGGTGGTGGCTCAGTAGCCGCTCTAGCATGGTGGCGGTGCGCTCATCGGTTAGGCGGTAGCGCAGGGTGTTGAGCAGTAGCAGTCGATCTTCGTGGCTGCGGGCGTTTTGGTGCGACTCCCATAGCTGCTCTCGACTCCAGCTAGCTGGGACTTGGCCACTGAGGGGGAGGGTATAGATATCGAGCGAGCCCTCATAGGCGCAGGTGACATAGAGTCGCGTCTCGGTCGGTGCGGGAAAGTTGCAGCTCTGGCCGACGGAGATGAGCTGTTCGGGGAGGAGTTTAGCGTCGTTAGCGGCGACGAGCTGCGCTAGCGGTAGCCGAAAGACGACGCTATTGTCGTTGCCATCAATATATTGATCCGCGCTGGTGTCGTTTAGATAGTGACCGAAGTAGAGGTAGCGATTATCGGCGCTAAAGCGGGCGTAGCTGCTTAAACCGGGTAGATCGAGCGACAGCGGGCCGGTTTCGGTACCGGTTTGGCGATCTAGCAGGTAGAGGCCGCTCGCTTCGCCTCCTACATGGTACACCAGATAGCGGCCATCACTACTAGCGGTTGGTGCCGCTATCGAGCCGCGGCGCACCACCTCTTTTTGGCTGCCATCGATCGCTTGGACGATGAGTTCGACACCCGTGGTCATCATCGTCCGGCTAAGGTAGCCAATGTGGTTGTGATTGAGCCAAAACGGGGTCTCATCGCGACTGTTAACCTCGGTGAGACAGTGAAACTGACCGCCCTCATGGAGCGGATAGAGGCAGATATCACCTTGGGCATCGCGGCGAAAGCTGGTCAGCGCTAGCCAGCGGCCATCGGGCGATAGTGCGGGGTCTTTGGCGTCGTGATCGGCCTCTAACAGCCGTTCGGCTTGGCCGCTATTGAGCTGTTGGCGATAGATTTGGGAGATTTGGTTCTCGTTACGGGTAAAAAATAGCTGGCCATTTTGACTATCGAGCGTCGCCTGATAGTTATCGGAGGGGCCGACCGTCACCTTTTCAGGAGGGGCGAGGCGGTTATTGCGCCAGTCGGTGGCTGTGTGGGCGGCTGTGAGCGGTAGTAGCAGCGTGGTGAGTAGCAGCGCGGGGGAGAGTCTCATCGGCTACTCTCCTGCGCTTGGGCTATCAGAGGCGGCGGTCGCTGGGTACTCGCCGTTCAGTACCCGAAAGGCGCGTTGCTGGCGTCCACTGGTATCGATCTGGCTGAGGGGGACGGGGCCGGTGTGGAGATCGTGACGCAGCCGCTGCTCAATTTGAGGCCACTCGCCGGCCGCCTCCGACTCCATCACTGTATGGCGATCGACTAAAACCACCTCGACTGTGGGGGCGATACTACAGCCGCCAGAGAGTAGGGTGATAAGCAGTAGCGAGCTAAATAGAAGCGGGGAACGGGGCGAATAGATCATGGCAGTTACTCCAGAGGCAGTTTATCGAGTTGGTTCAGGGCTTCGCCGCCAAAGCGCTGAATAATCGGCGATAGCGGTAGGCCACGAACAGTTAAGGGTTTAGAGAGCAGTGAGATAGCGACGGTGAGATTCAGTAGGCCGCGCTCCATCTCAATCGCGACCCACTGGGGGTGGGCTAGGCCAAGAGCGCTACGAATCTGGCCTATCTGGCTATCTTCGTGGTTAGGATCGATCACATCCAGTAGCTGCAGTAGTTGAGTACGGGTGATATCACTAATATCGACTCTACCCTCTAGTAGCCGTTGAGCCAGATTAAACTCCAGTGCGGTGCGGGCGCTAATCGGGGCCGCCTCGCGCTCGCCCGTCTTTAAGAGTTGGCGTAGATCGACTTGGGTAATTCGGCTCAGGAGTCCGATGGACCAGCTCCCCGGTGCGGCGTCGAGATAGAGCTGTCCGGCGACATGGCCACCGAGCAGTTTGAGGTTAAACTGCTGTAGTCGAAGCAGATTCTGCTCTACTGTCATCGTTGTCTGTAGCGGCCCGAGGGTTAGCTCACCGAGCGATAGTGTATCGAGTTGCACCGCCTCTCCGCTATCGAGGTAGGGCTCTATGCGCTCAAAATCGACCCGCTGGAAGGGATCGGGGTTGAGTAGATAGCCAAACTGAACCCCACCATCGTCACTTAAGCGCAGCTCCTCGGTAATGGCAATGGCGCCATTTAGATTCTCTAGGGCTAGCGCGCTGCTCTGTAGCGACAGGCGGTTAAAGTGGAGTGTGCCCTCTAGCGAGAGCTGGTTATCGGCCAGCGTCACCTGCCACGGCAGGCTCAATGAACCGTTACCAGAGAGTGTTAGCGGATCTTTAATCAACTCTGGGCGCAGCCGTACGCTGGTCTCGCCATTGACGACGGCACGACTGCCATCGAGTTTAGCGCTACCCTCTAGCCGCTGGGTGAACCAGTGATTACCTAGGGAGAGCTGTAGCGAGTCGAGAGTTGCGCTCTGCTGCGAGTCATCTAGCTCTGCGACGAGTGAGAGGGTGAGTGGGGCGATGAGTGGGGTCAGATCGAGGGGGGCTTGATCGGGTCGATAGAGGGCGATGAGCTCGCCATCGAGACCTAAGGTGATTGTCGCGCCGGTTGGGGTCAGGCCGTGATTGGTCGTCAGCTCCAGCGGTAGTTGCAGCGACTCCAGTATGAGCTGTTTTGGCAGTGTCAGGGCACCGAGAGTCAAGCGCCCTTTCAGTGTCGCTTGCTGTTCGCTCCAGCTAAGATTGTGCTCAAATTGCAGTGGCCGTGGGAGTGCTACTAGTGCCTTAGGGGTGAGTTGCCATTGGCTAAGTGAGCCTTTGAAAGAGAGCTCGGCAGCTAGCTCAGAGAGATCGAGTTCGGGGGTTAGCGCCACCACGCTATCGGCCGGATGGGTGGCGACCATGGAGAGTTGGGTCTCTAAGTTGATGCCGCCGAGCTGCTGTAGGGGGGCGAGTTCGGCCAGATAGCGCTGCCAGGCGGGATCGGCGTGTAGCTGCCAGCTTGAGGTGAAGATGGCCAGTTGGGGCCGGTTGGTGAGTTGTAGCTGATAGTCGAGTAGTGGCTGCTGATTAAGCTGAAACTGGCCGCGACTGTTAATAAGCCTCAGTTCAGGGTCGAGATCACCACTGAGTTGTAACGAAAAGGGGAGCGGTTGTCGCAGCGGGGTGTGGTGTACTCCTGCGCTGCTGAGTCTCAGATCGATATTGTCTCGCCCCTCTAAGCGGGCAAAGATAAGCGCCCCTTGCAGGGGGTGGGTGAGGGTCAGTCCTTGCCGTTCGGGGGGGGCGCTCTGGGTGAGAGTGAAGCCGATATCGCTCTCTAACGGCCACTCTGAGAGAGTTGCGAAATCGGCCTGTTGTAGTGAGGGCTGCCGATGGTGTAGCTGCACGATGCCAGCGAGTTGTAGCTCGGTAGTGCCTAAAGTGCGAATAATCTCAGCCTGGGGAAGGAGGTTGGCCAGCGATTGCGGTAGCTGTAGTGTTAGCTGCGGTTCGATGCGGCTGGTTTGGGGCTCATCGGTTAGGTTCAGATCTAGCTGGAGCAGTTCGTTCTGGTTTAGCTGCAAGTGGGTATTGAGTTGATTAAAGTAGCGATTAGGGTGGCTTTTGAGCGCGATAGTGTGGGTGATGTCGATAGGATCGGGGGTGTAGGGGGAGGCGAGCTGTTGCAGTTGTAGGGTGGTCGTGAGGGTGGCGTTATCCTCTGTTAGGGTGGCGTCGAGTTGCCACTGCTGCTCGGCGATGCTTACTTGTAGCGGTTGTGGCGCAGCGGCGTAGTCGAACTCTAGCTGTCGATTAGTGAGCTGTTGCGATAGCTGTAGTTGTAGTTGTTGGTGATCAAAGGTCGCTGCGGCAGGGAGGCTGGCCGCTAGTTGGAGTTGTAGTGCCGGTTCGGTAGTTAGGTGAAGCTGTCCGGCTTGGTGCAGCGCTAGCTGCTCTAAAGTCAGTTCGCCCTCTAGTTGGGCGTTGATATCGGGCCAGAGCGCTGTCGCTGTGGTGGCAGCCGTGCTGCGGGAGGAGAGGGTGAGATCGAGCTTAGGCGCGGTGAGGGTCAGTTGGTTCTCCTCTGCCTGTAACACTATGTGTGGCAGAGTTAGCTGCTGCTCTAGGCCGAACCCGAGCGAGGCAGAGGCGGGGTGGTGTAGATCGGCAATGTCACCGCTAATGGTGCTGCTTAACTGATGCTCTAGGGCGGTAGTGAGTTTAAGGTGGTTGTCGGACTGCAGCAGTTGCAGGGTATCGAGTGTGAGCTGATGCTCGGCCTGGAGCTGTAGTTGCAGCGGTAGGGGTGCCTGCGGTTGTAGCGCACCGTGCTCATTTAGCGCGATTTTGATCTGGCTATCGAGCTGGAGGGAGAGCTGTTGGCTAAGTGTCGCGTTTAGAGTTAGGCTATCTCTGCTCTCAAGTGCCAATTGAAGCTGTTGCAGTCGGTGGGTTAGCTGTAGTTGTGGGCTGAGGGTTAGCGGCTGTTGTGGCGAAAAGGGCTCTGATTGCAGTAGCAGTGCTAAGGTGAGCTGCCAGTTATCGAAATCGAGGTTAACTCTCCGCTCCGAAAGCTGCTGAGTGAGTGCGGTTTCTCCACTACCGACGGTGAGGGTGAACGGATTAAGTTGTAGCTGCCACTGGGCGTTTTGATCTTGTTGTAGTTGCCAGCTAAGTTGAGTGGCGAGGTGGGGGTGGCTCTGGAGTGACACTCCCGTCTGGGTCAGCGTAAACGCCGCCTCTGGTGAGGCGATGCCGGTTAGCGACAGCGCCATCTCGCCACTGAATAGCCCTTTAACCCACTCGGCGGCTGCCGTCGCGTCGAGACGCCCCTGAATTGTCATCTCCTGTTCGGGGTTAAATAGCACCAGATCGAGATCAATCGGGGTCAGTGTAAGCTCTCGTAGCGTGATATCGACCGGTGGTTCGGCGAGTAGCACTCCTAGTTGCGCTAGCGATAGTGGCTCTGAGGGGGGCGGCTCCTCCTCGGGTATCTCAGCTGGTGTTGGCAGTGGCAGTCGCCCCTGTAGAGTGAGGCCGGTGAGCTGTAGAGTCTCGATAAATAGCCGTTTTTGTTGCAGTAGTTGTATGAGATCATAACGAAGCAGCAGTCGCTCTAAGGTGAAATTAATCTCTCCTTGGGGGTGATCTTGGCGTATGGCGCGAACTCCCGCTAGCTCTAGTTCGCCATAGAGGTTAAGTCGCAGTCGCTCGACTGTGAGGTCAATACCGCTCTGCTCTTTAATGAGCGGTTGCAGCGTGGGCACTAGCCGCTCCTCCAGCAGGGAGGAGCGTAGCCCCCAGTAGAGTCCGGCGATGAGGAGTGAGGCCAGCAGTAGCAGTAGCAGTAGCAGGCGCAGACTCCAACGGAGCAGGGTAAGCATCGGTTTAAACGGCTAGCTTAGTGTGGGGGGTTAGTTGTTTTGGGCGCCTGAGTTAATCCACTGTGTTAGATCGGAGATAAATTGCGGGTTATTGGCTTGGGAGACATTGTTTTGGGAGTGAAGATTGTAGGCGGTAGCACAACCGATAGTCTCTGTCATAAGGGTACTGTCATTTTCGCTTAAAGCCGCAAGGAGAGTCGATTCGGTCGTTGAGTTCGGTCTAATGAAGGGGAGAGTCGCGGAGCAGTTTGCGGTGATTAACCATGTTGGATAGTCATTGAGAGCGGTTTTATCCACTAAGCTGTTATAAAACTTATCTTTGTCGCTTAAGTCGGGGCCATTAAGCTCTGTACCTTGGGGGCCATGACAAAAGGCACAGTCTGCTAGGTTATAGCTATCCCAAAGCTGGGTTAGAGTCGTTGCCGTCTGCGTGCCGCCATCAACTAGATTGTTAGGGGGCGGGCTCTCCTCCTCTGATCCCCCACAGCTAATGAGCAGGGTAGGGATAGACAGTAGAAGCAGGGCTTTTAGGGATAATGTCATTCGGGATTCTCCTCGGTTCGCTGGCTTAGCGTCAATGTTGGGTCGAAGCGTACCGTTACCATACCGCTGAATGCCTCTTGGTGATAGACCTCTAGTCGAAAAAGTTTGCCATCTCTGTCGAGTGAGAAGCGGTGATCGATCTGCTCGTAGAGGATAGGGATCTCAACTTCGTTATCGATTCCGGGCTGTTGCCAGCCGATAAAGTTGATGCGATAGGGGGAGGGGGCGCTGATCTTAAGCTGCTGTTCGACCACCACTTCAGTCCCCGTCAAGGCAGAGGTTGGCCTGCCATCAATTTCGAGCTGTAGCGTGACTGGGCGCTGGCTGTAGTCGAAAAATTGTGGCTTCAGTTGGGTGAGTCTCCGATTGCCGTAGTTAATCTGCCAGCTATCGCCGCGATTAACTACCGCAAGTAGCGGGTTGTTGCTCTGCCAAGTGGGTAGGGTGTGGGTCGGGAGTGGGAAGTAGTTGAGCTGGGAGCGGATATTCTCTAACGGTAGCTGTAGTCGATCGGGCAGGGTGAGTTGCAGCGGTGGGTTGAGAGCCTGCTCGATAGCCGTCGTGGTGAGACTAAACGGCAGGTGTAGATCCATTCCGATCTCTCTCAAATAGTGGCTTAGCATCTGTAGATGGTAATAGACCCGCTCTGCGGTAGAGAGTGTTTTGCTCGCCTCCAGCGCTAGTGCCGGTTTGTGGTGGCGAATGGCGAAGTAGGTTAGGCTCTTCTCCATCTCAATATCGCCATCGCGGGTGCGGGTATTTTTGAGGTGGAGACGGTGGTTAGGGTGGAGTAGCTGCTGATTGACTTGGGCGAGGGTGCGCGTTGCTAGCTCTTCTAACGCTCCCCAGCGGCTATTGGCTAACTGCTGTTGATCGATAATCATCGCCTGGCCCCAGCGGTGGGGGTTGTGCTGACTATCTTGGTAGTTGGGACGGTAGAAGCCGCTACCATCGTGCATATTGATGACAATATCGACCGCGGGTGAGGTGATTAGCTCCTGAATCTGTTTAACGGCGTGGTAGTCGGGATCGTGGGGGGAGACGGCGTAAAATTTACGATTTAAGTCACCATGTAGGCCGCGAGCGCTGTGGAGAATGCTGGCAAAGTTGAGGTTGGGGACTACCCATAGCTCGCCGTTTTGCAATTTAGCGTGGGTAACGAGTAGCGTGGCGGCGTGAAAGCCGCCCGGCTCATCGCCCTGTATGCCACCGATAATCAGTACGGTCGGGCCTGGCTTAGCGCTATGAAGTCGGTGCAGGCTGAATTCAGGGTGTGAGGCGTGTAACAGCGCCGGCGCGATTAGTATGGCGCAGCAGAGCCAGTGAAGCGGGAAGAGTCTGCACATGGTCTGCTGCTGCGAGGTGGAGTAATTAACGGTAGAGGAGGGTCGTGGCGCAGCGTGGAGCGGCGTAGGTATAGGTCGTGGTGGTGGGGAGTACCTGATAATAGGCCGGAGTCACCGTAGAGTAGGTCGTGGTGCCGCAGCTATAGCCGCTACAACCATAGCTTACTGGGGCGACATAGGTGACACTGGAGCCACAGGGGGTCGTGGTGCAGTTACTAACCACCCGAACCGGTTGGCAGTAGCTGCCGCTACAGTGGCTGATAACTGTTTGAGCATTAAGCGTGGTTAGGGGTACTATGGCCGCTAGTAGAGCGAAGTGTCGTTGTGTTCTATAGTGATGCATGGTTAAATCCTCATTAAAACAAGTTTTGGGATGCGCAGAAGGTTAGCGCGAGGGGAATATTACACCACTCTTGCAGCCGTATGCTACACCCATATCCAACAAGATGAGTAAGAGGGATGAAACAGAGCCTATTGGTGGTTGGCGGGAATGATCCAAGTGGCGCGGCGGGTATTGCTGCTGATATCGAAACTATTAGCCACTACCGACTGCAGCCGCTGCCGGTCGTTAGTGCCCTGACGGTACAGAATACGGTCAATGTGGCTCGGGTTGAGCCGGTGGCACCTGATCTGCTGCAGCAGCAGATTGAGGCGATCTATCACGATATGGCGATTGCCGGAGTGAAGCTAGGGCTACTCGGTTCGGTCGCTAATGTTGCGGTGGTGCGATTTTGGTTGGAGCGTGTGCGAGGTTCTCCTGTGGTACTCGATCCGGTGCTGCGTGCCGGTGGAGGGGGGGAGTTAGCTGGAGAAGAGCTCGCTGAAGCGCTATTAACGCTGCTGCCGTATGTCACCCTATTAACGCCTAATGTGAGTGAGTGTTGCCGTTTAGGTGGTTCATCCGATGTGCCCCTCGCCGCGAAGAGTCTGATCGATAGGGGGGCGACGGCGGTATTGGTCACCGGAACCGATAGCTCTACGGGTGAGAGTGTTGTTCATCGCCTCTTTCGGGCCAATGGCGCAGAGCGGCAGTGGTCTTGCCGTCGTCTGCCGGGGGTCTATCACGGCTCTGGTTGTACCTTTGCTTCAGCGATTGCGGCTCGGCTAGTGCTAGGTGATAGCCTAAACGATGCAATCGATGAGGCACAGCGTTTTACTTGGCAGGCGCTGCGACAGGGAGAGCAGCTAGGGCAGTCTCAGTACCATCCGCAGCGGTGTGGTGGTGGTTAGCGGCGGCGTATTTTAGCGGCAGCCATTGCCCAGCGACGGGAGCCGGTTTCGGGATCGGTTCTAATCTTCTGCCGAATCGATACCCCTTCTCGTAGCTCTTTGATAATGAGCTGGGTGCGGTTACCGACAATTTTGTTTTGTGGCTGTAGTTTGCCATAGACCACTAGGCGGGCGTCGTCACCTACGGCATGAATCCGTTGGCGAATCACTTTGAGTTCATACTGTTTCGTTTCGAGCTGTTTTTGCTCGTTATCAATGCGCTGTTGTAGCGTCTCGACCCAGTCGTCGAGCTTTTTCTGTTCGCGGTTTAGCCGTTTTAGCTCGCCCTCGTTCCGTTCATCTTGTCGTTTGAGGACATTAAGTCGCTGTTGTAACCGTTCAGCCTCCATGTCGGCTTGGGGGAGCTGTGACAGTTTTTGCTCAATCTCGGTGATCTCTTGCCGTTGTAGCTCAATATTGAGTGCTAGTTTGCCTAAATTTTCACTCCCTATCTGCTGAGAGGCGAGGGCTTCGGTTATATCTTGGTGTAGCTGCGTTAGTTTGGGCTTTATTTTTTTTATCTCCCCCTCTTTATGTTCTAGCTCCTCCGTTAGCCGCTCGCAGGTGCCGATATTGATGGTGGAGGGGGAGGCCCCCTTTTCTCCTCCTAGCTGGCCGAGTTGGGTGTCGCCACAGCTGGAGATGGTGGACTCAAAAATGGTCGCTTTTTTGGCTAGTAGATCGCCACCACACTTTAGTTTCGAACGAAATAGTTCGCGCTCAATAACCACATTGCCATCGACTTCGAGGGTGGCGTTGTGAATGTAGCGGGCACGGAGACTGCCGCCACACTTGATGCGGGCACCGATGATACCGCCTAAGATGACAATATCTCCGGTGATTTCGACATAGGCTTTGCGAATCTCGCCGGCGGAGAGTCGGCCACCGATGACCTGAAAGTCGTCCTCAATAATGCCACCGACAATAATGGCGCCAGAAAAATCGACATGGCCAGTCTGGTAGCCGATATTACCGTTATATTTCTGTTCGGCCAGTACATAGAGTGAGCCGGTGCTGGTGATCATGGGAATGCCGCTATGTTGGGCGTAGGCCTCGTTGTTGTCGCGGCTGAGTTCGACCCCCATGGCGGTGATGAGGTAGGCCTCTTCGGCTTTGGGGGGGGGGATAGGTTCGCCTCTGACGGTTCGACCCGGGCGGCCAGGGGTGGCCGGTAGGCGTCGGGCGAGCAGATCGCCCTTTTTGACTTCGGGGATATCGCCTCGATCCCGAAAATCGATAGCTCCCCCCTCTTTCAGTGTGCCGACACGGACAGGATCGGTATCGAAGTGGTACTCAATGGTGCCGGCTGAGCCGGGAGTCGGTTCGCTCTGGGTGGCGATGGTCCAGCTACCGCTACTGCCCGACTCACCACTGAGGTAGTTTTTAAGTTGCTCTTGGCTGATAAGACCGTGTACCACCCCCTCTTTTGTTAGCAGTGCCTCTAGCTGCTGTAGGGCCTCATCACTATTATCGGGGCGGTAGAGTTCGAGTAGGGCGTAAGCGTGATCTTTGCTGACTTTGACATCAAAGGCGGGGCGATTTTCGTTGCTGCTGTCTCTCTGCGTGGTCTGAGCGGTTGTGACACCGGCACCGCTGCGCTGCTTTTGTAGTAGTATCTTTCTCTGCGCCTCGGTGAGGAGTTTTTCGGTGACCATTAAGTGATTTAAGCGCTGTAGTCGCCCTTGGCTGCGTAGCTCTTTTTGTTGCTGTAGTAGCTGCTGTAGCTGCTGGCGAGAGATCAAGCCGGAGCGGAGCGCTAAGGTAGCGAAGTGACGATCCTCCTGTTCGACCTGATAGAGTTTAAACCGCTTCTGTAGCTGGGTCAGTTGGTGGTTATTGAGGAGTTGCTGCTGTTCGAGATAGTGGATGAGGGTGGAGAACTCACTCTGTTGGGGATAAGCAGCCGCGATCTGCTGCTGTTGCTCTGGTGAGAGCAGTTGCAGCTTGGTGGCCAGTGAGAGCAGCTGCTGTTCTTGTTGACTAAGTTCTGGCATGAATTATATAGATCACTAAAGCGTAGAGAGTTGGCCGAGTAGAGCGGGGAAGCATATAGTTCTGTTGTCGGAAATGCAATGGTTTCAAACGGAGCCTACTTGCCAACGGTTAAAGTAGCGGTTTAAGCTGCTCTAAATCGGAGGCTGAGAGGCGGTAAACGGGAATGGTTGCCCGTAGCTCATCTCCTTGTGGATCGCGAATCTGTAGCTGCTCTCGCTGTTCGAGCGGGGCAGCGGCTGCCATCTGGGCTAAGCGTAGCCAGATTACCAGCTCCTCTAGCCCCGCTTCGATGGGAAGAGCGCTAGCTAGTGTCGCTAGCGATTGGGAGCCGTGCTGCTGTAGCTGCTGCTGTAGGCGGTGGGCAATCTGATCCATGCGTATGGGGTGAAGGTGGCGCAGCATCGCCTCACTGGCCTGCTCTAACGGGGGGGTGAGTTCCCAGCTCTCACTGTTAAAGCGCGGCTGTGGCTGTTTAAGTTGCAGTGAGTTAGCTGAGCGGCACTCCACCGAACCGGTGGGGAGTGAGAGGGTAGTGAGTTGGCTTGGGGAGAGTTTGTGCTGTTGTAGCTGTAGTGCTTTGCGTTCTAGTTCTCCTAGCAGTCGATCAATCTGGCGGTTTTCGAGATAGCTGCCGCGTTCAATAAATTGGCGCAACCCCTCCTCTGTTTTACGGCGAATTTGAAACACCCGTTCACTTTCGCGGTTAAGTTCGCGTACTAGACGCCCTAAAAAGCGGCGCTGATCGGAGCGTAGGTGGTCGGCGGCCGAGATATTAAGTAGCTGGCGTAGCTCCTCTCGTAGTTCGGTGGTGCGTGGTATATCGCACAGTAGTTGAAAGAAGGCGTTAAAGGCTCGCCCAGCGCTGCTCTGGTGGAGTTGCTGCTCTTTTTGTAGCAGGGTATCGACAATCTCTCCCCGACCGGCTGAGACCATTTCGATGCGAAGTTGGTGGTTAAGTTGCCGAATCTCCTCCTCTACGCGGCGAAAATCGCCGCTTAATTCTAGTGCTAGCTGGTAGATCTCCTGTAGCCGTTCAAACTGTTCCGCGTCGGGCATCGGCTCAATTTCGCCCTCTCTAACTCGGTCAATATCGTGCTGTAGCTGCTGCTGCCGCTGCTGGAGTCGCTGCAGCCGCTGTTCGGGACTCGCACCGGTGGCAAAGGCTAGTTCGCTGACTCTATCTTGTAGTAGTCGAAGGCGGGAGGCGGTGGTACGGCTCTGGCGCTGCTCTAGGCTCTGCACAAAACGGAGCGCCACTTCAGCACTATCGGTTAACACTAGGTGGTCATTGTGCTCCCTTAACCAGCCGTGCTGAATCCACTGTCTGAGATAGGCCGAGGCGCTCTCTTGTAGCGATAACCCCTCTTGACGCCACAGCAGCAGTTCACTCTCTAGGGCCGTTCGAGCTTGTGCATAGGGGAGTTCGCTCTGGCCATCAAACAGATCTGCAATAAAGGCGAGCAGTAGCGGACCGTTTTCGGCCGCGAGAAGCCTCCAGCTCAAATTCTCACCGCGCAGACTCCGAAAGCGGGCCTGTAGCTGCCGCATCGACATCAGGTGGCTTTGACTCTGGTTTTAGTTGAGGTAGGGGCGGGGAGAGGATGCTGTAGCACCACTACCTCTATGTGGCAGACCGACTCTAGTGTTAGCGCCGCTTTGGTGAGCCGTTGTAGCTGCTCCTCGGTGAGGGGCTCGATAAAGCAGCACTCTAGTTCGAGCTGTCCATTAATATAGTGGAACTGAAAGCGGTGTAGTAGCTGCCACAGCTGGGGATCATTGAGCTCTTCTCTTAGTTGGTGTTCGATTTGTGGCCGTTGTGGGCTCTCATCGTAGTTGACTTTGATACTGTCATCATCTTCTGGATCGATATGAACCAGCACATCGCTAACCTCATCGAACTGTTCCAGCACCTGCTGGCGAACCTGCAGGCCGATAAAGTGGCCTTCGGAGACACTGATGTGGGAGCCGACTTGGACATGGAGATCGATTAACGCCTTACCACCCATCATGCGGGAGCGCAACTCATGGACTTTGACCACTCCGGGAACAGCGCGAACCGTGGCGATAATCTTTTTAACCTCCCCCTTCTCTAGCGCTCGGTCAACCAGCTCATTGATGCTCTCTTTGCCTAGCTCAAAGCCAATTTTTACAATCATTAGGGCGACGATAATCGCAGCGATGGCATCGAGCACGCCATAGCCGAGCATCGTTCCTGCGACGCCAATAATGACCACGATGGAGGAGATAGCGTCGCTGCGGGCGTGCCAAGCGTTGGCCTTTAACATGGGGGAGTGAATCTTATTAGCTAGGCGCATGGTGTAGTGGAACAGCCACTCTTTAGAGAGTACCGAGAGGGAGGCTATCACTATAGCCATGACTCCGGGAGAGGGACCGGTTTCGCTCTGGAGTCGCTCTACCGCCTCCCAAGCGATCCCTAGACCCACGGCAATAAGAACGGTACCTAGTATTACCGTCGCCAAGGTTTCAAATCGTTCATG